>ONSH01000018.1 GCA_900320435.1 uncultured Prevotellaceae bacterium
TGTCTATTCCAAGGCTGAGCTGGAGGCCCTGAAGAACGTCCTCCTCAAGCACCCCCGCGTCATTGTCATCGCCGACGAGATCTATGAGCACATCAACTACGTGGGCGCGCACGCCTCCATGGCCCAGTTCCCCGACATCAAGGACCGCGTGGTCATCATCAACGGCGTCTCCAAGGCTTATGCCATGACCGGCTGGCGCATCGGCTTCATCGCCGCTCCCGACTGGATTGTCAAGGGCTGCAACAAACTGCAGGGCCAGTACACCTCCGGCCCCTGCTCCGTGTCGCAGAAGGCAGCTGAGGCCGCTTTCGCCGGCCCGCAGCAGTGCGTGGAGGACATGCGTCAGGCTTTCGAACGCCGCAAGAACCTCATCGTGTCTCTGGCGCGTGAGATTCCCGGCTTGGAAGTCAACGAGCCCGAAGGCGCCTTCTACCTCTTCCCCAAGTGCAGCAGCTTCTTCGGCAAGAGCGCCGACGGCCGCTCCATCCAAAGCAGCACCGACCTGGCCATGTATCTGCTTGAAGTGGGCCATGTGGCCACTGTGGGCGGCGACGCCTTCGGCAGCCCCGAGTGCTTCCGCATGAGCTACGCCACGAGCGATGACAACATACGCGAGGCCCTGCGCCGCATCAAGGAGTGTCTGGCCCGCCTGGCTTAAAGGCAAGCCACAAAGAAGCCCGGCCTCTTGAAGAGGTCGGGCTTTCTTTTCTTTCTCTTGCTTTTCTCTTTAGAGAGAGATGGCGCCGGAGGGGCAAGCGTCGGCACAGGTGCCGCACTCGGTGCACTGATCGGGGTCGATGGAGTAGATATCGCCTTCAGAGATGGCACCAACGGGACATTCGTCGATACAAGTGCCGCATGCTACGCAGTCTTCACCAATTTTGTAAGCCATAGTTTTCTTTATTTATTTAATTAATGTATATAAACGGAATGCGTTTGTTTTCGATGCAAAGATACTTAAAAATAGTGATACCGACCAAATTTTTCGCGGAAAAAGTGCATTTCGCTCATCAAAAATAGTTATTCGGACAATAAAAAAGCCATTTTTCGGGTTATTCTCTTAGTGAAACGCGCGCTTTTCATATTCATGCTCCTGCTCGCCGTGCTCATGCCTTGCGGACAGGGAGGTCAACGCCTTGCGGCACAGACGCAGACGCTGATGAACAAGCCGTATATCGACAACCGCCGCTTCCACTGGGGCTTCTATCTGGGCATGAACATGATGGAGAGCAAGTTCAACAACACGGGCTACACGGACCCCGAGACGGGCGAGCAGTGGTACACCGAGCAGGACCGTTGGGAGCCGGGCTTCAGCGTGGGCGTCTTGGGTGCACTGCGTCTGAACAAGTACATGGAGCTGCGCTTCTCCCCCGGCATCAACTTCGGCCAGAAGCATCTGAAGTTCCACGAGCAGGCCAGCGGCCGCGACACCACGCAGAATATGCGCTGCAACTACCTCTCGCTGCCGTTGGAGCTGAAGCTGGCGGCGCCGCGTTCCGGCAACTTCCGTCCGTATTTCCTTGTGGGTGTGGCGCCTCAGGTGAAACTCAACGACGCCGTGGGCGATCCCATCCGCGACAAGCGTTTCGACTTCATGCTGGAGATCGGCATGGGCTGCGACATCTACCTGCGCTACTTCAAGCTGATTCCCGAACTGAAGTTTTGCCTCTCTGTGGTCGATGTGCTGAATTCCCAGCGCGACGACCTGGAGGACAATCCGCTCATCAAGTTCACCAAGAGCGTGGACAAGATGAAGGCCAAGATGATTGTCTTCTCGCTCTACTTTGAGTGACGGCCTAAGCGCTGCTTAATTAAGTAATGCCCTTTGTGTCCGCTTAGAGCTGCTGCATCACTGCTGCAGAGCCGCTGCATCACTGCTGATTTATCGGGTTCAACGAATATCCGGGTTATGCAAAAGACGCATTCAACGGACACACTTTTTACAGATGTCCGTTATGTCCGCAATGTCCGTTCACGGCCCTCAGCGGACATAACGGACATTGCGGACAAGCGTTAATTTGTGTCCGTTCATAAAAACGAAAAATAATAAAAAAGCTGCCGGATTATTCCGGCAGCCCTAACTATAAACTTTAAACTTTAAACTCTAAACTATAAAATCACTCCCCTCCTCCACCGAGGGCGATGTAGAGGGCGATGACGGCACGGGCACCGTCGTAGAGGTTGATGGCCTCGTTGAGCTGGGCACCCAGCAGACGCTCCTGCGCCGTGAGCACCTCAAGATAGCCGGCCTTGCCGGCGTCCATCAGCTCGTGGGTGCCGCGATAAGCCTCGAGCAACACCTCCACCTGACGGGCGTAGAAGCCGTACTTCTCGCGGGCGTCCTGACAGTCGGCCATAGCCTCGTTGACCTCGTTGCCGGCCTCGATGACCGTCTGCACGTATTTCTTCTTGAGATCCTCCTCCGTCAGCTTGGCAATCTTATGGGCAGCGCGTATCTTGCCGCGGGCGAAGACGGGCTGCAGGAGCTGGCCGGCAAAGTTGAGCAAGAGACCGGCAGGATCCATCACGACACCGCCGGCAGAATTGGTCCACCCCACAGTGCCCGAAAGGGTGACGCTGGGGAAGAAAGCGGCGCGGGCAGTCTGCGTGTTATAGAAAGCCTCCTCCATAGCGAAGTTGGCCATACGGATGTCGGGACGCAACTCAAGGAGAGAGGCGGGCACACCAATCTTGAGATACTGCACATCGAACATACGCTGTCCGGCATCGCCCAAAGCCTCGGGATGGTGGAGCGCAGTGGTGCCCCAGTGGCCGCGCTCGATATGGCGCGGCGTGACGCCCAGCAGAAGGCAGATGGCATTCTCCACGGCTCGTATCTGGCGACGGGTGTCCACAATCTGCGTCTTCATGTCGAGATACGACGACTCCAGCTGGTTGACGGCGGTGCTGTAGGCCTTGCCGTTCTCCCATAGGGCCTTCTGCGTCTCGAGTGAAGCACGCCAGAGGCTGTCGGTCTGAATGAGGATGTCGAGCTCGCGGTCGAGCAGCTGCAGCATGTAGTATTGCTGCGCCGTGGCGGAGATGAGGTTGACGCGAACGGCCTCCTTCTGCATCTCTGCCTGCATACGCACGGCAGCGGCGGCACGCTTCTTGTTGGTGATGGAGCCGAAGAAGTCGAGATCAACAGAGATCTGCAGCGGCAGATTGTAGGTGCGCGCCCAAGGCAGGTCGTCGAAGCGGGAGAGGTTGCCCTGCGGGCCCAGGTGAATGGAAGGCAGATAAGCCAGCTTGGCAGCCTTCAGGGAAGCCTGGCTCTTCTCCACCGCGATGCGGGCAGAGTTGAGGTCTGTGTTGCCGGCGAGCACGGAGTCTATGAGCTGCTGGAGCAGCGGATCGGTGAAGAACTCGCGCCACGTCATGGCGGAAATGGAAGTGTCGCCGATGGCGGCCGTGACGTCCTCGGTGGTGCCGAAGGTGTCGTCGGGCGTGGCCACCTTGTTCTCGTATTTCTTAAACAGCCCACAGCCCGCAAGCAGGGAGCTCAGGGCCACGATGACAACAAATTTTAGAGAATGCATCATATTTTAAGTCAGTTTGGTTTACTGTTTTGTGCCGGGGATGGGCAGGATCTGCATCATCACGGTCAGCAGGTCGGAATAGGCCGCAGCGGTCTTGCCCACGGGCAGCGCCGTCTTGTGGTAAATCTCCACCAGATTGTCGTAGGTGGCGGCATCGACGACCTGCTTGAGCGGCGTGTAGTCCGAAGAACCGGCAAAGCGGAAGGCCTGCATCACGCAATAAGCCTCCTCGCCCTGCTCACCGAGCAGCTTCATGGGGACGGGTTCCGTGTTGTCTTCACCGGCAATCACCATGAGCAGGCTTCCGTTGAGACGCTCAACACGACGGCTGAACTCCTCGGGCGCGAGCTCCTTGTCTTTGACGCCCTCCATGACATCCCTCAGGGCGGGCATAAAGTCGGCGCCGTCAGCAATAACGGACTCCACGGCCAGATTGCCCAGCACATCGGCAACGGCCTCGATACCCTCAGCGGCCTCGACGGCCTCACCGATGGAGTTAATGACGAAGTCCTCCGGCAGGGGAAGATCAACCGTCATGTCGAAAACGGTCCGACCGCCCTGCTCGTAGTCGCAGCCGAAGCTGAGCGTGTTGTTGGCATCCCTCATCGCCATGAGGTCAACGGCGCAGACACTCCGGTCGGGGTCGTCGGGCGTAAAGAAGTCCATCCGGCCGTCGAAGGCGAATGCTCCCAAAGCTATTGCTGCCATGCCGGCATAGTCGGACGCCATCACGATGTTGGCCGACGACTTGCTGAGCACACGCTCCCTGTCGCCGAACATGCCGCTCAGCGTGAGATTGAACAGCTCGGGTACGGCGTCCCAGTTTTTGTTGCTGGCAAAGGTCAGTTTGTAGAGCGTCTTGGGATAGTCGCCGATGGTGGCGGGGAAGATGAACTCCAGAGAGCCGCCGGTGGTGCCGATGCGGTAGTTGGCCTTCTCATCGAAGACGACACGCAAGCCGTAGGCAAGCTTTCTCTCGGAGATGTTGCGGGCGGTGATCATGACCATCGCCGTCTGCATGTCGCGCATAAAGAAACGGCCCCGGCTCATCAGCGAGAGGAGCTGGCGGGTGGCATCCGACGTCGTCTCGATGGCGCTGAAGTCCAACTGGTCGGCCAGCACGGCGGCGTCCTTCTTAAGCGTCGCTGCAAGCACGTCGCGGTCGGACGGGGGGACGGGCTGCGGATCCACGGGAGGATCCACGGGAACGGCAGGCGCGTCGTCGGAAGAGCAAGCCGAGAAGAGCGCCGCGGAGCATATCAACGTCAGGAAGAAAATCCTGCTGAGCAATCTTTTCATGGCTTACTTCTTGAATTTCTGACCGTTGACGATATAATATCCTCTCTCGGGCTCACCGCCGAGCTCACGACCCTGAAGGTCGAAATAGCGCTGTGAGCCGTCGGCCTCCACCGTGCGGACGGTGGTGATGCCGGTGACGTCGGGCAGACCCGGAAGGTCGCCGCTGAAGAGCTGGGCGGGGAAGCGCTTGAGACCGTCGTGCTCCACACCGTCATCGGCGGCACGGACTCTGCTCTGGGCGCTCTCGGGAGCGGCAGCCAGCGTCTGGCGCGTCATCGGCCTGTAGCTCTCCTTGCCGGCCTCGTTCATCTTCATAAAGGCGCGGAAAGCGCGGAACGACAACTCGGGCGTCAGACGCGGAGCGAGGGGCTCCCAGTTGCCGCGGTCGTCCATAGCGTAAGCGCCCTCGGCACGCTCGTCACCCTCCGAGATGGCGTCGAAGTTGCCCTGCCAGGTGCCGACCACAGAGGGCTCGGCGGCGCCGTAGGCATAGACGTCGCTCGCCTTGAGCTCCTTGCTGAAGAGCGTCTCGACGGCGCTCAGGTTCACGAAGCCCTCATTGACCACCACCAGAGCGGCCGTGCCGGAGGGCAGGTTGCCGTCGGTCCTGGTGAAGACATATTCGCCGTAGAACTCATCCACAAAGTCGAGGCGGTAAACACCCACCTGAGCGCGGCTGTAGTAAGCGTTGAAGTTGAAGTCGTAGGGCAGGCTGACGGCATAGGCGCGGCTCTGCCACGTGCCGTCGGGAGCCTGTTCGGCAGAGAACTCACGGTCGTAGGTGACGTTGACCACCTTGCCGTCGTTCTCCTCGATGACAGCGCTGTTGTCGGCGCCGTCAATCAGAGCTACGGGCTCTGCGGGTAGTGTGAAGCCGAGGAAGTTGTCGAGCGAACCGGTGCCGGTGAACTTCAGGCGGTAAATGCCCGAGTAGGGCGCCTTGAAATAGACGGTCTCCGAACGCGCGAAGTAGTTGTAGAGGGTCCAGTCGCTGTCCACATCGCGACGGTAGTACATCATGAGCACGGAAGGATCACCGCCGCTGAACGAACCCATCATGCCGGCCATGGCGTCTATCTCCACGTCGAAGGAGAGTACGTCGCCCTGAAGGGCCTGCAGACGCGGGGTAATCAGCTCATATTCCTTGGAATCGGTGGTAGCCTGCCAGGACTTCGGAGCGCTGTCGCCGCCGCCGATCATGTCCATCATGCCGCCGCTGGGCTTGCTCACCTGCCAGCCGGTGGACTCCCACCCTTCAGGCAAGGGAAGCGGCTCGGACTCGTCTTCCACGACGTATTCGGGATCGAAGTCCTCAGACCAGGCCTCGTTGCTGATCTTGTAAGCCCTGAGGGCGATGTATTGGGGCGTCAGCACCTCGCTCTGGGGCGCAAACACCAGAACGGAGCTGTTCTCACCACAGGGAGCGCTCTCGAAGAGAAACTCCACATCGACGTTGACGCTGGACGAAGCGGGAATGTCCAACACAGGGGTCTTCACATTGAAGAACTCACTGGTGGAAGCCAGATTGATTGTGATGGCACCGGTGCCGGAATTATAGACCTTGAAGCTCTTGGTGACATTGCTCTTGCACAGGCCGTAGAAGACGTAGTTGACAGCCTTGTCTTCCTGAGTGATGTACATATCGGGCGCGTTCTCCTTGATTTGGAATCCGGCCACGGAATCGATGACGATGCTGTCGGAAGCCACAAAGCGGAAGCGGTAGTCGCCCGGCTCGATGCCGGAAATCCACTTGACGCGGTAATCGCCCTCAAGACCTCCGATGACCTTGACCTTCTCCCACTTGTTGCTGCCGTAAACCGTCTTCTCCACGGTGATTGTGGGGCTGCTGCTGCCGCCGCCCATCATGCCGCCCATGCCGCCGCCGTCGTCACCGTCTTTCACGGAGAAAATCAGCGCCTGGGTGTTGCCGGCTACCGTGACGGGAGGAGTGGTGAGATAAAAAGCACTGCCACCCATGCCGAACGCAGCACCGCCGGAAGGCTCGGTGACATGGGCCACGCCCTTCTCGACCGTCCATCCGTCAATCACCCACGACTTGGGCTCGGCCTCGCCGTTGAAATCCTCCATCCACACGCCGGGCTCGGTGACGATGGCGTAGGTCATGATTTCGGCAGCCTCCACACGGGAGTCGGAGGGCTTGAACGAAGCCAGCGACTCGTTCTTGCCGGGCTGTCCGGCCGCAAACAGGAACTTGACGTCAACGTCCAGCGAATCGCCGCCGGCAATCTCCATCGATGTCTTGCTGAAGGAGAATTTCGCAGCTTCGGACATGCTGTTGTTCACGACAAGCTTGCCGGTGGCGGTGTTCACCACGAGCACCTGCTTGACGGAATCCTTGTAGCAAAGGCTGAAATCGATCATCTTCACCGCACCGTGGGCGTCGCCGACGGTGTCGATCACGAGGATATCGGGAGCCTCCATATCAATGGTGAAGCCGGCCACACTGTCGATCAGCACGGTGTTGCCCGAACGGAAACGGAAACGGTATTCACCGGCCTCGGTGCCCGAAACGGTGAAGGTCTTGTAGTCGGTCTCCACCTCGGTGGTGAAATCGGCAACCTGAATCCACTTGTGCTGTCCGTAGACGCATCGCTCGACCACGAAAGTGGAGTCATTGCTGCCCATGAAGGAGTCCATACCCCCACCCCCGCTCTTCTTGGCGGAGAAGACCAGATTCTCACCGGCAGACACCTTCAGGGGAGGCGTCATCAGATAGGTGAAACCCTCATCACTGTTACTGCCCGGCATGGAAAAACCGCTGGAAGAGGAGCCCTTCTGTGCGGCGCCGTCTTTCACGGTCCAACCGTCGGCATACCAGCCGTAGGGCACTTTACCGTCATTGAATCTCTCGTCCATCTGAGCCTTTAAAAGGTTTGCTCCCATGAAGAGAAGCACGCCGCTCAGTAACAATGATTTTTTCATTTTTGTTGATGTTTTTGTGATATTGTGTTAAAGATTAGTCCTTTCCCTGGAAACGCTCGTGGAGCCCCTGGAACACGATGAAGAAGGCGGGCACCACAAAGAGCAGCGCCACTGTGCCGACACTCATGCCGCCGATGACACCCAAAGCCAGAGCGCGGTTGCCGTTGGCGCCGGCACCGCCCTCAATGACGAGGGGCACCATGCCGATGATCATCGTGGCCACCGTCATCAGAATGGGACGCAGGCGCTCCTTGCAGGCCTCGAAGGCCGCCTCGGTGATGCCCAGACCCTGCTTGCGGCGCTCGCTGGCAAACTCCGTGATCAGGATGGCCGTCTTGGCCAGCAGACCGATGAGCATGATGACACCCGTCTGCAGATAGATGTTGTTGTCCATGCCGGGCAGCTTGAGCAGCGAACCCAGATAGGCAAAGATGAAGGCACCCATCAGACCGAAAGGCACACTCAGAAGCACGGCCCACGGCGTGAACCACGAATTGTAGAGCGAAGCCAGAATGAGGTAGATGAGCACGGCGCAGATGAGGTAGATGATGACGGTGGTGTTGGAACCGGCTGTTTCCTCCACCTCGCGCGACATGCCGCTGTATTCGAACGTGGCGGTCTTGGGCATCTCCTGACGGAAGACCTCTTCGATGACCTTGTGCGCCTGACCCTCACTGACGCCGTTGGCGGCCGTCACCTGGCAGGTGATGCTCTGGAAGAGGTTGAAGTGCTCAATGCCGGAGGGACCGACAAACTCCTTCAGCGTGACAAACTCCGAGAGGGGCGACATCTTGCCGCCGGACACCTTCACGAAGATGTTGTTGAGCGAAGAGGGATCGAGACGGTATTCGGGAGCGGCGCTCGCCATGATGCGGTACACCTTGCCGAACTGGTTGAAGTTGCCGATATAGGCGCCGCTGCAGTAGTTGCCCAACGTGGTGAGCACCGTCTTAGGCGACACGCCGGAGCGGTCGCACTGGGCGGCATCGACATAGACCTGATACTTCGGGAAGCGCTCGGAATAAGCCGACAGAGCCGAACTGATCTCCTTGCGCTCGGAGAGCTTGGCCAGGAAGCGGTCGGTCTGCTTGGCAAACTCGCTGAGGTTGCCGTCGGTGGGATCCTGCACCACGAGGTTCACGTTGCTGCTCGTGCCGTAGCCGGGAATCTGCGGCATCTGGAACGGCAACACCTGCGCATTCTTAATCTCCTTGCAGGCATAATAGAAGCGACCCAGGACGAGGTCGATCATGTGGTTCATGCCCGGACGCTCCTCCCAATTCTTCAGGCGGACCACCAGAGTGGCGTAGCTGGAACCGTAGCCCGAAATCAGGCCGTAGCCGCACGATGTGGCGTAGCTCTCCAGCTCGGGGATCTCACGCACCTTCTCCTCCACCTGCTTCATCATCTCGTTGGTCTGCTGCAGGGTGAAACCTTCGGGAGCGCGCACCTCGGCCAGGAAGACGCCCTGGTCCTCTTGAGGCACAAGGCCGGAAGGCAGATTCTTCATGAAGAAGACCATCAGCACCACAGCCCCGGTCAGAATGAGCCACGAGAGCGCAGGGCGCTTGATGAACTTCTGCACGGCGCCGGAATATTTTCTGAGAACGGCGTTGTAGCCGGCCTCGTAGGCCTTCTTGGTGTAGTAGGTCAGACCCTTGCCCTCACCCGCATCGGACATCTTCAGCATGATGGCACAGAGGGCCGGACACAGCGTCAGAGCCGACACGCACGAGAGGCCTACGGAAGAGGCAATCGTGATGCCGAACTGGGTGAAGAAGGTGCCGGAAGTACCGCCCGTGAAGGTCACGGGAATGAACACGGCCATGAAGACCAGCGTACAGGAGATGACGGCCACCGTCACCTCGCTCATGGCCTGGCGTGTGGCTTCACGGGCATCTGTGACGCCGCCCTCCATCTTCGCCATCACGGCCTCCACCACCACAATGGCGTCATCGACCACCGTACCGATGGCCAGCACCAGAGCGAAGAGCGTGAGGATGTTGAGCGAAAAACCGGCCATCTGAACGATGGTAAACGTGCCCATCAGCGACACGACAATCGATATGGAAGGAATGATGGTGGCCTTGATGTTCTGCAGGAAGAAGAACACCACGAGGATCACCAGGATGATGGCGATGACGAGCGTCTCCACCACATTGTGGATGGCGGCGAAGAGGAAGTCGTCGGAGGTCATCATCGTGACAAACTCCAGACCGGCCGGCATCGTGGCACGCAGGTCGTCGCACGTCTTGCGGATGCGCGCATTGACATCGGTGGCGTTGGCACCCGGCGTCGGGAAGATCATGAGCATCGAGCTCGGCTTCTGGTTGATGTCGGAGATGAAGCTGTAGCTCTGGGCACCGATCTCCACCTCGGCAACGTCCTTCAGATAGAGCAAATGGCCGCCGTCATCGGAACGCACGACAATCTCCCTGAATTCATCGACGCTCTTGAGCGTGCCCTCATACTCCATCGTGTACTGATATTTGTTCGTGCTCAGCTCACCGAAAGAACCCGTCGGGGTGACAAAGCTCTGAGTGGTGATGGCGGCGAAAACATCGTCGGGAGAGAGGCCGTATTGCGCCATGACATCGGGCTTCATCCAGATGCGCAAGGCATAGGTGTTGCCCAGATTCTGCACGTCGCCCACACCGGTGATACGCTTCAAACGCGGCACAACGTTGATGTCCACGTAGTTGGAAATGAAGTCGTCGCTGTATTTGCCGTCGTTGCTCTTCACACCAAGAATACAGAGGATGTTGCTCTGCTGCTTCTGCACCGTGATGCCCATCTTGAGCACATCGCTGGGCAGAGAGGACTGACCCTTGGAGACGCGGTTCTGCACGTTGACCGTCGCAATGTCGGGATCGGTGCCCTGCTCGAAGAAGACGTTGATGGTCACATTGCCCGTCGAAGTGGCCTTGGAGGTGATGTACATCATGCCGGGAACACCGTTGATTTCCTCCTCCAGGGGACGGATGACGGACTCCATAATCGTGCCGGGGTCGGCACCCGTATAAGTGGTCGAAACACTCACCTGAGGCGGTGCGATATTGGGATACTGCTCAACGGGCAGCGTGGACATCGAGATGAAGCCCACCATGGCGATCACGATGGAGATGGCACAGGCCATCACATATCTTTTGATGAAAATATTCTCTTTCATAATAATCGGATGTCAAATGTCGAATGTCGAATGTAAACCGGATTCTTCACTCTTCACTCTTCACTTCTTACCCTTTGCCTCCGGGAAGAGCACCTTCTGGCCCTCCGACACGTTGTTGGCACCCACGGTGACGATGCGATCGCCTTCGGAAAGGCCGCTCATAACGATGAAATCCTGACCGTTGCCGGCGTCAGCCGTCGTCACTTCGACAGCAGTGGCGGTGCTGTCGGGCTGCACCTTATAGACCTGCTGACGGTCCTGCAGCTTCACCACAGCCACCTGCGGAACCACCATCACGGCCTCCTCAGTCATCGGGAGCACCACAGTGCCCTGAATGCCGGAATAGAGATGACCGTCGGGATTGGGGAACGTGGCCTTACAAACCAGAGAACCCGTAGCCGCATTGACCACGCCGGTAAGGCTGGTGATGCGCCCCTTGAGAGGATACACCGTGCCGTTCTTCATCACGAAAGACACATCGGGCAGTTGCTCCATATATTTCTCCGTGTCGCCCTTGCTCATACCTTCCCGCACCATGGTCTCGACGATGTTCTCCGTTACGGAGAATTCGGCATTCATCTCGTTGTTGCCGCTCAGGATGGTGAGCTGCGTCATGGGTGACACCTGATCGCCCGAACGCACGGGAATCTCACCGATGATGCCGGCCACAGGCGCCGTGATGGTGCAGAAGCCCAGGTTGACCTTCGCACGGTTGACGGAAGCACGGGCCTGAGCCACAGCGGCCTGAGCGCGCTTGTAGGAGTTCTCCGAATTGTCGAGCATGAAGCGGCTCACGATGTTTTTCTCAAAAAGGTTTTTGTTGGATTCGTACTCCAACAGGGCCGAACTCTCCGAAGCCAAAGCGGCCTCAAGATTGGCCTGAGCGGCCTCCAGCTCAAGCTGGGCGTTGCGCGAATCGATAACGAAAAGCGTCTGACCCTTGTTCACACGGTCACCCTCAGTGACGCAAATCTGCATCAGCTGTCCGCTCACCTGGGGCGTGACGGTCACATCGGTCTTACCCTTCATCCTGGCACTGAACTTCACGGGCACCGTGATGTCCTGCTTTTTAATCGTGATAGTCTCAAACGACGACTGGGTTTCTTTGGGCATGTCGAGCCCGCAAGAGCCCAACATAAGCGCTGCGCTCAACAGGCAGCCCAACTCGGATAAATGCATTCTTTTCATTGAGTGTATGATATGTTTTCTTGTTTCAATGTTAATTATTCACAAAATCCAGTGCAAAATTATAGAAAATTTTCGATTGTCGGGACTATATTGAAAGAAAAATGAGAACAATATGCACAAAAAACCACTCATAGGCATAAAAAAGAGAGAAAAAGAGCAGGCCGAATGAAAACTTTTCCGTACCTTTGCATCTGCTTTCGCGTAGGTCGCTGGCGAAAAAAGAGTGGTTCGTTATGCCTGCGTCGATCGACAACACAACCTTTAAAGTCAGTCAAAAGATATGGCAGATTTCATTAAGATTGCTGAAGAAGCATTTGCTACGGGGAAACAGCACCCCGCCTTCAAGGCCGGTGACACCATCACTGTAGCTTACAAGATTGTCGAGGGTAACAAGGAGCGTATCCAGCTCTATCGTGGCGTGGTCATCAAGATCAGCGGTCACGGAGACAAGCGTCGCTTCACCGTGCGCAAGATGAGCGGCACCGTGGGTGTAGAGCGTATCTTCCCCATCGATTCGCCCAACATCGACAGCATTCAGATCAACAAAGTGGGTAAGGTGCGTCGCGCCAAGCTCTACTACCTGCGCAACCTCACAGGTAAGAAGGCCCGCATTGCTGAAAAGCGCATGAATGTGAAGGAGGAAGAGGCCTAAAGCCCTTCTCCCCTTCTCTCCTTAGAGAAAGAACATCAGCCTCTCCGACCTGGAGGGGCTGACTTCTTTTATATACCTAATATTATAATAAAGAACGGACTCAGACCACCAGGCCATCGACAAGGCGAATGGTGCGGTCGGTCTGGCGCGAAAGGCTCTCGTCGTGGGTAACGATGACAAAAGTTTGATGCAGCTCGTCGCGCAGACGGGCAAAGAGCGCA
Organism: uncultured Prevotellaceae bacterium; assembly: GCA_900320435.1. Classification (GTDB taxonomy): domain Bacteria; phylum Bacteroidota; class Bacteroidia; order Bacteroidales; family Bacteroidaceae; genus Physcousia. The sequence continues at coordinate 13,012 of ONSH01000018.1, forward strand.
TGCAGTTCCTCCTTGTTGCGGCTGTCCAAACTGCCGGAGGGCTCGTCGGCCAGGACCACAGTAGGCCTGTTGACCAGTGCACGCGCCACAGCCACACGCTGCTTCTCGCCACCAGATAGCTCGTTGGGACGATGTGCCGCACGCTCAGTGAGCCCCATGAGGTCGAGCAGCTCCGAGGCACGCGCAGCTGCCGCCTTACGCTCGGCACCGCCGATGAGCGCCGGAATCATGACGTTCTCCAAAGCGGAAAACTCGGGCAGGAGCTGATGAAACTGGAACACAAAGCCGATACGGCTATTGCGCAAACGGGCCAGGCGACGCTCGGAGAAGCGATTGACACACTCGCCGTCGATGAACACCTCGCCGCTGGTCGGCGCATCGAGCGTGCCCATAATCTGAAGCAATGTGGTCTTGCCGGCGCCACTGCTGCCGACGATGCTCACCAACTCGCTCTCGCCGATGGTGAGATCAATGCCCTTAAGCACTTCAAGAGAGCCGAAACTCTTGTGGATGTCTTTCAGTTGTATCATTGGCCTTGGTCGGGATAAATCATCATGATGTTGGTGTGGGAGAAATAGCGGCGAAGCTGCAAAGGCAAGCCGCTCATAGCGCCACGATAGGAAATGAAGCCCGGACGCGAGAGGACAAAGACCATGAGATCGTCTCGCCCGACTCGCTGCTGTAGAGACATAATGCGCGTCCAGAGGGGCATCTCATGATACTCGGCACGCAAAGACATGTGGTGCTGCCACAGATAAGAGCGCAGATGCGGCAAGGTGTCGGCATGGGCATGAAATTCCATACGGGCGTCAATATTGGCCGCCACACGGCAGACATGCTCCACCCATTTGTAAAAGCCCACCTCCAACTCCGCTTTCTGCGGCATCGCCACCACAATGCGGCGCAGCGTGGAAGGCGGAACCAAATTGTCGTAAGCCACCACCTCGAGAGAAGATGCGGCCACCAGTTTGGGGAGCAGAGAGTTCTGGGCAGCGGAAACATCATAAGACAACAGGACTTCGCCGCACTCATACTCGGTGGTGGCGTGCTGAATGCCGGAGACGACATTATTGCTCACACGCGACATGATGCGCATCGTCACATCGGCCGAAGTACAAAGCAGTCGGGCTCGCTCCAAAAGGGAGTGTGCCTCATGCTGCTGTTGCTCCGTAGCCTCATCTTCAAACGTGACGGTAAGGCCCATCACAGGTGTCGGAATGTCGTGATTGCAGAGCATGATGGAGAGCTGCGTCAGATCGTCCACAGCATCTTTCTTCTCGTAGAATGTGAGGCAGCGTCCGTGATAAGCACCCCGGTTGTCCTCGGTGCGCGCCTCACGAATGGCCAAACGACGTGCGCCCCGGTCGGTGGCGATGGAAGACACTATGCACGAAAAGAGGATGAGCATCACCGTAGCGTCCAACGCATCGTCGCCCAAGAGCCCCACTTCCGGAGCAGCCGCGGTCATGACGATGGCCAATGCTCCGGCAGAATGAGCACTCGATAATCCGAAGGTGAGCAGACGCGTGGCACTGTTGGCCCGCATAATGCCTTGATGGAGCGCAGCGGCAATCCACTTGGACAGCAGCCCGACACTCACCATCACCACCGCCATCCAGAGAATCGCCTGAGAGGACAGGAACACATGCACATCAATGAGCATGCCCACACCGATGAGGAAATAGGGCACAAAAAAGGCATTAGCAAAGAACTCTATGCGGTTCATCAACGGGGACATGCGCGGAATGAGGCGATTGACCAACAAGCCGCACAGGAAGGCACCCAGTAGCGGAGCAATACCCGCCAAACGCGCCAAAGCCGCCGAGAGGAACAGGAGCAGAAGCATAAAGATGAACTGCGTAACGGGCTCATCGTAGCGACGCAGGAACCATCGGCCCACACGGGGTACACAAAAGAGCATTGCCCCGCCATAGAGCACAATGTTTAGAGCCAATCGGACAAGATCCCATACGGAACGGGCCTCCTCCATGTCAATCACCACCGCCAGAATCAGCAGAGAGAGAAACGTGGTGAAGGCCGTAGCCACCACAGAAACCACCACCTTGGGATGGCGGGACAGGCTATAACGCTGCACCACAGGATATGTGACCAGCGTGTGAGAGGAGAAGATGCAGGCCATCAGCATGGAGGTTGTCCAACCAAGCCCCAACAACCAATGTGACGCTACCAGCCCCATGAAGAAAGGCACAAGGAACGTGAGTACGCCGAAAAGCACGCCCTCGCGGCCATAGCGCTTTACACTGCCCATGTTGAGCCCGAGGCCTGCCATGAACATGATAAGGTAGATGCCGACCTGACCGAAAATCTCGAAGCTGCGATCGCGCTCAATAAGACCCAAGCCGTGCTCTCCCAACACTATGCCGGCCACGATGAGACCAATGATGCTGGGAATGCGCAAACGGCGCAACACGATGGGTGCCAGCAGGATGACTGCCAGCACCACCAAGAATATCCATGTGGGGTCTTTAATCACAAGGAAAGAATGTTAAAAAGTTCAGGCGAAGCGCTTATCGTTCTTCAGCAGCCACTCGGCTATCTGAACAGCGTTAAGAGCAGCACCCTTGCGGATCTGGTCGCTCACAAGCCAGAAAGTGATGCCGTTGGGGTTGGCCAGATCTTTACGCACACGGCCTACATAGACATCGTCGCAACCCTCAAGGAAGAGAGGCATGGGATACTTCTTGTCGGCAGGCTCATCCATCAGCTGAAGGCCATTGCCATGCTTTACGGCTTCCTGGAACTCGGCAACGCCGACAGGACGCTCCGTCTCGGCCCAAACAGCCTCGCTGTGACAACGCAAAGAAGGCACGCGAACACACATGGCCGAGCATTCGGCATCGGTATGCATGATTTTCTTCGTCTCGTTGTACATCTTCATCTCCTCCTTGGTGTAGCCGTTGTCTGTGAAGACGTCAATCTGAGGGATTACGTTGAAAGCCAACTGGTAGGCAAACTTCTCCACAGTGGGCTTCTCACCGGCCAACACCTGACGGTACTGCTCAAAAAGTTCAGCCATAGCGGCGGCTCCGGCACCCGAAGCAGCCTGATAAGACGACACATGGATGCGCTTGATATGGCTGATATTCTCCAAGGCTTGGAGCGCCACCACCATCATAATGGTCGTGCAGTTGGGATTGGCTATGACGCCACGGGGACGGTCAAGGGCATCCTTGGCATTGCACTCGGGCACCACCAGGGGCACATCCTTGTCCATACGGAAAGCGGAAGAATTGTCAATCATCACACAACCGTATTTAGTGATGGTCTGTTCGAACTCTTTCGACGTGCCGGCTCCGGCAGAGGTGAAGGCGATGTCAATATCCTTAAAGTCGTCGTTGTGCTGCAGAAGCTTCACTTTGAGCTCCTTGCCACGGAAAATGTATGTGCGACCCGCACTACGTTCAGAACCGAAGAGCACCAACTCGTCAATCGGAAAATTTCTCTCAGCCAACACGCGCAGAAACTCCTGTCCCACGGCTCCGCTGGCACCTACAATTGCTACTTTCATATATCTTTTTCCTTAAGTTATTGTTTAATTTTTACTCCAGCCCTACATGTCGCCGGGAATACCGCTTCGACGCCACGACTGCAACCACACGAAGAATTGCAGTGTGGAATAAGCCGGAACAACGGTCTTGCTCTCTGCACCATAGCCCATACCCTGAGGGATGTAGACCATCCACATTTCACCGCTTTTCATATACTGAAGCGCAGTGGCGAAACCCTCAACATATTCACTCACGGGCGCCTCCACTATGCCGGCGGTCTTGGGATCGAACGTGCCGAAAAAGGTCTGAGCAAATACCGTCTTGATGGGAGACAGTGTCTCATCGTTGTCCACATAGTCCATACGCTCCATCAGCCAGCCGCGATAAGCCAGACACACGGTGTCAGTGTAAGAAGGACTCAGCACGCCCAACTCCTTGACAACGCCCATCTTCTTCATGACCACATAATTGGAATCATTGCCGTTGGAGGCGTCGGTCTTGAGCAACGTGCGACGGATGCGCCACGCGCTGTTGTCACCTTTGGCTGCAATGTCGGTACGAGCGGAGTCAAGCACCTGGGCAAACCACTCGGCATTACGGGCCTTCCAATTGGCGTAACCGTCGTAGCTGTCATCCGTATCGGAGCAGGCAGCAAAGAGCAAACAGGCCAAAGCTATGGTCCAGAGCGATTTCATCAAAGCAAACGTTTCAAAAGAGAAGTGATGCTCACCTGATCCTCGATAATACCTCGTAACTCAGAGATTTTCACACGGCGCTGCTCCATGGTGTCGCGGTCGCGCAGAGTAACGGTATCATCCTGCATCGTCTGCTGGTCCACGGTGACGCAATAGGGACAACCGATGGCGTCCATACGGCGATAACGCTTGCCAATCTGATCCTTTTCCTCATACTTACAATTGAAGTGGAAGCGGAGTTCGTTGATGATTTCCTGGGCCTTCTCGGGCATACCGTCCTTCTTGGTGAGGGGGAATACAGCCAACTTAACGGGCGCCAACGCTGCAGGCAGATGCAGGACGGTGCGCGTCTCGCCGTTGTCCAACTTCTGCTCCTCGAAGCTGTGGCACATGATGGAAAGGAACATGCGGTCCACACCGATGGATGTCTCGATGACAAAAGGCGTATAACTCTCGTTGGTCTCCGGATCGAAATATTCTATCTTCTTGCCGCTGTATTTGGCGTGACTCGAAAGATCAAAATTGGTGCGGGAATGAATTCCCTCCACCTCCTTGAAGCCAAAAGGCATACGGAACTCAATGTCGGTAGCAGCATTGGCGTAGTGAGCCAACTTGTCATGGTCGTGGAAACGGTAATTCTCTGCACCGAATCCGAGATTCTGATGCCACTTCATACGCGTCTCCTTCCACTTGGAGAACCACTCCAGCTCCGTACCGGGCTTTACAAAAAACTGCATCTCCATCTGCTCGAACTCCCTCATACGGAAGATGAACTGACGGGCCACAATCTCGTTGCGGAATGCCTTACCAATCTGAGCGATGCCGAAAGGCAACTTCATGCGGCCGGTCTTCTGCACGTTGAGGTAGTTGACAAAGATACCCTGAGCAGTCTCGGGACGCAGGTAGATGGTGGAGGCACCTTCTGCAGCTGCACCCACCTCGGTTTTGAACATCAGGTTGAACTGACGCACGTCAGTCCAATTGCGCGTACCGGAAATGGGGCAAACAATCTCCTCGTCGAGGATGATTTGCTTCATGCCCTCAAGATCGATACCGCCGGGAGCATTCATCACCTGCTGGTAGCGCTCATGAAGAGCATCGCGCTTCTCCTGAGTCTCACGAACACGCTCCGAAGTCTCGCGATACTTAGCCTCGTCGAAACTGTCGCCGAAACGCTTACGAGCCTTCTCCACTTCCTTCTCAATCTTGTCGTCATACTTGGCAATCTGCTCCTCGATGAGCACATCCGCACGATAACGCTTCTTGGAATCGCGGTTGTCAATGAGAGGGTCGTTGAATGCATCCACGTGGCCGGAAGCCTTCCATGTTGTGGGATGCATGAAGATGGCAGCATCGATGCCCACAATGTTCTCGTGAAGCAGCACCATAGACTGCCACCAATACTGCTTGATGTTGTTCTTCAACTCCACACCGTTCTGACCGTAGTCATACACGGCGCCGAGGCCGTCGTATATATCACTTGAGGGAAAAACAAATCCGTATTCTTTACAATGCGAAACTATTTTCTTAAAAACGTCTTCTTGCTGTGCCATTTTATGTGATTTTATAATTATTCGGGCGCAAAATTACGAAAAAAAAAACAAATAAAGGGAAAAACCGCCCGACAACGAACAAGAAGTATCAACTTTTTTGTACCTTTGTGAAGATTTTGCGGATTGAAGCTGCGGTTGTGGTGGAATTGGTAGACACGCCAGACTTAGGATCTGGTGCTTTCGAGCGTGAAGGTTCGAGTCCTTTCAGCCGTACTTGGCAAATATGGATAAAAAAACAAAACACATGAAGGAAGGTGAAGGAAGAAATTCGTTCAGCGGTTCTTTAGGCTTTGTGCTTGCCGCAGCAGGATCTGCTGTAGGCCTGGGAAACATTTGGCGCTTCCCTTATTTGGCCGCACGCGATGGCGGTGGTCTTTTTCTCCTGATTTACATCATCTTAGCAGTGACTTTCGGCTTCACACTGCTCATAACAGAAGTGGCCATCGGCCGACGCACACAACAAGGTCCCCTCACGGCCTACGGCGTCATCAACAAGCGTTGGGCTTTTCTCGGCTGGCTGGCTTTCGTTGTACCCTACATCATCTATCCCTACTACTGTGTCATTGGCGGATGGGTGCTGAAGTATTTTGCCACCTACCTGGCCTTTGACGGAGGACTGGCTGCCGACGACTCCTTCTTCGGGGGATTCATAACGGCGCAGTGGGAACCGCTAATTTTCACCATTTTCTTCTCGTTGATGTGTTTCTTTATCGTTTACCGAGGAGTTGAGAAAGGCATTGAGAAGTATTCCCGCATCATCATGCCGGCTCTCGTCATTATGGTGGCGAGCATCTGCGTCTACAGTCTTTTCATCTCCAACACCGATGCCAACGGAGAGACACGCACAGGTCTGGAAGGAGCTGCCGTTTATTTCATTCCCAATTTTGAGGGACTGACGTTGCGCCGTTTTATGATGATTTGTCTTGACGCCATGGGCCAGCTTTTCTATTCACTCTCCATAGCGATGGGTATCATGGTGGCCTACGGCTCATACATGAAGAAAACGGTGAATCTCGGACAAGCCGTGGACCGCATTGAGATTTTCGACACCCTGATAGCTATCCTCGCAGGACTCATGATTATCCCTGTAGTGTATGTCTTCATGGGAACGGAGGGCATGAAGGCCGGCCCCGGATTGATGTTTATTGCTCTGCCCAAGGTTTTCGACAGTCTCGGTGTATTTGGCATGGTGATAGGCATGGTGTTCTTCCTCATGGTGTTGTTTGCCGCTCTGACAAGTGCGGTTTCCATTTTGGAAGCCATCGTAACAAGTGTAAAGGACAAGTTCGGGTGGACGCGCAGCAAGTCGGTCATCATCATGGCAGGAACAGGATTTGTGTGGTCAACGGTAGTATGTCTGGGTTATAATGTGTGGTATTTCGAACTGCCCCTACCCAATGGCGCCACGGCTCAGATTTTGGACATCTTCGACTATGTCAGCAATAATGTGTTCATGCCCATTCTGGCCATCCTTACATGCATCCTCATCGGATGGGTAGCCAAACCTAGATTGCTGGTCGGAGAGATGCGTCTCAATGGCTACAAGTTCCGTCGCAAGACAATGTATCTGGTCATGCTCAAATACGTGGCTCCGATATTGTTAACGGTTCTGCTCGTTTCTGCATTTTCTTCCTATAGTTTCTCCAGTATTCTGCATGGCGTTTCAGATATTGCAGGATTTATAGGCGGAATTCCCCAACTTCTTTCCAGCATGTCTCCCACAACGGCGTTTGCTACTGTGGTAGCCTCTCTTTCCGTGACGATAACCCTCTTTGTGATGGTAGCGATAATGGCTCAACGCCGCAACCGGAATATAGCCGGCTGGCTGGCTTTGAGTCTCATCGGCAGCCCGTTACTTATGGTGATCATACTTTTTGCGATAGGCAAGAATAAGCAGTAAGAACTGAGATTACAAGTATAAAGGTAATGACGCAAAAAGAGAGCGTGTCGGTTTCGACACGCTCTCTTTTGTATTCAATCGACGTGATTAGTATGCCTTGATACGATAAATGAGACTCAACTCAATACGGTCGCGATTGAAATCATCAAGAGCTGCATTGGTGTATTGCGTGGTCTTGCCGATGTAAGCTAAAGAGATGCGGGCATCCTGGGTGAGATCGGGAATCCACTGCACGGCAGCCTGATAACCGATATTGGTCCGATAGCCGGTGAAAGCAGGATCGGCAGAGCTGGATGCGGTTTCATAACGCACACCGGCCGTCAGATTCCAGTGAGGCGTGGGCTGATAGCAACCGTCAAAAAGCACGCTGTGGTAGCGCGTATCACGAGCCAACGTGGTGGTGCCAAGCGCCTTCGTCATATCGGAAGACACTATCTTATGGTGATCCACATCTTCCCAGGCACCATAGTAGTCGAGAATCAATTGCCACTTCTTCATATTCAACTTCGTGCCCGACCGAGATTGTTCTGCACCTCACTGAGCAGGGTGTATGACCAAAGCGTTTGCAACTTGCCGCCAAAGAAGCTGCCCGACCAACAGGCAGTTGCACCCAAGGGAAAATGAGACGATTTAATCGTTGGATCCTCAAAATAATAATCATTGGTACGATCATTGTTGGCATTGTGCAAGCTTAAATACATGGTGTGATCTTGGGTTATCTTACAACTGCCTTGCATACCCAAATGGAAGCCGTCGATGCCGGTCAACCAATCGCAAAACTCCAAAACCTGAATAGGGTTGTCATCATACTGATAACCACCGAGAGCCACGCCCTCTTTACCGGCAGTAAGTTCGAAACGATCGTTGAACTTGTAACGTATCATCATGAAGTCGATGTTGTTGCTAAAGTTGTCACTCTGCTGCACACCGGGACGGTTAAGACGATAACGGAAGCGGTAGCCCCAATGCTTGGTGATGTTGCCCAACATCTCAAAACGGAGCTGCCGACCGACAAAAGAGGCGCCCGAATCATCACCGTTGAAACGGTCCTGGAAAGACAAATGAGTGTTGAAATAGATACTGATGGCCTCCGTCTTCTTCTCCAGTTTGAAGATGCGCTCTGCCAGTGAGAGCGTATTTTCCGAATCCGTACCCAAACCGAGGATATTACCTTGCGCCGCAACTTCCGTACAACACATCAAAGCAGAGAATACTGCTGTAACGACAAGAATTTTCTTCATTATTGTATCGCGATTATTTCGCATTATTTATTGGATTAAACAATATTTTTTATCACCATTTTTTCAAAGTGGGTTACAAAGATAGTTAATTTTCCTTAACCACCAAAATGTTTAAGCCAAAAAAGTAGATTGTACGCCTATTTTTCCCGATTGAGGTATAAAAAGTTACTCAATAAGCGTCAAAGCCGTCTCTATCATGGAATCTTTGCCCTCTTTGGCTTTTTCATCATCCAAAGAGCAAAAAACATCAGGACTGATGCCATGTTCCACCACTTCTCCCTGCGCGTCGTATTGAGGACAGGCCGAAAAGCGAACGCCCCATCCGCAAGGCAGCTCTGCATTGAAAGGCATGCCGCCTCCCCCACCCGTGCAGTCTCCGGCCACAATGACATTGGGAGCATGTTTCATGTTGCGCACGAAAGTGTTGGCGGCGGAATAGCAACTGCGATTGGTCAGCACAACGACGGGACGCAGCCAACATATGTAGTCGGGCGGAGTGATGTATTCGGGCTCCAACGACGAGAAATCGTCCCATCCCTTGCCGGTCTTGTGGGACATGTAACCCACATGAGTCTTCTTCTCGAAGAAATGAGAAGACAGGATGTCACAATTGTCCAGCTGACCGCCTCCGTTGCCGCGAATATCCAAAATGATGCCCTTGCATTTAATAAAATAGTAGAGCACCTCGTTGATGCAACTGTGGCTGACTGCAGAAGAGAACGATTCGTAGACCACATAACCCACACTGTCCTTCACCGTCTGTCCCTCCTTGTCGACACGTTCCCGCTCCAGAATCCTGTATTTGAGACCGCCGGCTATTTTATACTTAGTGCCGAGATAACTCTCGCGCAGCTCTATGTCGAGATTTTTGGGATAGTCTTCCTTCCACGACCAGTTGCGCCCCACATCAGCCGTAGAATAGAGGTTCACATGTCCGTCTTTGAGCTCCGAAAGCATCGCCGCACAATGGTCAAAGAGATTGTATGCATTCATTGTATCCAGCCTCGCAGCGAGATAGCGGCCCCTCACCTCCTTCCAATCTACGCCGAGCGTCTGCTTCTTGTAGGTCAGGAAGCAGTAGTGCTCGTCTATCAACTGCCAAAGGGCCTCGACATTACCGACATAGGTATTCTCAAACGGCTCTTCGCTGACACAGCCCCCAAGCAGAAGCGTCAGACTCGTTATCCATATCGTCAGTCTTGCCTTCATCTGATTTTAACCAATGAAAATCTGCGCACGAAACCAATCATGCCCGTATGCCCCCAGTCATGCCACTTGAGGTCGTTAACCGACTGCTGACGTATGTCGTTGGCATAAGCCACACGCAGATAGAAGTTCTTGAAAGGAATGTCGAGCGACAGTTGCTGCCGCAGATTCAGTCCGTTGCCGAACCACAGAGGCTTGAAGCATCCGCTCATGCCGTACTCCGACATTTCATAATAACTCTGTCCGTATTCCGGCGAAAAGAGCACACCGATGACCGGCACATCAGCTTTGTAGTCCACGCGCCAGGTGCGTCCCCAAAGGGGGAACGAATAACGCGCGCCCACAGTGGCGGAGAAACGGATGTTGGCGTGTGCATTGGCAGGGTTGTTGGTGTTGTTCTCATTGTAGAGTACACCGGCATACAGACCACCCAAGGCGCCGAGCGTGAGACGCAAATTTTCTGTGGGACGCCACCTATAGTGCCATCCGGCATCCACACTCACACCGCCTCCGAGCATACGGGGTTTGGACATCACGGTGCCGACGGCGTTGGTTTTGGAGAACTGGCCCTGAACCTGACACAAAAAACCGCTCTCGCGCTCCGTCATCCAAAACATCGAAAGCTGCCAACCCGAGTATTTGAGCGGCGAGAGATAGGTGTCCTGCACACGGATGCCGCCGAAGCCCAGCTGAAAAGTATTCTCACGCACCTGTGAGCGGAGCGGAAACACCGACAGCACACAGAGGGTGATAATCACCCCTTTCTTAATCAAAGTCGAGATGCATCTGGCCATTGAGCTGGTCTCTAACGTCCTCCTGACTCTCCGCGTCCTCGACATATTCAGCCTCTTCGTCGTCTTCAGCCTGAAACTCGGACACCTGCGGCGCTTCCGGCACACGCAAGGGTTCCAACTCCTCCACGCGCGCCACCTTGAAGGTGGTGATGCGCTTGCCCTTGGCCTTCGTGCTCTTGACGGCGATGAAGGGCTCGGCCTCCAACTCTATAGGCTCGCGGAAGTCGTCCGGCGCTCCCATAATCACCTTCAGGCGGGCGTAAGGCGTATCGGTCAGAAGGAGCAGGCGGTTGTCGGGGTTCTCCCCCATGAATGTTTGCTTCTTCTTTGTAGCCTCCAGGACGAAGCGCTTGATATAGCAGAAACCGTTTTGATCCACATCCAGAAGCACGGCCGTCCACACTTTGCTTTCGTTGTATTTTTCGATACGGATCACGTCGTCCTCAAAATGCACGTTCAAATCGAAGCCTGTAAGATAGAACTCGCCGTTGGAGCGAATAACCAGAATCTGATCGTCGCTCTGGAATTCGCCAAGACACGTGCCCTGCTCATCGTAGTTGAGACGGTTGACGTCCTTGTCGTACCACACTTTGCGACCGCCCAAGGTGCTGCCGCCCTGACTCTTGAGCAGGATGCGTGCGATGTCGTTCTTCGATAGCAGATTACCCTGCGAAGCGCGTCCTTTGATAGCCAGCTGCGAGAAGTCGTAGTCGAAGAACACCTTCTTCAGGCGCGGATTGGGTTTGAGAATCACCTTGATGATTTCCGCCTCGCCGTTGGCGTTGCTGGTGAAGTAGTTTACGCGGCTCTTGGGTGTGCCTTTCGTCACATCGTATTCCTTGTCGCGCGTCACACCGGTGACGTTGAAGCGCTTCACATAATAGTTGCCGCCCCGACCGTCGCGATAGACGCAGTTGTAGATGGTGCGGGCGTCGTTTTTCTTGAACACGGCCACATGGATAATCTCCGCCTTGCGGCCCTCGTTCTTCGACTTCTCCGTCTCGCCCACGAAGAGTTTATCCTGCACGCGCACCACCTTATAGGTGCCGTCGCGGTAGAAGAGAATCACGTCGTCGATATCGGAACAGTTGCAGATGTATTCGTCCTTCTTCAGTCCGGTGCCGATGAAGCCCTCCTCGCGGTTGATGTAGAGCTTCTGGTTGGCCTCCACCACTTTGGCGGCAGAGATGGTGTCGAAGCTCTTGATCTCCGTCAGACGCGGATGGTCTTTGCCGTATTTCTCGCGTATGTAGTCGAACCACTCGCAGGTGACGTCCACCATATGGGCCAGTTCGCGGTCTATCTTCTTGATTTCGTCCTTGATGGCGGCAATGTGCTCCTCCGCCTTGTCCTTGTTGAACTTGAGGATGCGGGCCATGCGGATTTCCATCAGGCGCAGGATGTCTTCCTTCGTCACCTCACGCACCATCTTCGGATACCAGGGCGTCAGACGCTCGTCGATCCACTCGCAGGCTTCGTCCATCGTCTTGGCCTGCTCAAACTGACGGTCCTTGTAGATGCGCTCCTCGATGAAGATCTGCTCCAGAGAAGCGAAATGCAGTTGCTCCGTAAGCTCTCCCTTGCGAATGAGACGCTCCTGCTTGAGCAGATTGAGCGTGTTGTCCACGCTGCGCTTGAGCACGTCGCTCACGGTGAGGAACATCGGCTTGCGGTCGTCGATGACGCAGCAGTTGGGCGAGATGCTCTCCTCGCAGTCGGTGCACGCATAGAGGGCGTCAATAGTCTTGTCGCTCGAAGCCCCCGGCTGCAGATGCACCAGGATTTCCACCGTAGCTGCCGTCATGTCCTCCACTTTGCGCACCTTGATTTTGCCCTTCTCCGCGGCCTTCAGTATGCTGTCGATGAAGGTGGAGGGCTTGGAGGCCGTGCCGGTGGTCTTGCCGAAAGGCAGCTCCGTGATGGCCAGCGTCTTGCTGTCGCGCTTCTCTATCTTGGCGCGCACTCTGACCACGCCGCCGCGCTGTCCGTCGTTGTAGCGCGACACATCGATGGAGCCGCCTGTGGGAAAATCGGGATAGAGATGAAACTCTTCCCCACGCAGATATTTCACGGCAGCCTCGCAGATTTCACCCACATTGTGGGGCAGTATTTTGCACGACAGACCTACGGCGATGCCTTCGGCGCCCTGCGCCAACAGCAGCGGGAACTTCACCGGCAATGCTATAGGCTCTTTGTTGCGGCCGTCGTAGGAGAGTTTCCACTCCGTCGTCTTGGGATTGAACACCACGTCGAGCGCAAACTTAGACAGACGCGCCTCGATATAACGTCCGGCGGCAGCGTCGTCGCCGGTGAGGATGTTGCCCCAGTTACCCTGACAGTCGATCAGCAGATCCTTCTGCCCCAACTGCACCAGTGCGTCTTTGATGCTGGCGTCGCCGTGAGGATGAAACTGCATCGTGTGTCCCACGATGTTGGCCACCTTGTTGTAACGGCCGTCGTCCATTCGCTTCATCGAATGGAGAATGCGTCGCTGCACGGGCTTGAATCCGTCCTGAAGATGAGGCACCGCACGCTCCAGTATCACGTATGAAGCGTAGTCCAGAAACCAGTTCTGGTACATTTGGTTCAAATGGTGTGTCAGTCCGTCCTGTGGTTGCACGTTATCTGCCATAAATCTGTCCTTTTCCCCGCAAAAATACGAATTTTCCGCGAAACGGCCAAAAATATCATCATTTTTGCTTTTCTCTTTATCTGCTTTGCTCGCTTGCACTCGCTTTGCACCTTATATATTTATAACGGAAGAAGCCCCGCACCTGGCGGGACTTCCTCTTTAGAATGTCTTTCACTCCCCCGCTCCCGATTGGAAGCGGAGGAGGAAAGTGATGAACACGTTTACTTCAGCTGACCGTTTGCCTTGTACAGCTTGCCGTTCTTCACGATGATGATCTCACCCTTGATGAGGTACTTGCCGTCCTTTAGAGCGCCTTCTGCATCCTGGCTCTTGGCAGCGCTGATAGCTGTTGCACTCTTCGTACCGTAACCGATGTAAGAGATGACAACAGGCGTCAGAGCATCAGCCTGAGTCAGGCCGAAGGTGGTGGTCCATCCTTCACCGCCGAGGAGATAACTCTTGCCAACGGGATTGATGTTTTCACCAATGTTGCCGCACTCACTGATCTTCCACTCGAGGATGATGGTGCCATCGGTCTCAGTAGCGGTCGAAGTGGGAGCAAACTGTGCGCCATTGTCATTCTTACCATTCAGCCACCAGAGGTAGGAAGCACCGGTTTCGGTGCTGACACCCTTAGCCTTGATGACGAAGTAGTCAACATTCTCCACATAGTAGAGCTTGTTGGTCTTGAAGAGGAGACAAACATTGTTGTCACCGGTCTTGTCAACAGTGATGGTGCCCATTTCATCGTCAGCGACAACATTTTCGGGGCTGATGCGACCTGCATCACCGGCACCCCATTCGCTGGGAACGAACTCATAAGCAAGCTCTTCTACGGGCTCGGGAATGGACTCCTGGAAGCCAATGTAGCTGATTACAGCAGGAACGTTTGCGTCAGCCAGCGTCATGCCGAAGGTGGTGCTCCAACCGCCCTGATCGGTAAACTCAGTGTCTTCGATACCGAGCTTGCCGCCGATAGGAATGGTCACACAATCCCATGCGAATACGGTCTTGCCTTCTTCCTCGTAGATGCTCGTGGGTTCAATCTGTGAACCGTCGTTGGTGTTGTTCAGCCACCACAGATAGCTTGCAGCCTCAGCGGTGGAGAGACCGGTAGCCTTGATTACGAAGTAGCGCTGTTCGGCCTTCACTTTGTAGGTCTTGGCAGAACGGAAGAGGAGACAAACATTGTTGGCTCCGCTCTTGTTCACCGTGATGGTGCCGGCAACGTCGTTGGCCACCACATTTTCAGGACTGATGCGACCGGGATCGCCTGCACCCCACTCGCTGGGAACGAACTGATAAGCAACCTTAGCCCGCTTGAAGGCAAGTACGACTGAAACGGGGCCTGCGGGCATCGTGAAGGTAGCAATGTTGTGCTCCATATCAATGCTCTCAAAGTCGTACTGCGTCTCGTTGTAGACGTAGTATCCATAATCAACCATGTAACCCTCATCGGGAGTTGCCGTAACCGTAACGGTTTCACCCTCTGCAGCCTCTGCCTTGTCGGCAACAACGTTACCGTTTTCTGCAGGAGCCACGGTGACAGCGTAAGTAGCCTCGGGATCACCCAGACGAGTGAGTTTCCAAGGACCGATAACTGTGTAGTCGCCTTCTACAGGCTGGGCAGTCTTCTCTATACCGATGGTCACGTCGCCGTCAGCGGTCAGGTTGAAGGTAACTTCGTTGACATACTGACCGGCATTGAACCATGCTTGTACGGCAGCACTGCTGTTGGGAACAAACTTCTCGTTGACTACAGATACTCCGCCTTCGCCTGCATAGTAGTTCACGTCGGAAGCACCGTCGTAGCGGTTCTGAACGAACGTGCTGACAGTGTTCTCGCCGATGGTGGCATACAGGCTGGCGAACTTCGTAGCCTGATTGCCCAGCATAGCGTCGTACTCACCCTGTTCGCTTCCGCTGAAGCGATAAGCAGCCTGAGCCTCCAACTTATACTTACCTGCGGGCAGATTGATGGTCTGTTTGAAGTTATACTGTGCACCGCTACTGGCCTTCACGATACCGCTGCCGTCGATATGCTTCGTACCGGTGTCATCGAATCCCTTCGGATCTGTGCCGGTCAGGTCGGCGTTCACAATGTGATCGGTGTAGTCGGTCTTAGGAGCAGCATCAACCACAGCCTGCAAACGGTCCTTGCAAGCGTTGAGCAAAGCAGGATCGCACTCATGCTCGTTGATATAGCCATAGGCTTCAGCAACAGCGGCTGCAGCCTCCGTAGCCAAAGGCTCGGGCAATTCGGTGTAGCCCTCAACCTGAGTCCTGAGGTTGATAATCTCGCCGCGAAGGGTCTCAAGATCAGCTGCAGTGATTTCGAGCGTAATCTCCACATTGCTGAAGGCGGCAGCATTGTTCGCATCGATGTTGCCGTTGGAAACTACCAGTTTGTAGTCGCCGGCAGCAACCTCAGAGAGGAAGTTGAAGGACGCAGCAACTCCGGAGCCGTCAGCGAGGTTCGTCATCTCGAGCGTCTGTTCACCCTTGATGGTGCTCTCTGCATCCTCAAACTTCACGTTCAGAGGCTGAGTCTGACCCCAACCGCCTGCCATCAGCTTCACGCGGTAAACACCGGCCTCAAGAGGCATCGTGTAACCGACGGTTTCGCCGTAGGTGTAGTCGGTAGTACGGGTAGAGTTCGTACCGTCGAAGCGAACGTAGAAGGCGCTGCGCGTAGCATCACCCTGATCGAAGGAGGCGAGCCTGTCGTAGTTGCCATCGCCGGGATTCAATACGAACGCGCGTGCGTGGTATTGACCGCCGAGACCGGCAGCGTTGTCTGTCTCCCAACCTGCGGGAGCACCGTCGTTTTCAGAAGCGACGAATGTGCCGTTGTAAACGATGGGCATATTCTCAGCGTTCTCAACCCAAGAAGACTGAGCGTCGTTGAGGAGAGAAGTGGCAATCACCACAGCACTCTTAGTGTTGACAACGGTCTGGTCAATAGCCTTGGCTGCAGCCAGAGGAGCGAGCACGGCCACGTTGGTGTAGGGAGCGTACTCACCGGCCTTGAAGCCAATCTTCATGGACTCTGCATTCTTAATGGCAGCATTCAGAGCGGCATAGTCGTCTGCATCGGCAGCAGCACGAGAAGTCAGCGTGAAGTTGTCCACACCGGCCTTGATCTCAACCTGCTTACTCTCCGTGAAGTTGTAGAGAATCTCTACATCCTGAGTCTCGCTGATAGAGAAGACTACCGCCTTCTTCGTCCAAGCGGCATCCGTGAATTCGGTCAGAGCCACTTCGTCGCCGAACTTAACGGACAGAGTAGCCTTACCGTCAACAGCGTTGGAGAGATAACCTTCTGCGCCGACTTCGTAAAGACCTGCGGGCAGGTTAATCGTCTGCTTGAGCGTGATGGAAGACTGGTTGCCCCAACGATAGCGAGCCCAATATACATTGTTGCCGCCGTCTGCGGGCTGAGGCATTTCTGCAAAGTTATTCCACTGCGTGCAGCTACTGTTGAGAGAGGTCATATCGTTCTCGTTGCCGTTCTCCCAAACAGCCGTCCAACTTTCAGGCTGATAGATATCGCGGTTAGCCTGGGGGTTAGCTACAGAAGTGAAGGTGCCCTCGAAGCCGGGATTATCAATCAGCAGCGTCCAGTCGGCGCCGTCGGTGGTCTGAGCCTTCACGGCAACCTTCAGAGCATCCTTACAAACATCTTTCTGCTCTTCGGTCACAGCCACAAGAGTCTTGTTGTCGTAACCGGCCTTCACCTCAAGCACCTTATTGTTGCTGTTGTAAACAGCCTGACCTGCCTCGTCCAAAGTGCTGGCAGCATTGACGATAGCAGCTGCCTCCTGATAGTTGGCAACGCTGGTCTGAGCAGCAGCAATAGCAGCGTCCAGATCATTTGCCATCTGCTCCAGAGCGGCAATGTCGGTGCTCTCTTCGTAGCCGGCAGTTGCAGCGATTTTGGCATTCAAATCAGCATCCACGTCGGCGTTCATCACCTCGTTCACCAGACCCTGAGCCACCTCAAGCTTGGCAGCTACAGCTGCTCTGGAAGGTGTAGGATCTACAGGATCGGCAATCTTCGTGTACTTCACGTCACGCCATGTAACCCAGCTGGCATTGGTGCTGGCAACATTCAGTTTGATTACCAAGTTACCGTCAGCGCCAATCGTCGCATTAGCTTCAAACGTGCCTTCGTAGAAACGTGTTTCTGCGATGCGATCGCCTGTGCAAACGCTAACTGCTTCACCGTTGTTCAGCTGCAGGGTGACACCCGTAGGAGCCGTGGAAGCTTCCACACCGGTATTCACGCCAGCACAAACAGTCATAGCAACCTTGTATGTTGCACCGGGAGCGAAGCCGCCCAAAGTAGCGGTCATCAACTTGTCTGCCAATGTGCTGGCATCACCGCCCCAATACTCAAAACAAGGCTTCACGAAATTAGGATTACCGGAGTCGCCGGTAGTTGACCATGTGTTAATGTGATATGTGCTCCAATCTCTGGGAGCTGCGTCCCAAGCGCTGATGAGAAAATCGTCAATGGTAGCATTTGTGCGCCAACCGGTACCGAATACGGTCGAACCGTAAGCCTGAGCCTCTTCGTTGGTCCAAGTACGGTTGTCATAACCATTTTGGGGGCTGCCAGTTTAGCCTCACCGAATGTAGTGTATGCCTCAGCCGTGTAGACATTGGTATTAGCCAAGATTGCGTCAACCTTATCCAAAGATGCCTTACCTGCGGCATAGGCATTGATTGAAGCTGTCGCAGCAGCAGTAGCTCCCGACAGAGCACTTGTTGCCGTCAGGAGAGCGTCCTTGCTCGTCTCGTCCACGCCGGTGCTGTAGTCAGTGATAGCCAGCTGAAGAGCGGCCAATACATCGGCCTTCATGGGAGCTTCCTGATCCACAGCTGCAGCTGCCGTTCTGGCATCGTGGTATGCCTCAACGTAGATGGACAAATCCTCGCCCAAGTAGAACAGCTTGAATTCATCGAACACAGCCCAGTCGGTGCCGGCCTGAGTATCCTTCTTCACGCCGATTGTGAGTGTGCCGTCAGTCACCACGACGTCCTCAAGGGTGTTCTTGTAGTAACCTTTGTCGAAACAAGCTGCAGCCTGCCACTGGTTGTTAGGCGTATTGTCATTCCATCCCATCGTCTGACAGAATGCCATTGCGTCTGCGTCGCCGGCCACACTCATAAGAGGAATTTCCTTAGTTCCAGCAAATAGTTTGGCGTTCAACACCTCATCGCCGCTTGCATGACCTGCAACAGCTGCCTGGTTGTCATTATTGGTACCGTTATTCCAGCGGTAGTAGCCATAGCACTCAACTCTGTACTTGCCGTTGGGAAGACCGGTAACAGTCTGGGAAATGTTGAAGTTTGCTTTGTTCCAAGACTCTGCACTGTGGCCGGCATTGCCACCGCCGCCCAAATCCACATTGGACTTTGTCCAACTACCTGCGTTTACGCTCTTCACGTCAAAGCCGGGGTCTTTCATAAAGAAAGTTGCCACAACAGGATTCGTGGAAAAAGCGTTGTCAAACTCAGCAACGAGTTCTGCACGGCTGACGATCTGCCACTGCGCTAAAGCTGAGGTTTCTGACGTTGCCATCACTTTATAGAGCTGAGCTCCGTCTTCTGCCTGTGAAACGGCAGTCAAATTACCGGTGCCGTTGTTGATGGTGTAGTAGTGGTTCACGGCATCAACCTCGGTGAAGGTCATATTCGCCGCAGCACCATCCACATAGGGATCTTCACCGGCAGTGATGTACTGGTTCTGTCCGCCGTTGTTTTGCTGCGACTGAATCGTGTACACGCCCTCACTCACATAAGTCAGGGTCAATGCGTACGGATCATCCCATACAACAGCCTTTGTTCCCCAGTAGCAGTCACCCTTGAGAAAAGTGCCGGTCTCTACATTCTTGATGAAGAACTCACCGGATCCTTCTGTAGGCAAATCTGCGGCCTTGATGCCCGAAACGAAGCCGAGCAAAACGGCCAAAAGGAATAGAAGTTTTTTCATTGTTTAATTTTGTTAGTTAGTTAAGATTTTGAATTCGAAATCTTTAATGCAGCCGGCGCCGCCCGGACGTCGCTGCGCTCATCAGCTTAAAACTGAAGAGACGGAAGTGTTTTTCATGTAGTCTGGTTCGTTGGTTTTTCAGATTGGATTTAAGAGTTAAACTTATATTTTGTTTCACAAATTGCTCAACAACGAGGACAAAGATACGCATTTTTTTTAAAAAGTGTACGCGCGAAAGCATTTTTTTCAAAAAAAGTTAATTTTTTGATGTTTCTCCCTCAAAATGATGCTGTTTATTCATTAAATACATTACTCCCCACAACCTTCGTTCTGACTTCGTTCAGTTCTCGTTCACCTCTCGACTATCTCTCGTATAAACAGCACCTATGCAGCACTGATGCAGCACCTATGCAGCGGCTCTGCGGCGGCTCTGCGGCCGAGCCTTCAAGCGATGGCAACAATCTAAGCCTCTGAGAACAGTCTGACGACAGTCTGAGGGGAGAAAGGGCCACAGAAATGAAATTTTTTCGAAAAAAAATCGCCTGAATGTTTGCAGATTACAAAAAAAGTCGTACTTTTGCAGTCGAAAACGTCGAAACGCGTAAAAAGACACAAACAACACACAATGAAAATGACGGCAAACTTCTGGTGGTGGCGCAGCTCAAGGTTCCAAAGATCGTGAGAAGACCGCCGTATGCACCTGAAAGATTTGCAAGAAGAAATAGAAAAAGGCCTGTCGCTCCCACGACGGGCCTTTCTTTTGAGACCACGAAACATAAACAACAACACACATACACACAAAAACGATGGAAAAGACCTACAATGTGGATGAAAACGGCTACTACGGGGAGTTCGGCGGCGCCTATGTGCCCGAAATCCTCTATGCCACCGTGGAGCAGCTGCGCTCCTCGTACCGCGATATCATCGCTTCGGAGGAGTTCAAGACGGAGTTTCGCTCGCTGCTCAAGGACTACGCCGGACGACCTTCGCCCCTCTACTTCGCCCGACGCCTGAGCGAGCACTACGGCTGTCGCCTCTACCTCAAACGCGAAGACCTCAACCACACGGGAGCGCACAAAATCAACAACACCATCGGCCAGATCCTCCTGGCGCGCAAGATGGGCAAGACGCGCATCATCGCCGAGACGGGCGCCGGACAACACGGTGTGGCCACAGCGACCGTGTGCGCCCTGATGGGCATGCAGTGCGAGATCTTCATGGGCGCCACCGACGTGGAGCGCCAGCACACCAACGTGGAGAGAATGAAGATGTTGGGCGCCAAAGTCAACCCCGTGCGCACCGGCAACATGACGCTCTCCGACGCCTGCTCCGAGGCCATTCGCGACTGGTGTCAGCATCCCTCCGACACCTACTATCTCGTCGGCTCGACGATGGGGCCTCACCCCTATCCCGACCTCGTGGCCCGCATGCAGAGCGTCATCTCCGAGGAGATCAAATGGCAGCTGCAGGAGAAGGAGGGTCGCGACTATCCCGACACCCTCATCGCCTGCATCGGCGGCGGCAGCAACGCAGCCGGCACCATCTACCACTATATGGACGATGAACGCGTGAAAATTGTGCTCGCCGAAGCCGGCGGTCACGGATGGCAGACCGACCACACCGCCGCCACCATACACAAGGGCTCGACCGGCATCCTGCACGGCGCCAAGATGCTCGTGATGCAGAACGAGGACGGGCAGATCGAAGAGGCCTTCACCATCTCTGCCGGACTCGACTATCCCGGCGTTGGCCCGATGCATTGCCACATGGCCAAGAGCGGACGCACCAACGTGCTGAGTATCAACGACGACGAAGCCATCCGCGCCGGCTACGAGCTGACCCGCATGGAGGGCATCATCCCCGCCATCGAGTCGGCACACGCGCTGGCGGTGCTCCCGAAACTCGAGTTCCGCAAGGACGAAGTGGTGGTGCTCACCGTGAGTGGACGCGGCGACAAAGACGTCGAAACCTATCTCAAAAACAAATCAATGGCAGGAGAATATGGAAACTTTTAAGTTCAACACCGCAAGCCGTACCGTTCTGGGCGATCTCTTCACGCCCGTCGGCGTCTATCTGCGTCTGCGCGACCTCTATCCCCAGAGCGCGCTGATGGAGTGCTCCGACTATCACGACGCCACGCATTCGCGCTCGTTCATCGGCATCGACCCTTTGGCCTCCGTCGCCGTAGCCCACGGAGAAGCCTGCATGAAATATCCCGACGGCACAACCAAAACACACGAAATTACCGAAGATTTCGGCCCTTCTGACGCCATACACGCTCTCATCGACAACATCCACATTCAGGGCGAGAACAAGGAACTCTTCGGACTCTTCGGCTACACCTCGTTCAACAGCGTGCGCTATCTCGAACCCATCGACGTGAAGGACGAGACGCAGGAGAAGAACGACGCGCCCGACATCCTCTACATCCTCTTCCGCACGGTGATTGCCTTCGACCACCACAGCAACCGCCTCACGGCAGCCACGCTGGGATCGGAGGAGACGCTCGCCGAAGTGCTGCGCATGATGAACAGGAGCAACGTGCAGACCTACGACTTCCATCCCGACGGCGAAGCCAGCTCCACCCTCACCGACGAGGAGCACAAGGCCAACATCCGCCGGGGCATCGCACACTGCAAGCGCGGCGACGTGTTCCAGATTGTGCTTTCTCGCCGTTTCATCCAGAAATATCACGGCGACGACTTCAAACTCTATCGCGCCCTGAGGAGCATCAATCCGAGCCCCTACCTCTTCTATTTCGACTTCGGAGGCTTCCGCATCTTCGGCTCTTCGCCCGAGACGCATTGCCGCATCGACAGATGTCTGGCGGCCAATGGTCAAGATTCAATGTATAAAGCCTACATTGACCCAATCGCCGGCACCACACGCCGCACGGGCGACGCCGAAGCCGACCGCAAAGGCGCAGAATTCCTGCGCAACGACCCCAAGGAGAATGCCGAACACGTGATGCTGGTAGATCTGGCCCGCAATGACCTCAGCCGCAACTGTCACGACGTCAAGGTGGACTTCTACAAGGATTTGCAGTATTATTCCCACGTGATCCATCTCGTCTCACGCGTGTCGGGCACTCTGAACGACGGAGCCGATCCCGTGAAGGCCTTCATGGACACTTTCCCCGCCGGCACGCTGAGCGGAGCCCCCAAAGTGCGCGCCATGCAGCTGATTTCGGCCTACGAGCCCCACAACAGGGGCGCTTACGGCGGTTGCATCGGCGTTATCGGCCTCGACGGATCGCTCAATCAGGCCATCACGATACGCACTTTCGTGGCCCGCGGCGGCGAACTGTGGTTCCAGGCCGGTGGCGGCATCGTGGCCCGCAGCAACGAAGAGTATGAGCTGCAGGAAGTAAACAACAAATTGGGCGCATTGCGCCGCGCCATCTCGCTGGCGGAAAAGATGTAGGAAACAGCTATGAAAACAGTCATTATCGACAACTACGACTCCTTCACCTACAACCTGAGTCATCTGGTGAAGGAACTGGGGGCGGAAGTCAGCGTCGTGCGCAACGACCGCTTCAATCTCGACGACATCGACGCCTTCGACAAGATCATTCTGAGTCCCGGTCCGGGCATCCCTTCAGAAGCCGGACTGCTGCTCGACGTCATCCGCCGTTACGCCGGCAGGAAACCCATTCTGGGCGTCTGCCTCGGACATCAGGCCATCGGCGAAGCCTTCGGCGGCACGCTGGAGAATCTCTCGGAGGTGTTTCACGGCGTCGCCACGCCCTGTCACATCATCGCTGAAGACCCTCTGTTTCAAGGCCTTTCGAAGGACATTGAGATAGGACGCTATCACTCTTGGGTGGTCTCCAAGGAGAACTTCCCCGACTGCCTTGAAGTCACCGCCGTCAGCGACGAGGGTCAGGTGATGGCGCTGCGCCACCGCACGATGGAGATTCACGGCATACAGTTTCACCCCGAAAGCGTGCTCACACCCGAAGGACGCATCATCATCCAAAACTTCCTGGCACTATGAAAGAACTGCTCTACAAACTGCTCAACCACGAATGTCTCACACGCGAGGAGATGAAGCGCGTGCTCATCGGCATCACCCAGAGCGAATATCCCAACGAACAGATCACCGCCCTGCTCACGGCGCTGCAGATGCGCGGCGTAACGGTGGATGAGCTGCTCGGATTTCGCGATGGAATCTTGGAAACCGGCGTGCCGGCCATTCTCGACTGCGACCGCTATATCGACGTTGTCGGCACCGGAGGCGACCGCAAGAACACCTTCAACATCTCCACCACAGCCTGCTTCGTCATTGCAGGTGCGGGCTATAAGGTAGCCAAACACGGCAACTACGCCGCCACCTCCGTGAGCGGAGCCAGCAACGTGATCCAGCATCACGGCATCAAGTTCACCGACGATGTGGACCGCCTCAACCGCAGTCTCAACGAAGCCGGCATCGTGTATCTTCACGCCCAACTCTTCGCCAAAGCCATGAAGTTTGTGGGCCCCATCCGAAAGGCGCTGCCCTTCCCCACCATCTTCAATCTGCTGGGGCCGCTCGTGAATCCCTCACAGCCTAAATGCCAACTGCTCGGTGTGGCCAATCTCGACCAGATGCGCCTCTACAGCAACGTGTATCAGACGCTCGGCATCGACTACGGCATCGTCAATTCCATCGATGGATACGACGAAATTTCCCTCACGGGCGACTTCAAAGTGACTACTAAACAATACGAGCGCATCTTCCGTCCGCAGGACCTCGGATTCGCCTGCGCCAAACCCGAAGAACTCGTCGGTGGCGCCACCGAGGAAGAAGCGGCCGAGATCTTCGACGCCGTCCTGGAGAACCGCGCGCTGGAGGCTCAGAAAAACATCGTGCTGGCCAATGCGGCCTTCGGCATTCAGGTGTTGGAACGCGGCGGGAAGAGCATCGAAGAATGCATCGCCATCGCCCGCGAATCCATCGACAGCGGCAGCGCCCTGCGCACGTTCAAAAAATTCGTTGAACTCAACTCCTGACACCTATGGACATCCTGCAGGAAATCACCGCGCACAAGTTCGATGAAATCGCAGCGCTCAAAGCCAAAAAGCCGTCGCTGAAGGAAGCCCTCCTGACGTCCGAAAGCGGCATCATCGCCGAATTCAAGAGACGCTCTCCCTCGAAGGGATGGATCAAGGAAGAAGGTCGCGCCGACGAGATACCCCTCTCGTATGAGAAGAACGGTGCCGCAGCCGTCAGCATTCTCACCGACAGGGATTACTTCGGCGGCTCGGACGACTTCATCCGTGCGGCCCGAAAGAGCGGCGTCACCGTGCCTATTCTCTACAAGAACTTCGTCGTCGACGAACTGCAACTCGCTGCTGCAGCCCTTTGCGGCGCTTCCGCCGTGCTGCTCATCGCAGCCTGTCTGACTAAGGACGAATGCCGCCACCTTTTAAACAAAGCGCACGAACTGGGGCTGGAAGTGCTCCTGGAGATGCATTCGGAAGCGGAATTGGAATACGCCGAGCTCCAGCCCGACCTCTGCGGCATCAACAACCGTCATCTGGGCTCGTTTGTCACCGATGTGGAGACGTCGTTCCGACTGGCGGAACTGCTGCCGCGGGACGCCGTCAAAGTGAGCGAGAGCGGCATCTCGGATCCCCGCACGGTGAAAGCGCTGAAAGAGGCCGGTTTCAACGGATTTCTCATCGGCGAGAACTTCATGAAGACCGAAGCGCCCGGATTGGCGCTGCACCAATTCATCTCCGCCCTATGATACGCAAGGTGTGCGGCATGCGCGAAGCCGGAAACATCCGCGAAGTGGAAGCGCTCGGCATTGACTGGATGGGCTTCATCTTTTGGGCGCATTCTGCACGCAATGTGAGCCTCAAGCCGGACTATCTGCCCTCAAGGTGCAAGCGCGTCGGCGTGTTCGTGAACGCTCCGATGGCGTTCATCCGGGAAAAGGTCCGGGAATTCGGTCTCGACATCCTTCAGTTGCACGGAGGCGAAAACGCAGACTTCATCCGTCAACTTCGCTCGGAATTGCCCTCTCTCACTCTCGTCAAAGCCCTCAATGTGGCCCGCGAAGAAGACTTGGAGCAAAGCAAGCGCTACGAAGGTCTCTGCGACTACTTCCTCTTCGACACCAAAGCAGAAAAAGTCGGCGGCAACGGCAAGTCGTTCGACTGGGAGATTCTCCATAACTATAAAGGCGCCACACCCTTCTTGCTCAGCGGCGGCATCGGCCCCGACGACAAAGAGCGACTGCGTGCCTTCCATCATCCCCAAATGGCCGGAATCGACCTCAACTCCCGATTCGAAATCAGCCCGGCCCTCAAAGACATCCACCTGTTAAAATCATTCCTCCATGAACAAGATTAACGAAGTATTTGCCCAAAAAGGCGAGCGCAAACTGCTGAGCCTTTATTTCTGCGCCGGAGCGCCCCGTCTCGACAGCACGGCCGACATCATTCTCGCGATGCAGCGTCGCGGCATCGATTTCATCGAAGTCGGCATCCCGTTCAGCGACCCTCTGGCCGACGGCCCCGTGATTCAGACGGCTGCCACAAAAGCTCTGCACAACGGCATGACGCTGCGCAAACTTTTTGCTCAGCTGCACGACATCAAGGAAGAAGTTCGCGTGCCGCTCATCCTGATGGGCTATCTCAACCCCATTCTTCACTACGGCATCGAAGCCTTCTGCCTGTCGTGTGTCGAAAGCGGCGTGAGCGGCATGATCATTCCCGACCTGCCCTTCAAAGATTATCTGGAAACGGTGAAACCCATCGCCGATCGCTATGACCTGCGCGTCATCATGCTCATCACACCGGAGACGTCGGAGGAACGCATACGCTTCATCGACAGCCAGACCGACGGCTTTATATATATGGTAAGCGGCGCGTCCATCACCGGCGCCAAAGACCGCTTCGACGAAGCCCAACAGGCCTACTTCCGTCGCATCAACGGCATGAATCTCACGCATCCCCGCATGATCGGATTCGGCATCAGCAACAAGCGTACACTCCAGGCAGCTCAGGAAGCCGCCGACGGCGTCATCATCGGATCCAAATTCGTGTCATTGCTCAACGAGACCGACGGCAATGCCGACGAGGCGCTCGAACGGCTTTTTACGGCACTCAACAACTAAATCGGACAGACATGAAGACGGGACTCATCTTGGAAGGAGGCGGCATGAGAGGGCTCTTCACTGCCGGTGTGTTGGACGTGCTGCAGGAGCACGACATCCTGGTGGACGGTGTCGTTGGTGTGAGTGCAGGGGCGCTGTTCGGCTGCAACTACATCTCGCGACAGGCCGGACGCGCGTTGCGCTACAATCTGCGCTTCAAAGACGATCCGCGCTATATGGGCCTGCGCGCCCTGTTGAAGACCGGCAACATCGTGGCTCCGGAGTTTTCCTACCACACGATGCCCTGTGAACTGGACGTCTTCGACTTCGACACCTTCAACAACAGTCCGATCGAATTCCATCTCGTTGCCACCGATGCCGAAAAAGGCGTCCCCTTCTACAAACGAATCGACCAGATGGACGACACCGGACTCGAATGGATGCGCGCCTCCGCCTCCATGCCCATCGTCTCAACGCCGGTGGAGTTGGAAGGCATGAAGTTGCTCGACGGCGGCGTGACGGACAGCATTCCCCTGAAATATTTTCAGGAACAGGGTTTCGAGCGCAACATCGTCGTGCTCACACAGCCCAAAGGCTATACAAAATCCAGAACCAAACTCATGCCTCTGTTCCACCTGCTGATGCGCAATTATCCGGAAATCACGAAATGCATGGCCCGCAGGCATTTGATGTACAACAGTCAGTTGGAATACATTGCCGAACAGGAATCCATCGGCAACATCATCATCCTCTGCCCGGAACGTCCTTTGAAGATCGGGCGCACGGAACAAAATGCCGACAAGATGATGTCGGTGCACGAACGGGGACGCATCTGCGCCCTGCAGAATCTGCAAAGAATTAAAGACTTTCTTGCAGAGAAAAAGACAAAGGAATAATCGTCAGGACTCTTCTGACGTTGCAGACTCATCAGAGGAAGAATCCTCTGAAGTCTCGGCATTGCCGGTAGCATCGACAACCTCGAAGTCCACATAAGAGGCTTCGATTTCACGCTGACGGCGACGCTCCTCTTCTGCCTGCTTACGCTCGTAGATGCGATTATAGTGACGAAGGCGCAAGGCCAGGAACATATCCGTGAGGGCATAAATCGAGATGGTGATGCCCAGCAACTTGAAACAGGTTGCGATGGACTCCAGCGGACGAACAATAATATAAAGACCCACACCCAGAAATATCAGCGGCAGAATAAAGCCCAGAATGCTCAAAGGAGCCACACTGCGATAGCTGACCTGTGCTCCGAGTTGAGACACTCCGGCCATCACCAGCAAAACGCCGAAAAGGATAACCAGGTAGGACACAAACAGATGAGGTGCGACGATGGGCACAATGCCCAACAGTATGCAACCGACGGAGCCGATTGGGAAGAACGGCTTCACCGAAGATTTCATACGGGTGAACAGCCAAGCCGAAACACCTACTACACCGGACAAAACAAAGAAGCCGCCGATGATTTGAACTATGAGCGTGGGCATATCTTCTGCCTTGAAAAAGAGCAAAAGACCGATGCACAGACTCAGGAAACTGCGAAATAAAGTACTGCCTAACACTTTCATACTGCAAAAATACTCTTTTTCGCGTGAACAAAAGTGAAGAAGGCATTTTTTTTCTTGGGAGGAGGGATTTTTTTATCCTTTTTTTGTATATTTGCCCACGAAAATGTAAAAAATGCACCTATGAAACGAACATTTCTTGCCATATTAATGCTGATGCCGACCGTTTTACAGGCACAGACCAAACAAGTGAGCGAGGCGGATATCAATACGCTGAATTCGTCCACGACCATCGGCACCGTCAGCATCCACGATCCCAGCATCGTCTACAGCCCTGACAATAAGACCTACTACGTTTGGGGATCCCATTTGGGCAACGGCAAAAGCACGGATCTCAAGTCGTGGACCGTTATGCACAACAGCATTTGGTTCGATCCGTATTTCGTCCGTCTGGCTCATCAGGGTGACGCTACGGGAGAAGCCACAAATGTTCGCGCCGCATTCAACGTCCAGCAGATCACCAAAACCAAAAACTATCAAGGCACGGAAGTGGACATGCCCAACTTCGATGCCGAGTCGTATGCCAACCGATACGCCGCACCCGGTGACGAGAAGGAATTCTATATCGACGGCAACATGTGGGCGCCGGACATCATTTACAATCCCACGATGGGCAAATGGTGCTTTTATCTGTCCATCAACGGCCCTCAATGGAACAGCATCATCATCCTGCTGACTTCCGACTCGGCAGAAGGCCCCTGGACGTATCAGGGTCCGGTTGTCATGGGTGGCTTCAACGGCAATACCGGCGCACCCTCATTCAGCGAAACCGACCTCTCTATCGCCATCGGTGCAACTTCCATTCCCAGCCGCTACACTATTGGCAACAATTGGGGCAGTTATTGGCCCAACTGCATTGACCCTTGCGTATTTTTTGATGAAACCGGTGAACTGTGGATAGCCTACGGCTCCTGGTCGGGTGGCATCTTCATGCTCAAGTTGGACAAGGAAACCGGCCTCAACGATTATAAGTACAACTACACCAACAACCCGTCCGACTATAGCGCCCAAGGAAGAAACGGCGTGAAAGATCCCTACTTCGGCCGCAAGATTGCCGGCGGCTACTACGTTAGCGGCGAGGGCCCGTATATCAAGTACATCGGCGGTTACTACTACCTTTTCATGAGCTATGGCGGATTCGGTCCCCGCGAAGGCTACGAGATGCGCATCTTCCGCAGCACCAATCCGCTGGGACCTTACAAGGATGCAGCCGGTCGTTCCGCGCTCTTTACGAACTATGTTTTCAACTACAATACTGCCGACAGAACTACGGATGACACCCGAGGCACCAAACTCATGAGCGCCTTCAGCGGTTGGGGCGAAATGCAGACTCAGGGTTGGAATAGTCAGGGGCACAATTCCGCCGTGATTAATTCCACCACGAACCAGGCTTTTGTGGTTTATCACACCAAGTACAACGACGGCACAGCCGGACATCTGGTGCACATTCAGCAGCTCTTCCAGAACGAGAGCGGATGGCTGGTGGCTTCGCCTTTTGCCTACAACGGCGGGACGGAAACCTTGGATACGCCCAAGACGTCACACTACACCGCAGACGACATCGTCGGCGATTGGCATGTGCTCCGTCACTACTACAAGATGAAGCAGGACAGCACAACCATTGCCAACCACAAGCCCGTGATGGTAACGCTTAAAGAAGACGGCACCGTAAAAGGAGCCACCAGCAGTTACGACGGCACATGGAGCATAAAAGCGGGCACGGACTATATCACGCTTGCTTTGGCCAACGGCACCTACCAAGGCGTCATCTGTTCCAATTCCATGAACGGTGACAGCCGGGGCGCAGTTTGGACGGGCAACAACCACAAGACCATCTCTTTCACCTGCGTGGATAACACCAACAATTCGAGCAACAGCGGCACGCCCCTGTGGGGTTACAAGTTGGAGCCGCGTTCAGCTATTGCGCTTAACTACTCCAAGTTAACCTTACCGGTCAAAAACAGCACGTTGTCTTCTAATCAATATGTCTATGCTGACATGACGGAGAATGTTACAGAGTCCTGGACTTCCACCAACACCGACGTGCTGACCAACACCGGCAAGTTCCGTGCGCCTGAGACTGCCCCCACTTCACTCACCGTCAAATTCACTGGACGTTTGGATTGCGGAGATTATTACTGGTCGGATTCATACAGTTGGACATACAACAACAGGACAAAACGCATCAGCATCGGTTTTGCCAACGGTGACTACAGCAGCGGCCTGACGGCTTATTACAACTTCGACGAAATTCCCGTAGTCAACCAGAAGGACGAAAGCCAGGTGGCCACACTCGGCATTGCCGGCACGGGCGGCACCGTGCCTACGCTTGAAGAAGACAGCGCCTATCGCTGCGGAAAGGTGTTGCATCAATACTTCGGCGCACAACAGCGCTGCAGTTACACCCGCATGGACAACCCGCTCAAGGGGCAGAGCCTTGAAGGCGCTACCGTTTCTCTTTGGGTAAAGCGTTTGGACAGCAACGTGTGGGATGCCTTGTGGAGTTTCTTTAACGGCACCACCTCTTCTGCAACGGGTGAGCGCCTCTATCTGACCGGGAACTCCTACTTGGGTTACAACAACAATAACGGCACGTGGTTTGACATCAATCATCCCGAAAGCGTCACCTCAACGAACATTCCGGCGAACACTTGGACACTTGTGACGTATGTCTTCGCCGAAAGCGGCATCACGCTCTACATCAACGGAGAAGCCAAAGCCAACGAGAGTTATGACGGCAGTGCGGATGCCGACGCCTTTGAATACAGCAAGGTGCTCGACTGGATGAGCAGCGCCAACTACTTCTATCTGGGCATGGGCAGCTTCTGGGGCAGCGCTCCCGCCATGTTCGACGACCTGCTCATCTACAACAGAGCCCTCACGGAGGAAGACATCGCCGGCCTCACTGTCATGGCCAATCGCGACTTCAACTTCGCCACCGGCCACTACCCCACCGTCATCTACGATCTGAGCGAAAAAGAAACGCCGGAAACGCCTCAACCGGCCTCCGGCATCATCTACGACCTGAACGGCCGACGTCTGAACGCTGTGCCTCAGAAGGGCATCTACATTCAGGACGGCAAGAAGAAAATAGCGTTGTAATTACGCCCTGTATTAATCGTCTCCCGGCGGGCACTGTACCAGTCGGGAGACGTTTTTGTATCCACATCGGACACAAAGACGTCATTGACGCCACACTCCTCCAGGAGCCAGCGGTTGGCCTCACGCAGGTCTATATGCCATTTCTCCCGACGCTGAGCGATCTGCCTCATCGGGAAACCTTCTTTTTCAAAAGCCTCATAGACTTCATCACCGACTTCAAAAGACGCCTGTGATATGCCCGGGCCGATGATGGCATGACAGTCCGAAACGGACGTGATCAGCCCGCGAGCCTTCATCTCATCCAGTGTGCGGCAGACAATGCGCGACACAGTTCCTCGCCATCCGGCATGAACAGCCGCCACGACGGGATGCTCCTGACTGGCGTAAAGGAGAACCGGTATGCAGTCCGCAGTCTTCACGGCAACACAAAGTCCCGGGACGTCCGTAAAGACGGCATCCGTATCCGCCGGACGTCCGGCATCTTTGACGTAAACCACATTAGCAGAATGCACCTGGCGCGGAAGAGCCACGCCCCATGCACCGGAAGGAGGAAGGAAACTTCCGTCGTCAGTCAACGGGAAATCCCCGTCTTTGCCGACAGAAAAAGCCCGAAACCGATCAGGCGTCCGATACGTCATCGTCCCACTCCTCCTCTATCAGTTCATCGTCATCCGCCTCCTCTTCGTCCACAGAGAGATCCAAATCGTCTTCATCGTCGTGCATGAAGGAGAAGTCCTTATCCCTGTGAACCAGCGTTTCGTTCTGGCTGATGGCCGTCATCTTGTTGCTTTCGCTGTTCAGCGCGCGCCACAGCACGTCCTTGAGCTCCGTGAGTCCTGTCTGCGCCACAGAGGAGATGAAAACCACAGGGAGGTCTTCAGGCAAATCTTCCCGCAGCATCTCTATGAGCTCCTCATCCAGCAGGTCGCTTTTCGTCACAGCCAGCACCCTCTGCTTGTCCAGCATCTCCGGGTTAAACTTACGCAATTCCCCCAAGAGCACCTCATACTCAGCGCGAATATTGTCCGCATCGCCGGGCACCATGAAAAGCAACAAGCTGTTGCGCTCAATATGACGCAGGAACCGCAATCCCAGTCCGCGCCCCTCTGCCGCCCCTTCGATGATGCCGGGGATGTCGGCCATCACGAAGCTCTGGTTGTCGCGGTATGAAACGATGCCCAACTGGGGCTCCATCGTGGTAAACGGATAATCCGCAATCTTGGGACGGGCGCTGGACAGAGCGCTCAACAAAGTGCTCTTACCCGCATTGGGAAAACCCACCAGACCCACGTCGGCCAACAGCTTCAACTCCAGCACCACGAGCAATTCCTGCATGGGCTCTCCGGGCTGGGCATAACGCGGAGCCTGATTCGTGGACGTGCGGAAGTTCCAATTGCCCAAACCGCCCCGTCCGCCTTTCAGCAACATCACCTCCTGACCGTCTTCGGTGATGTCGCAGATGTATTCGCCCGTCTGGGCGTTATACACCACCGTGCCGCATGGCACATCAATATAGCGATCCTCTCCGTCCGCTCCGGTGCTGCGACTCTTGCCGCCGGCTTCACCGTTGGTGGCAAAGACATGGCGCTGATAGCGCAAATGGAGCAAGGTCCAATAGTTGTGGTTTCCGCGCAGGATGACGTGTCCGCCCCTGCCGCCGTCGCCGCCATCGGGACCGCCGTTGGGCACATACTTGGCCCGGTGCATGTGCATAGACCCTCTGCCGCCCTTACCGGAGCGGCAGAGAATCTTCACATAATCGACGAAGTTGCTTTCCAAACCTTCGTTTACTGCTTGTCAAGGAAGGCGAAAATCTCAGAGAGCATCTGCTCTTTGCTTCCCTTCCAGGTGAATGTGTGACGGATGCCTTCCTTCTGGAACCACTCTGCCAAAGGCTCTGTCTGGCTGTGATAAACGGCAAAACGCTTCTTGATGGTCTCTTCGTTATCATCGGCTCTGCCCTGCTCTATCGCGCGGTTAAGCAGACGCTTCAAAAGCGTATCCTCGTCCACGATCAGTTCCACCATCACGCCCATATCGTCACCGCGCTCAGCCAGCATCTGCTTCAGGGCCTCTGCCTGTGCGATGGTGCGGGGGAAACCGTCGAATATCACGCCCTTTCCCTTGGGCAGGGCGTCATAAGTCTTGGCCAGGATGTCAATCATCAGAGAGTCGGGCAAAAGCTGTCCCTGGTCGATGTATCCCTTGGCGGTTTTTCCCAACTCCGTGCCGTTCTTAATTTCGGCACGCAGCACATCGCCCGTACTGATGTGTCCCATCTCGTAACGGGCTACAATCTCGTCGCTGTAGGTGCCTTTGCCCGAGCCGGGAGCACCGAAAATAATAATGTTCTTCATTTTTTTATCGTATTATTTTTTCTGTTTTCCACAACGTAAATACCCTTGAGATTCCGGCCGTAACCGTCATAATCCAGACCGTAGCCTACGATAAAACCGTTGGGTATGGAGAGACAACAATAGCGGATATCCAACTGCACCTGCAGCTTGTCGGGCTTGGTGAGCAGCGTGCAGATGTCAATGCTGGCGGGATTGTGTCCATTGAGCGTCTCCAGCATGTGGGCCATCGTGATGCCCGTGTCCACGATATCCTCCACGATCACCACGTGACGACCCGTGATATCCACGTTCAGACCTATCAGCTCACGCACCGTGCCGGTGGTGTCAACGCCCTGATAGGATGTCATCTTCACGAAACTGATTTCACACGGGATGTCCACCTCGCGGATGAGGTCGGCCGCAAACACGAAACTGCCGTTCAGCACACACAGGAAAAGGGGATCCTTTCCCTCGTAGTCACGGGTGATTTCCGATGCCACACGCTTCACTTCTTTGCTGAGTTCCTCAGGCGTAATAAAAGGTACAAACCTTCTGTCCTTAACTAAAATGCTGTCCATTATGCTTCAATTTGTTTACAAATATACACTTTTTTTATGGATGCCTTGGCAAGAACGGCAACTTTTTTGTATCTTTGTCCGCAAATTGTAATTCAACAACAATGAAAAGACTCTTTTTTGCACTTGCAACACTCATGCTTTTCTTAAGGCTGAGAAGACCGTCACCCGTCCCGGCGATTTTGCCAAATACGCCTTCAAATATCTCCGCCTTCAGGATGTGCCCGACCAGGTAACCACCGCGTGGACCATTAAAAGCGTGGAACTGCAGCCTTACGGCGTTCCCGACAAGAGCAAAGCCTACACCATCCATCTGAAGAGCAAGACTGTGGCTCCTCTTGTAGGGCTTAGCCGCGACGGCATATTGCTCTCCATCAACACCGATGCCGACGAGGAGAAATTGCCTCCCCTGCCCGAACGCATTCCGGCTCCCGCAGCCGTCAATCCCCGCGACTACATGAACCAGGAAATGCTCTCTGCCGGAAGCGTGGCCAAGATGGCCGAACTGGTGGCACAGGAGATCTACGACATCCGCGACAGCCGCAACGCCCTGATCAGAGGAGAAGCGGACAACACGCCCAAGGACGGAGCACAACTGCAACTGATGCTCAATCAGATGGACCTGCAAACCGAGGCTCTGGAGTCGCTCTTCAAAGGCGTCAAGGAAACCAGCACGGAGGTCTTCTCTCTTTCTGTGATTCCTTCAGAGGTGACCTCCAAAATGCTCCTCTGCCGCTTCTCTCAGAAATTGGGTTTGGTGGATGGCGATGACCTCAGCGGCGAGCCGGTTTATCTCAGCATTGAGAATCTTGAGACCCTGCCGACACCTGTGCAGGACGAGGCCACGGCAAAAAAACTGGCCAAAGTGGACAAAGGAGTGTTTTACAATGTGCCAGCAAGGATGAAGGCCACCATCTTTACTTCTTCGCAAAAGCTGGCTGAATTGGAAACTCCCATGGGACAGTTTGGCTGTGTGCAGTTGCTCTCCAACCTGCTTTTCGACAAGAAGACCACCACCAAAGTCACCTTTTTCCAACAGACCGGCGGCACAAAGGACGTGATGGAATAAAGCTGCGAGGACACAAAAATTAGTCCTCTTACATCTTACTCCTTTTGTCCGTTTGTCCGAAATACAAAAGCCACCTCACTCATTTTGTGAAGTGGCTTTTGCTAGTTGACAAGTTGACAAGTTCGCTTCGGCTACGCTCGCGCTCATTTGCTAGCGCAAAAGTAGACGAGTTGACAAGTCGGATGTCTTACATCTTACATCTTACTTCTTACTTCTCCACATAGTATTTCTTTCCGCCTTGGATGTAATATCCGCTCTTGGGCTTCTCTATCAATCTGCGTCCGTTGAGGTCGTAGATGGGAGCGTTGGCATCAACAATAGTTTTTTCAGCAGTCAGTGAGTTGATAGCATCATATCCTTCCGGGAACTGCACAAGACGGAAATTAGAGAACGACATCCAGTTGTGAATAAGTGAGGTCACACCTCTCACACCAATGCTCACGGTTGTATTTCCCGTCAGTTCAAACTCTAAAGAGGTCTGCTCCCAGCCATTATTGAACAAACCGCCAATACTACTGATGTGCGCCATTTCTGCCGTCTCATCACCAGCAAAGAGCGTCAGAGCGACATCCCGTTCAGAGCGTCCTATAGCTGTCAGCTGATACTTGCCTGCCGGTAGCGTGATATCCTGTTGGAATGCAACATCCCATGCCGATGCGCCCCAATTGCCGCCATCGAAATATATGTGGTTGGTGTCGCCGCTGCCGTCTGTCCAGGGCTGACCAACAAGTATATTTATGCTGCCGCCGGAACCTTCGCCCCTAACGGTTGTCCATCCATCAACACCCTCTTCTGCTTTCGGATTATTAATATATGATGTCATGTCCGTCGCGCCGTTCACGCCTTCCAGCATAGCACTCGATTCGGCATACTGACGATAGAGGGGCAGCAGCGTCTCCCTTCTGCTTACAGCATCTGCTGCACTTGTTGGTGAAACAGCGGCAGCTGATTCTGCAGCAGCCTTCTTCGCTACTAAGGCATAGGGGAAGCTGTGGTTCTTGATATCTGTCCATGCGTCGTAGCTTGCTTTGGCATCTGTGAAGGCCTTCATTGCCATCTCCAAAGCGCTAATAGCATCCTGATAGGCTTCTGCTGTTTGTTCGCTCACTGTAGTGTTTTTCCTGATAGCCCGAGAGAGTGCTGTACGCTCAGAACCTGTAACGTTGACGTATGTCGTATTTTTAATGGTTTCCTTTGCTTTTGACAAGGTGTTGGCATGAAGTTCCGTGGCATCCACTAACGCTGTGACACCTTTTATCTGGATAACTTCCCAGTTGGTAAACTTCTTTTCGCTCACCATGCCGAGTTCCACAGTGCCGTCGGTCACTGTTACCCCATTGAGCACGGCTGTAGCTATTTCCGAGAATGACGTAGCCCAGAGCACGGGGATATACTGCTTCACGGTGCCACTGGCAGTCTTGGCATAGAGATATACGGCCGTCTCATCGCCTTCGTCTTCTTCCGTCATATCCGAATCTATACCTGTGTCTCGCCCCTTTGTGGAGGCTGCAGCTCCGTAGAGCTCTATGCGGTAAGTACCATTGGTGAGACCGGAGAGCGTGCGTGTGAAGACTGTGCCCAATGTAGCACTTCCTCCGTTGAACTTCTCACACACCTGCACGTTGCGTCCGTCGTTGGTGGTTACCCTTGGAGCAAACTGAGTAGAGGTATAGCCGGTGGCACCCGTCCATCCTTGCCAATCGACTGGGAATTCTGACGTCAGGTCTGTCTCTATGTAAATATGATCATCACCACCGTCACCATCGATAGGTAGGATTGTTCCAAATTCGCACCATGGGTATTCTTCCTTATATGCATCCACAGAAGATTCTGGAACATAAAGCGTAGCAGAACTTAGGGGGACATCTTCAAATACCCAAAGGTCTGTTATGGGCACTTCCTCTGCCAAACATGTAACTGACTTGAGATTATTGCAACCATAGAAGGCTTTATCGCCAATGCTCGTCACGCTGTTGGGGATAGTAACCGACGTGAGATTTATGCAATCATAAAAGGTATAATCGCCGATGCTCGACACACCCTTTGGGAGAGTAACTGACGTGAGGCCGGAGCAACCCCTAAAGGCTCCTTCGCCAATGCTCTTCACACTCTCAGGAACAGTGATGGATGTAAGTCCAGAGCAACCCCTAAAGGCTCCTTCGCCAATGCTCTTCACACTCTCAGGAATAGTGATGGATGTAATTCCAGAGCAACCGAAGAAGCCATTGTTGCCAATGCTCGTCACGCTGTTAGGGATGTTGACAGACGTAAGGTTGGAGCAATTAAAGAAGGTAGCGTTACCAATGCTCGTCACGCCGTTAGGGATGTTGACAGACGTGAGACTATAGCAATTATGGAAGGCACTGTTACCAATGCTCGTTACGCTGTTAGGGATGTTAACAGACGTAAGGTTGAAGCAATAATCGAAGGCTTCATCGCCAATGCTCGTCACGCTGTTAGGGATGTTAACAGATGTGAGGCTGTTGCAATAATAGAAGGCTCCTTCGCCGATGCTCGTAACATCCTCTGGGAGAGTAACTGACTTGAGTTCGGTGCAATTAGCGAAGAGACCTGTACTGATACTCGTCACGCGGAAAGGAATGTCGACATACTTGAGTCCGGTGCCAGCGAAGGCGTATTCACCAATGCTCTCTATGTAACCGGAAAGAAAGACATGTGTTAAGCTGGAGCAACCTGAGAAGGCTCTTTCGCCGATGCTCGTTACACTGGTAGGGATGTTGACAGACGTAAGGTTGGAGCAGTTGTAGAAAGCATGATCGCCGATGCGGTTTACGCTAGCACCAATCACAGAAGATGGAATCACAACATTACCAGAATAACTATTATAGTTGATATCCTTGTATGTCACAGTGGCATTGAATCCGTAATTGGTATAGATGTAGTAAATGCCATCCACTTCTGTACGTTGCGCCCAAGAGAGCACAGAAACCGCAAGAAGCAGCAACGTAGCGAAAATTCGCTGAAAATGTAGTTTTGTTTTCATATGATTATTCTGTTTAAATTTTTCGATGCAAAAATACATAAAAAACGCCTGATTTCATAAACGACATCTGTGTCAATAGAGGCCAAAGATTGGTTCAAATTAGTTCAAATGCACATCATCGGGGTGTGAAGCCAACTCCGCCGCCCTTTTCTGCCATTCTGCCATGATTTATGTGGAATAAATGTTGTATCTTTGTGGCTCAAACAAGCGACCCATTAAGAGTTTTTCGCACGACACACATGACGGAACAGGAAATATCATCTTCCAACGAACTGCAACAGCACATCGCCGCACTGCGCGAAGCGATTGAGACATCCGTAGGTAAAAGGATACAGACTCCCAAAGACTTCGACTATCTCTCACAGGTAATAGAAGAACGTCAGGGCGAGCACGTCAGTGTGAGTACACTCAAACGCATTTGGGGATATGTCCCATCAAGCAGCATGCCACGACGCAGCACACTGAACATATTGGCACAACTGGTAGGCAACAGGGATTGGGATGACTTCTGCAACAAGGATTTTTCCTGTTCTACCGATGAAAATACACAAACTGTCATCGAAAGGGAAGTAAAAGACCCATCCCGGAAACGGGCTACAACTATTACAGCAATATTGCTAGTAGGCATCGTCATCGCCCTTTCTTTTATTATCAGAGCACGAACAACACCCGCCTCACTCATCCTGCATGCTGGTCAGACTTTCGCCACTGTGGACGATTATTTGGACATCTTCGATGCACATGACCGCCAGACACCGTGGAGCGTGCCCGTACCCAATCACCCCGGTCTGATTATCTGGGGACCGAGATACCATCACCCCGACTGGCACAACGAAGGCAACGCCGACAGCCTCATGCCCACCATTACCGAATATTGGCAACCGGCAGACACAACAGGTTTCACACCTGCTGCAATCGCTATTCGCAATGCAGACAATTATCTTCGCGTGACATCGTTCGCAGAATTGCGCATCACATTCATGGTAGGATTACCTGGGAAACCGTCCTACACCTTCCTTGGTGTGTATTGCCTCGATGAGTTATGCTCCGACACCGCCCGACTCGTGTGGAAACGCATTGCAACGGAGTGCGACCTCAACCATCTGGATCTTCTGAACCAGTTACGCTACAAACCATAGAAATATTCCAGCTTATTTGCCCGCTAGCCCGGTCGTTTCTAACTGGCAGCTCGGTTGTTTGGAAGTTGGCGCGCCATTACACACGAATATTTGCTGCTCTACACTCCAACAGTTTTTCCTCTGCACGCCTCGCACTCCGGCAAAAACTCACGTACACAAAATATTTGTCTTATACTAAAATTGGTGGTTCTTTTTCAACTAAATTGACGAAGAACCACTCTTTCAGGAAAAAATAAAAAAATGCTCGTGCAAACTACGCAAATTGCAAGCAAATTACGGTTTTGTCAAAAAAAATCGGTTTTCGAAACACGTAGAAATGCCCCGATTTCACAAAACCTAAACACCTGATAATCAATACCACTTAGTCTCCTTTGCCCCCCAATCAGATACCCTGTAGAGACCGAGCAGAGACCGAGCAGAGACCGTGAAAGCGGGTTTTGATGTCAAGTTTTACGTATAGTCTGGCTGGTGGCTCCGGCGAATGTTATTTGCTTGCGTAGTTTGCGTGGAGCATTTTTCATTGTCGTTCCTAAAACAGTTGACAGTTTACTGACGAGGTTGACAATCAAACCATTTTCTTGACAAGACACGCTCCTACTCCAAATCCCGGCTCTTACTTCTCGTCTGTCGCTATTTTGACTTTCCCGTGGGCTCGGAAAATTTCTCCCGTGGGAGCGGAATTTTTTCCCAACGGAGGCGCAGAGACGACATCCTTAAAACGACATGCCGATTTTTTAACAGAATCATTTCTTTCACGCATCAAACACAAACAGGAAAACGGAGTAAAGATTCTCAAATTCTCATTTTCTCATTTTCATTTTTCGTGCAGGACAAATAAATAGCCCCCGAAAGTCTTGCGACTGTCGGGGGCTTGCATTTTCGCTTTAATTCTGAAAAGACGCCGGCTTAGAGCTTGCCGTTAGAGCCCAGCACATTCACAATCTTGTGGATGTACATCTTCTTCATGTTCTCACGAGCGGGCTTCAAATACTGACGGGGATCGAAATCGCCCGGGTGCTCGGCCAGGTGCTTGCGGATAGCAGCAGTCATAGCCAGACGGGAGTCGGAGTCGATGTTGATCTTGCAGACAGCGCTCTTGGCTGCCTGACGCAGCTGCTCCTCGGGAATACCGATGGCAGCCTCAAGCTTGCCGCCGTACTTGTTGATGGTCTCAACCTCTTCCATGGGCACGGAGCTGGAACCGTGGAGCACGATGGGGAAGCCGGGGAGCTTCTTCTCGATCTCGGCCAGAACGTCGAAAGCCAATGGGGGAGGAACCAGAACACCGTTCACGAGCGTGCACTGCTCGGGAGTGAACTTGTGTGCACCGTGGCTGGTGCCGATGGAGATAGCCAGGCTGTCGCAACCGGTACGCTGCGAGAAGTCGATCACCTCTTCGGGCTTGGTGTAGTGGCTCTCAGCAGCAACAACCTCGTCCTCAACACCGGCCAGAACGCCGAGCTCGGCCTCAACGGTCACGTCGTACTTGTGAGCATACTCAACGACCTTCTTGGACAGGGCGATGTTCTCCTCGTAGGGCAGAGAGCTGCCGTCGATCATCACGCTGGAGAAGCCGTTGTCGATACAGTCCTTACACAGCTCGAAGCTGTCACCGTGGTCCAGATGGAGCACGATCTGAGGATTCTCACAACCCAGCTCCTTGGCATACTCAACAGCACCCTTGGCCAGGTTGCGGAGGATGACGCCGTTAGCGTAGTTGCGTGCGCCCTTGCTGACCTGCATGATGACGGGAGACTTGGTCTCCACAGCAGCCATCACGATGGCCTGCATCTGCTCCATGGTGTTGAAATTGAAAGCCGGAATGGCATAACCACCGGCAACAGCCTTGGCAAACATCTCACGGGTGTTCACCAGACCAAGTTCTTTGTAACTTACCATAGTTGTTTTGTTAAAATTGATAAATAAATGGTGTGTTTACTCTTTGTTTTGCGTGCAAAGATACTATCTTTTTAGGAAATGACGAAAAAAAATATCCGTTTTGTTGCTCTATTTACGAAAAAAACCGTACTTTTGTGCCCTGAATCCATTACACACGCTCTCTTACCAAGAGCAAATGAAGAAAACAAGGAAAACAAAAAACTGCAAAAGATATGAAACAAGGCATTCATCCCGAGAATTACCGTCCCGTTGTGTTCAAGGACATGAGCAACGGCGACATGTTCCTCTCCCGTTCTACCTGCAAGACCACTGAGACCGTGGAGTTTGAAGGTCAGGAGTACCCCGTAGTGAAGCTGGAAATCTCCAGCAGCTCTCATCCCTTCTACACCGGTAAGAGCAAGCTTGTCGACACCGCCGGTCGCGTGGACAAGTTCATGAACCGCTACGCCAAGACGCGCAAGTAAGCACGCCGCAGTCAAATCTGAAGCAACACATAAAACCGGGCTCTTCACTGAAGGGTCCGGTTTTTTATTTACTCGATGTATCTTGTGCCTTTAAGGAGCTCTTTCTCAAAAGTGTCTCCCGCCTTCTTGCGTGTATGCATCAACCGCCACTCGGGCGAATACACACGCTCCGTCCAGTCTGTGAGATTGCCCGAGGTCACCACACGACGCACGGTGATGTTCCTGAGCGCGCCGCCGCTTTTTCTTTCCAGCCTCACCTCGTAACGGCTCACACCGGTATCGGACACAGAAAGCGAGTCGTCGGACAGGAAGAGTATTTTGACTTCACCGTCCAGGCGATTGGTCACACGCCCCTCTTGCCCGGCCTCCCAATAGTCCAAACAATCCAGACGGTTGTTACGGGTTAAGAGCGTCATCACCGAATCGGGCATCGACGTCCAAACCTCTTTCATCGTCTGCGCCTGAGCGGGCATACGCGCGCAAAGGATTAAGGAGACGATGCACAGGAAAGAAATCACATGTTTCATAACGTACCGAGATATAGGAAGAGCATGCCGAGCAACACCAGGAAGAGGTCGACGGCTTTACTCTTGAGATTCTTTTCTTTAAACAACAATGCGGCCACAAGGAAGCTCACCACCACGCTGCTTCTGCGGGCCAGGGAAATGACGCTGACCATTACGCCCTCGAGAGAGAGACCGTAAAAATAGGCATAATCCGCCATACTCAGAAACACTGCAATCAGCGGGATGCTCCATCGCCACACAAAGGGCGTGTGCTGTCTGCGCGTGGGCCACCACAGAACGGCCAGCATCACAGCCATCATGCCGCATTGGTAAAAGTTGTAATAACTCTGCACGGCAATACGGTTCAGGGCAAGACCTCCGCTCTCCGCCGGCGCCATCAAGAACTTGTCGTAAAGACCGCTCACGGCGCCGAGCACAGCCCCCGCTATCACGCAAAACACCCATTTGTTGCGGAAGAAATATATATTCTCCTTCTTGCCGCTACGGCTCAGAAGAAAGAAAGAAGCGATGCTCAGGAGCACGCCAACCCACTGAAATGCATTCAGATGCTCGTCAAAAACCAATATGGCACCCACAAGCACCATCACGGGACGCGTGGCGTTGATGGGTCCGACAAGAGTCAGCGGCAGATGCTTCATGCCGAAATAGGCACACAGCCACGAGGACAACACGATGCAGCTCTTCAACACGATATAGCGCTGCACGGCCCAGCCTCCGGAATCGACAGTCCACAGGGCGGGCAGGAAAATCAGCGAACAGAAGAGCGTGTTGAGAAACAACACCGGGATGACGGCATTGTCGCGCAACGACGATTTTTTGGCCACGTCGTAGAGTCCCAAAAGGGCCGCACTCAAGAAACCGCAAAGCAACCACATAGTCGGCAGACTTTTCCGGAAGGTCAGGACACCTTATTCAGTTTCCTGATAATGGAGAAGATGAACAGGGAAGCCAGTAGGCAGATACCCGTCAGCGTACCCCAAACATAAACGAGAGGCACACCCCACATCATACCGGGAATACCCACCAACATGTTGCCCAGTGCCGTAGCGACGAACCATCCGCCCATCATCATGCCTTTGTACTTCTCCGGCGACACTTTCGTGACGAAGGAGATGCCGATGGGACTCAGGAGCAACTCCGCAATAGTCAATATGAAATAGGTGCTGACCAAAAGATTGGGAGTCACGTCAGCCACATGGAACGGATGATTGGGCAAAGGCAAACCGACAGACCCCGCCAGCATCAACAGATATGCTCCGGCAGCCACCAACATGCCCAAACCGATCTTCACGGGCGCCTTGGGTTCTTTGCCCTTCGCTGCCAGCCATCCGAAAAATGCGATGCTCACAGGCGTCAGCATCACCACGAAACAGGGATTGAAATGCTGGAAAATGGGGGCGTTGACACGCACAACAGCCTCGGGATCGTATTTATACCACAGGAATCCCAGCGACGCAGCAATCACCGCCGTGCTGACGGCACGCGCCTTCAACGTCTTTCCGTTAAACAGGGAAAACAATGCAAAGACGATGAAAATGACGGCCACAAGATTGGTGACATCAAACATCATGGCTTCCCATCCGCGACTCAGACGATAAGTGTATTCGCTGGCAAACCACGTCAGCGTGAGTCCGTTCTGATGGAAAGCCATCCAGAAGAAGAGCACCACAGCATAAACCAGACACAGGCAAACGATGCGCTCTTTGGTGTCGCTCTCATCGGCAGCCTGAGCCTCAGTCTCCTTTCCGTCCTTATGCACCTCAGCCTTCTTCACTACCGTGACATGACGGAAAGTTGCCAGTCCTCCGTAATA
>ONSH01000004.1 GCA_900320435.1 uncultured Prevotellaceae bacterium
GTGTACGACCTCCTGGCCGTGCGCATCGTCTTCGACACGCCGCGACAGGAAGATGAGGTGGAGGAGTGCTGGCGCATCTACGCCATTGCCTCGTCCATATACCGCCCGCATCCGGAGCGCCTGCGCGACTGGCTCTCACACCCGAAAGCCAACGGATATCAGGCTCTGCAGACAACGCTTATGTCGAAGCGCGGCCGCTGGATAGAGTTGCAAATCCGTTCGCGCCGTATGGACGAGATTGCGGAGCAGGGTTTTGCAGCCCATTGGAAATATAAGGAAGGAGGCAAGGAGGCCGAAGACAGCGAGAACGAACTCAACCGCTGGCTCTCTACCATCAAGGAGATATTGGACGATCCGCAGCCCAATGCGGTGGATTTCCTCAACACCATCAAGCTGAACCTCTATGCCAGCGAGATATTCGTCGTGACCCCCAAGGGCGACTTCAAGACGATGCCGGCGGGCAGCACCGTGCTCGATTTCGCCTTCTCCATCCACACCTTCCTCGGTACCCATTGCATCGGCGCCAAGGTCAATCACAAGCTGGAGGGTTTGGGCTATCATCTCGAAAGCGGCGACCAGGTGGAAATCCTCACCGGCAAGCAGAACCGCGTGTCCAAGGAGTGGCTCGACTACGCCACCACCGCCAAAGCTCGCA
Organism: uncultured Prevotellaceae bacterium; assembly: GCA_900320435.1. Classification (GTDB taxonomy): domain Bacteria; phylum Bacteroidota; class Bacteroidia; order Bacteroidales; family Bacteroidaceae; genus Physcousia. The sequence goes on from ONSH01000004.1 coordinate 656, forward strand.
GCAAAATCACTTCGATGCTCAAACGCAACGACCGCGAGTTGCAGCGTGTGGGCAAAGAGCGTCTGGCCGCGCTGTTCGAAGAGTTGGACATCGAGCGCAACAGCTACTTGGAGGACCGCCTTTGCGAGTTGCACGGTGTGCGCCTGAGAGAGGAGCTCTATCAGGCCATTGGAAGCGGAAGCATCGTGCTTGACAAGGACGACCGCAACATCATATTGGGAAAGAAGCACCGCAACTGGCTGCGTCACCTGCCGCTCATCGGGCGCAAGAAAAAGGATGCGAGACAAACGGCACAGACGGTGGTGCTCCAAGTGGAGGTGCAGGCCGACGATGCCGACGATGTTGTGCGCGAATTGGAAAAGATGGGCTTAAAGGCCGTTAAGAAGCTTACGTAGCTCCACAAGCTCGTTGCGCACTTGCTGCAACTGCTCAAGAACCTGTGTGGTGTTCTGTACGGCGCCGCGTTTGGCAGCGAGCGTCTTTTGAGCAACGGACAACTTCATACCACGCACTTTCACCAAATTGTAAATGAGGCGAATCTCCTCAATATTCTCTTTGGTGTACATCCTGACGCCCCTGCCGTTCTTCTTCGGGGCGATGCTGGGAAACTCGGATTCCCAGAAACGCAAAAGCGACTCGTTGACCCCGAATTCCTGGGCCACTTCTCCGATGGAGTAGTACAGTTTGAGGTCTTTGTTGGGATTCAGTGCCATGATTTCGTGTGATAACTCGTTGCAAAAGTACAAAAAATAGTTGATAGATAAAAGCAGATTGGGGACAGTTTTTCTCTTTTTGATATTTTTTTGTAATTTTGCACCCGAAAAAAACATTCTATTATGACTGCAAACGAAATACGAGAGTCTTTCAAGAAATTCTTTGAATCCAAAGGACACCTTATAGTGCCCTCTGCCCCCATGGTCATCAAGGACGATCCCACGTTGATGTTCACCAATGCCGGCATGAACCAGTTTAAGGACATCATTCTGGGCAACGCCACCCCCAAGAGCCGCCGTCAGGCCGACACGCAGAAGTGTCTGCGCGTGAGCGGCAAGCACAACGATTTGGAGGAGGTGGGTCACGACACCTACCACCACACCATGTTCGAGATGCTGGGCAACTGGAGTTTCGGCGACTATTTCAAGAAGGAGGCCATCTCCTGGGCTTGGGAGTATCTGGTGGATGTGCTCAAGCTCGACCCCAAAGACCTGTATGCCACCGTCTTCGAGGGCAGTAAAGAAGAAGGCCTCGAGCGTGACGAAGAAGCTGCCAAGATTTGGGAGCAGTATCTGCCGAAAGACCACATCATCAACGGCAACAAGCACGATAACTTCTGGGAAATGGGCGACACGGGTCCCTGTGGTCCCTGCTCCGAAATACACATCGACAGCCGCTCCGAGGAGGAGAAGCTGAAGGTGCCCGGTGCACAGATGGTGAACAAGGATCATCCCCAGGTCATCGAAATCTGGAACCTGGTCTTCATGCAGTACAACCGCAAGGCCGACCACTCCCTGGAGCCTCTGCCCGCCAAGGTAATCGACACGGGTATGGGCTTCGAGCGTCTGGTGCGCACGATGCAGGGTAAGACGAGCAACTACGACACAGACGTCTTTCAGCCGCTCATTCGCGTGATGGCCGAGAAGGCCGGGACGCACTACGGAGAGAATGAAGAGAAGGATATTGCCATGCGTGTCATTGTGGACCACCTGCGTGCCATCGCCTTCTCCATCGCCGACGGCCAGCTGCCCTCTAACGCCAAAGCCGGCTACGTAATCCGACGCATCCTGCGCCGCGCCGTGCGCTACGGCTACACCTTCCTCGGCCAGAAGCAGGCGTTTATGTATTCACTGGTGCCCTGCCTGGTGGAAGAGATGGGTGCGGCATTCCCCGAAATCGCAGCTCAAAAGGAGCTCATCATGAAGGTGATGAAGGAAGAGGAAGATTCTTTCCTGCGCACTTTGGAGACGGGCATCCGTCTGTTGGATAAGCTGGTCGAGGAGACCAAGGCCGCCGGCAGCAACATGCTTTCCGGTGAGAGAGCCTTCACGCTGTTTGACACCTACGGATTCCCTCTGGATCTCACCCAGCTGATTTGCCGCGAGAAGGGACTTGCGGTGGACGAGGACGGATTCCGTGCTGAGATGGAGAAGCAGAAGGCTCGCGCCCGCAACGCCGCTCAGGTTGAGATGGGCGACTGGCATGTGCTGCGCGAGGGCGAAAGCCGCTTCGTAGGTTATGACTTTACGGAATACACCTGTCACATCCTCAAATACCGTGAGGTGAAGCAAAAGAAGGGCATGGTCTATGAGGCCATTCTTGATGAGACGCCTTTCTATGGCGAAATGGGTGGTGAAGTCGGTGATTCCGGCGTGTTGGTCAACGGCGAGGAGACCATTCAAGTGTTGGACACCAAGAAGGAAAACGGTGTGTCTGTGCACATCCTCAACAAGATACCCCAAAACCCCGATTCAGAGTTCATGGCCTGCGTCGATGTGGACCGTCGCCGCGCCATTGAGGCCAACCACACTTGCACGCACCTTCTGGATGAGGCTTTGCGCACGGTGCTCGGCGCTCATGTGGAGCAGAAGGGCTCGTTGGTGAGCGCAGAGGGTTTGCGCTTCGACTTCTCCCACTTTGAGAAGGTCAGCGCAGAGCAGTTGCGTGAGGTGGAGCATTTGGTGAACGAAAAGATACGCGAGAATCTTCCTCTGCAGGAATACCGCGACACGCCGATAGAAGAAGCCAAGAAGTTGGGCGCCATCGCCCTCTTCGGCGAGAAATACGGCGACCGGGTGCGCGTGGTGCAGTTCGGCAGGAGTGTGGAGTTCTGTGGCGGATGTCACGCCTCTTCCACCGGTTGTCTCGGCATGATGCGCATCGTCTCCGAGAGCAGTGTGGCTGCCGGTGTGCGCCGCATAGAAGCCATCACTGGCAAGGCTGTGGAGGATCTGCTTGACCGTCTGCAGGACAGCATGACGGATCTCCGTGCGCTGTTCAACAACGCTCCCGACCTGATGTCCACCGTCAAAAAGGCCATCAATGACAACGCCGAGCTCAAGAAGCAGGTGGACAGCTTCAAGGCGGAGGCTGCGCTAAAATATAAGGAGAGTCTCATTGCCAAGGCGCGTGAAGTGAACGGCGTGCGCGTCATTTCCGGCGTTCTTCCGATTGAGGCGCAGACGGCCAAGGATATGGCGTTCCAGCTGCGCGGCGCTTTCACCGAGCAGACGCTCGTGGTCATCGGCGGTTTCTCAGAAGGAAAGCCTTCGCTCACAGTGTCGCTTTCTGAGGATCTCACCAAGGAAGGCAAGAATGCGGGCCAGATGGTGCGCGAAGCCGGCCGTCTCATTCAGGGCGGCGGTGGCGGTCAGCCTCATTTCGCACAGGCTGGCGGTAAGAATGTCGACGGTCTGAAGGCAGCTGTTGACAAGGTAGTGGAAATGGCTACGGCGTAAGTCGCCGCTCAGTCGTCCCCTTCCGCCGTCTCCTGCTGTTGGCGGGGCCAGTTGATGAGGAACACCTTCTCCGTGGCGCGTGTCAGTGCGGTGTAGAGCCAGCGGAAGTAGTCTTCGGAAAGCATGTCTTCCGACACGTATCCCTGATCGATATAGACATGGGCCCATTGTCCGCCCTGTGCTTTGTGACAGGTGACGGCATAGGCGTATTTGATTTGCAGGGCGTTCAGATGGACGTCCTGCTTCATTTTTTCCATACGCTCCTTCTTGCCGGGAATATCGTCGTAGTCGTTCCAGACGGCGTCCCAGAGGGCTTTCTGCTGTTCTGCCGTGAGGGCGGGGCTCTCACTCTGAAGCGTGTTCATCATGATGGTGGCGTCAATCTCCATGCGGTTGTAATCGGGCAGTTCTATGGTGGCGTCGGCAAAGCGCAGGCCGTAGAGCTCGCGCTCGTTGCTGTAGCGGCGCACAACGGCCATATCGCCGTTGGCCAGGAAGGAAGATATCTGATTTTCTTTGGCAGTAGGGGCTGGCATCCATCGGTAATTGTTCTTCACAATCATGATGCGGTCGCCCGAGCACAGTTCCTCGGCGTGGTCCAGGATGCGGGCGCGTATGCCTTGATTGAAGAGGGCCGCACGCTTGTTGCTGCGTGTCACCACGATGGTTTCGTCTTCTCCCACGCGGTAGTAGCTCTCTTCCATAGCCTCCAATAGTTCGTTGCCGTTCACGGCTCGGATGTCGGCAAATCCTTGCAGCCGCAATCGCGGGAAATCAAAGACGTCTCCTTCGGTGAGCAGGGTGCGCAGCATGGTGGCGTTCCACAGGATGCCGGAGGCCTCGGTTTGGCGCACCACTTGTCGCAGGGTGAACTCCGTCACGGAGAGGCCGTAGCCTTCCAGGTTGTCGCTGTTCAGCGCGGGGCTCTCTGTCTCTCCCACGGGCGGCAGCTGCGCTTCGTCGCCGATGAGCATCAGGCGGCAGTCGCGTCCGGTGTAAACGAATCGGATGAGATCGTCGAGCAGCTGTCCTTCGCCGAAGAGTCCTCCGCTGATGCCGTAGTTTTGTATCATGGAGGCTTCGTCCACCAAAAACAGGGTGCCGGGCACCAGATTTGGCATGGCGGTGAAATGTTCGTCATCGCCAAAGCTCTTGCGCCGGTAGATGAATTTGTGGATGGTGAAGGCAGGGAGTCCGGAGTAGTCGCTCATGACTTTCGCGGCCCGTCCTGTGGGTGCCAGGAGCGCCACTCTTTGCTGCAGGGAAATCCATGTTTTCACCAGGGCGGCAATGAGGCTCGTTTTGCCGGTTCCGGCATATCCTTTAAGCACGAAAATCCGGTCTGCGTCACGGCTCAATAGGAAGTCTTCCCACAGGTGCACCACTTGGAGTTGTTCCGGAGTGGCCTGATGTGGAAAATTTTCCAATATCTTTGCTGCTAAATTCCCGTTATGCATGCTCTCGTGTGGAAAAATCTCTGTTTTTATCAAAAAAAGTACCCGTTTTAGGAGTAGTTATCGTTAAATTTCGTACATTTGTGATGCGAATATACGAAAAAAAATGAAATAAAACCATGAAAAAAGTAATTAACTTAGTTTTGGGCATCTGTGCTGTGGCACTTTTGTTCATTTGTTGGCGCAGCATCGCCGACGACCAGGACTTCAATGCCGAGGTGGCTGCGCGCGAGGCTGTGGTCAAGGCACGTCTGCTCGAGATTCGTGATGCCGAAGAGGCATTCAAGAACCAGCATCCTGACGGAGAATACTGTGCCGATTGGGATGTGTTGATCGCTTTCGTCAAGAACGGCAAGTTGCCCATTGTCATGAAGCAGGGCACGCTCTCCGACGAGCAGATGGACAAGGGCCTGACCGAGCGCAAGGCTGCCGATATTGTCAACAGCGGCGACCAGGCTGCCATCATTGCCAACGGCTTGCAGGATTTCCGTCGTGACACCGTTTGGGTGAGCCTTCAAGACTCTCTCTACAAGAAGGACGGCTTTGTAGCCGACTCTCTGCGCTACATCCCCTTCTCCGGCGGCGACACCTTCGAGATCATCGCGTGCCCCAACACGACCAAGTCCGGCGCCATCATTCAGGTGATGGAGTGCAACGCCCCCTATGATAGCTACCTCAAGGGTATGGGTAAGCGCGGTGCCCGCTTGATTTACAACAACAAAGAAGCTGCAGAAGCCAAGGGCGCTTATCCCGGCCTGAAGATTGGTGATGCAGGTAACGGTTGGAACAACAATGCCGGCAACTGGGAATAATTCCCTGATGAGTTACAGTCTATCCATCCGCACTTGTGCGGGTGGATTTTCTTTTCTCGTCCACAGCGTAGCTTCCGGGCAGCTGGTCATCGAAGATATGGTGCCGGCGAAGGAAGGTGAGTCCGAGGCGGACAACTTTGCCCGACTGCTCACACACCCACGCTTGTTGGGGCGCGACTACGAGCGTGTGCGCTTCCTGTCCGATGCGCCCACCACGCAGATTCCTCTCGACGACTTCCGTCGCGAAGACATCGTGGCCATCTACCGTCAGGTGTTCTCCGAGAGCACGGCGCGTGCGGAAGATCTGGCCGTACAGATTCTGCCCGGGCTGGAGGTGGTCTGCATCTACCATTTGCCCTCTGCCATAGAGCAGTCGCTCAGAGAGGTGTTCCCTCAGGCCACCATACAGAACCTTCCTGCTTGCCTGATGGAGTATGTCGCTTCCCGTGCCCAAGGCATGCGTTCGGCAGACTATGAGGGAGGCCATCGCGGTGCCGTCGCTTTTCACGTTGTGGTTGAAGGCTCCAATCTTCTTGTTGTGGCCACCTCCCGCGGTCGTCTGCAGTATGCCAACTCGTTTGTCTGCGAAAACGATGCAGACCGCCTCTATTTCCTTCTGAGTGTGTGGCATCTGCTGCAGATGGATTCGCAATACGACACGTGTAACCTCTATGACGCTTCGCCCGAATTCCAGAATCGGGTGCATGAGTTCATTGCTTCGGTGAAGCCGCAGGCTCTGCCTTCTTTGGTGTATCTCTAGCCTATGCGCGTCATCACGGGGAAATACAAGGGTCGTCACTTCGAGGTGCCACGTACGTTCAAGGCGCGGCCCACGACGGATTTTGCCAAGGAGAATCTCTTCAATGTGCTCAACGGCTACCTCGACTGGTCGGAAGGGCCGGTGGCTTTGGATCTTTTCAGCGGCACCGGCAGCATCACTCTGGAGCTGCTTTCGCGCGGTTGTTCCCGTGTCATCAGTGTGGAGAAGGATCCGCTCCACCATCGTTTTATCAAGAGTTTTGTGGAGCAGTTGGGCGACACGGCGGCGCTTCCCTTACGCGCGGACGTGTTCCAATTTTTAAACAGATGCCGGGAGCAGTTCGATTTTATCTTTGCCGATCCGCCTTATCAGTTGGAGAACATTGAGGACTTGCCCGACCTGGTGCTCTCACGCAGTTTGCTCCGTGAGGGCGGTCTTTTTGTTCTGGAGCACGGCAAGGCTCAAGATTTCTCTTCTCATCCGGCGTTCGTTGACCATCGCGCCTACGGCAGCGTCAACTTCTCCTTCTTCAGCCTTTCTTCCCCTGCGTGATCCAGGGCCTTTTGTAGAGCGTCTGGGTGAGTCCGCGCACAAAGAGATAAGATAGAAAGGCCGCCCACAGTCCGTGGTTGCCGTATAGCGGGCCCCACCACCAATAGAGGACGAAGAACGTCGTCATGCCGACGGCAGTGGCCAGAAGCATGCCGCGTGTGTCGGTCTCGCCGATGAAGATGCCGTCCCAAATGAAGGTGGCGACGCTGCAGAGCGGGATGAGCAGAGTCCAGGGTTGATACACCTGCGCCGCCTGCACGACATCGGCATTGTTGGAGAGCAGCGAGAGAAACGGTTTGCCTCCGAGGCCGTAAGCCGCGGTAAAGAGCACCACCATCAGCCCTCCCCACAGGAACAGACGCCCGACGGTCATGCGATGCAGTCGTGTGTTGCCGGCCCCAACGGCGCGTCCGACAATGGCCTCTCCGGCGCAGGCAAATCCGTCCATGATGTAGCTGTAGAGGGTGAAGAGCTGCATGAGCATGGTGTTGACGGCCAAAGCGGTGTCGCCCAGTGATGCTCCTGCCGCGATGAAATAGAAGTGGATGGCGATGAGACAGAGCGTGCGCAGAAAGAGGTCCTTGTTGAGATTGAAGAAGCTGAGCATGGCGCCCACATCCAGTGCCGTGTGCCAGGAGAGCACGGGCAGGAAGCGGCGGTAGTGCCACCACCACAGCACCGCGGCTGTGAGCAGTCCGGCATATTGTGCCGCCACGGTGCCCAGAGCCACGCCGCGGAGCCCCATGTCGCAGCCGAAGACAAAGACGAGGGAGAGGAGTATGTTGGAAACGTTCTGCACGACGGCCACCCACATGGGCAGACGCGAATTCTGCATCCCCACATACCAGCCGGAGAAGACAAAAAGCAGTAGGGCGGCCGGAGCGCCCCAAATGCAGATGCGGAAGTAGAGGGCGGCCAGGCGGCGCACCTCTTCCGAGGGATCAATCAGATGCAAGGCCAGCTGCGACACGGGTGTCTGCAGCAGCACAAGGAGCAGGGAGAGGGCCAGCGCCACCACTGTGCCGCGTGCCAGCTGGTCCATGATGTCGTGCGGGCTTTGCCGGCCGTAGGCCTGTGCCGTGAGTCCGCTGGTGCCCATGCGCAGGAAGCTGAACATCCAGTAGATAACGTTGAAGAGCATGCCGCCCACAGCGATGGCCCCCAGATAGACTTTGGCGCCGAGATGTCCCGTGATGGCGACGTCCACCAGCCCCAATAGCGGCACCGTGATGTTGGACACGATGCTGGGCAGGGCGATGCGCAGTATTTCTCGGTTCAGAGCCATCCGGCTTCCTTATACCATTTGACGGTGGCGCGCACGCCGCGCTCCAGCGGCCATTCGGGAGCGAATCCCAGCTCGTGCCGGGCGGGCTCGATGTCGCATTGCCAGTTGCGTTGTGTCAGGATGTTGTACTTGTCGCGGTTCAAGACGATGAGGCGTTTCGTGCGCTGCATCCACCAGTCGCCGACGCTGCAGATGAGGCGCATGAGCCACAGCGGCGCCTTGACGTGCAGCACCCAGGGGTTGCCCAGTTCCTTTTGCACCAAATCGGAGAAGGTACGCGAGCTGTAGACCGCACCGTCGGAGAGGAAGTAGGCGCGCCCCAGAGCCTGCGGCGTCGTCAGCGCGCGGAAGACGGCCTGCACCAGATCGGCCACGTAGATGAAGGTGATGTCCTGCGGCTTGAGCCCTGCGGCAAAATCCATGTGGCCCTTGATGCTTTGCACCATGACGAAGTAGTCCTTTTCCCTGGGTCCGTACACGCCGGTGGGGCGCAGTATGGTGTAGGGGAAGCGCTCCACGGGCAGCGTGCGCAGATATTCCTCCGCAGCCCATTTGCTCTCGCCGTAGGCCGTGTTGGGCCGGGCTTTGTCGTCGGGGCGTATGGGTTGATAGGGCGGCGTCTCCCTCACGGCGCCGAAGACGCTCAGGCTGCTGATGAAGACGAAGCGCTCCGGCACCAGATCCGTTTCCATCAGCGCTTCCGCCAGATGGCGGGTGCCCTCGGTGTTGGTGCGGAAGAAGTCTTCGCGGCGCAGACATTTGGTGGCGCCTGCGGCGTGGACGATGTAGTCGAATCGGCCGCAGACCTTCAGCTGTGCTTTCAGCGATTCGGGGTCGCAGAGTTTGAGCTCAACAAAATGTATGCGCGGGTCCTGCAGATAGGCCTTGCTGCTGGTCAGGCGCATGGCGGCCCAGGTTTCGTAGCCCTGTCGAAGGGCTTCTTCTACGATAAAACTGCCGATGAAGCCGCTGGCTCCGGTCACAAGTATGCGTTTCATTGGGATGCGGTGTTACGTATGGTTTTGAAGGCTGCCGGGAGGAAGTTCACCAAGGCTGAGGCGGTCACGCTGTGTTCGCCCAAAGCGTCGCGGGCGGCATCTCCGGCAAGAGCGTGAAGCGAGACGCCCAGGAGAGCGGCTTCCCAAGGGGCGTAGCCCTGCGCCATGAGGCTGACGATGATGCCGGTCAGCACGTCTCCGCTGCCGGCGGTAGCCATGCCGTTGTTGCCCCAAGGGCAGACGTAAGCCTCGGATTCATCGCCTCCGGGCGGCAGGATGAGGGTGGGGTGGCCTTTCTTCACGACGATGAAGCGGGAGAGATCGGCGCCGGCTTCCTTGAGCCGCAGCCACTCTCCTCCGTGCGGGGTGATGACGGTGCCGTCGGGCACATCTTTCGTCCACTCGGGATGCCGGGCCAGGATGTTGAGCGCATCGGCGTCGAGCAGCAGCGGTTTGGCGGTGGCGAGGACGCATTGGCTGCGAAGCGCCTGAGCGCTGTCGTCGCGGGTGCCGAGGGCCGGTCCTGCGGCAACGGCGCTGAAAGGTGCGGGATTCACTGCCTGCGTGAAGTGCGTCTCCGAGGGGTCGTGCACGAGGACGGCTTCGGGCACTGCCACTTGCAGGATGTCGTTGTTGCGACGGGGCAGACAGACGCACACCTTGCCCACGCCCGTTGCCAAAGCGGCCCTTGCAGCGAGTATCGATGCGCCGCCCATGCCCCATTGTCCAGCGATAATCAGGGCCTGTCCGAAGGTGCCTTTGTGGCCGTCGGCGGGGCGCTCCTTGAGGAGCGTGCGAAGCAGCGTAAGCGTGATTGTCGTCATTTCTTGTGACAAAAGTACGAAAAAAGTGGGATATTTGAAATTTTTCTTTTAACTTTGCCCGCAAAAAGATGAAAAAGACACTCTTCACCGCCGTTTATCTGCTCTCCTGCCTCTTGCTCCGGGGGCAGACCCTTGCGGTTTTCGGCGACTCCTATGTGGCCAACCATCGTGCTCCGAAAGAGGAGACCTGGCACGCCAAGTGGGCCGTGCGCCACGGGTATGCCTATCAGAATGTCGGGCGCAACGGCGGCTGCGTGGCCTTCGACCGCACCCGGGAGCGCTTTGGACCCGCCATGACGGTGCGCTATGCGCAGCTCTCGCCCGAGGCCGACATCGTGCTCATCATCGCCGGTCACAACGATGCCGACAAATGCGGACGCAACAAGGATTCGCTCCGTATGTTCCGCGACTCGCTGGCTGTCGTGATCGACCGCATCCGCTTGCAGTGTCCCAGGGCCCGTGTGGGCTACGTGACGCCTTGGGCGGTGGACCGTCCGGGCTTCGAGGGTGTCCACAAGGCCATACTAAAGGTATGTCGGAAAAAGAAGGTGCCCGTCCTGGACAATTTCCGCAATGACTGCCCCGTGCACGTGCTTGATGCGGAGTTTCGTCGCCGCTATTTCCAGGCGCCGCAGGACAAGGCGCACCTCAACGCTGCCGGCCACAATCTCTATCTGCCTTACGCCGAGCGTTGGATGGACACTTGGGTTACGAAAGAATGATGCCGACGAAGCCGCAAAGGATGCCAAAGCCGAAACCGCAGAGCACTTGCGCCAGCGTGTGCTGAAGCAGCACCATGCGCGAGGACATCACACAGCCCGAAAGCAAAAGCAACAGACAGAGCCACCAGACCGGGTTGTAGTTGAGCAGCAGGCTGTAGGCCACCAAGGCGCCGACGGCAGCGCCGGCGGCCGCCGAATGCATGCTGATTTTCCACCAGATGTTGATAATGGTGCAGCCGCATTGGAGCATCAGTGAAGCCACGATGAGCGCGCCGGCGAATGCGGGCATATGGACGTTTTCGATGATGGAGAAGCAGCACAGGTAGGAGACGATGTGCAGGAGGTAGGGCACGAAGCGGCGATGACGTCGGCTCAGCTCTGCGGTCGACCATCCGTGGGCCTTGCGGTAGAGCATCACACCCACCCACGGGATGAGCACCGTGAAGAGATAGACAACGGCCAGCAGCCACAGCTTGAAGCTCCAGGGCAGCAGCGAGAGATAGGTCACGGTGAGCAGCACCGCAAAAGCCACCGTAGGGTAGTAGCTCGGCCTGAAGATAAGGGAGACGGTGCGAGCCAGAGCGAGAAAGTTAAAAGAGCGGGGTCGTTTCATTTTCTGTATCGTGCGGGTGGATATCCGAGTTGTTCGCGGTATTTGGCTACGGTGCGCCGGGCGATGTCGTAGCCTTGTTCCCGGAGCGCCGTGCAGAGCGCCTCGTCGCTCAGGGGCTCCGTCTTGTCTTCTGCCTCAATGAGGGTTTTGAGGGCGGCCTTCACCTTGCGGGTGGACACGGCTTCACCGTCCTGCGTGCTGCTGCCCGAGAAGAACCATTTGAGGGGATAGATGCCGTAGGGCGTCTCTACGTATTTCGATGAGGTGACGCGCGAGACGGTGCTGAGATTCAGTCCGGTCTTTTCGGCCACATCCTCCAGTCGCATGGGGCGCAGCAGGTTTTCGTCGCCTTCGCGGAAGAAAGGCCTCTGCAGCCTGATGATGGCTTTCATCACGGCCGTCATGGTGAGGCGGCGCTGCGTCAGCGCATCGATGAACAGCTGTCCGCGTTCGCGATATTCGCGCACGAAGGAGGCGCTCTCTTCGCTGCCGCTGTCGTCCGCCTCGGAGCTCAGACGCAGGGAGGGCACGTCGCCCTGATTGAGCGAGAGACGCAGGGTTCCCTCGTCGTCCATTTCCACGATGAAGTCGGGCTTGATGGTCTCGGTGGCCCGCCCTACAGGGTCGCTCGGGTTGTTGCCCGGGCGGGGATTCAGGTGCTGCACTTCGCGGCGCAGACGCTCCACTTCGGCGTCGGTGAGGCCCATCTTGTCCTGTATGCGGTCCCAGCGTTTGCCGGTGAAATCGTCCCAATGGCGTTCGAACACCGTGCGCAGCTTCGCACTGGGATGTTGCAGCAGCAGACATTCCTTCAGATTTCTGGCGCCGATGCCGGGCGGGTCAAACTGCTGCAGCACCGCGAGCATCCTCCCGACTTCCTCCTCCGAGGCCGAGAGGCTGTGGTAGATTTCCAGCTCGTCGGCAATCTGGCTGAGCGGCTTGGTGATGAAGCCGTTGTCGTCGAGCGAACCGATGAGGTATTCCAGGATGTCGCGCTCGTGGTCGCTCAGGTCGTATTCGCCCATCTGTTCCGTGAGGCGGTCATAGAAGGAGAGTGTCTCGCCCCGTTCGCCCATCTCATAGGTCAGCGGACTGCGGCGGGTGCCGCCGCCGGTGTGGCGCTTCTCCAGCCAGGGATTCTCCATGCACTCCGTCTCCACGCGCTCCCTCAGTTCGTCGAGCGAGAGCGCCGTCAGCCGGGCGGCCAGGAGCTGTTGCGGGGTGAGCTGCAGGCGTTGCTCCTGCGTCAGGGTTTGGGTCTGTGTCTGGGAGAGCGTCTGTGCCACTTAGTCGCGGATGAGTTTGTAGTCGAGCTGCTTGCGGTAGAGGTCGGCGCGCGCCACCTGTATCTTCACCTGGTCGCCCAGGGTGTACTGGCGATGGGTGCGGCGTCCGCGCAGGCAGTAGTTTTTCTCGTCGAATTCGTAGTAGTCGTCGCAGAGGTCGCGCAGCGGCACCATGCCTTCGCACTTGTTCTCGTTGACCTCCACGTAGAGTCCGTATTCCGTCACGCCGGAGATGGTGCCTTCGAACACTTCGCCCAGGCGCTCTTTCATGTATTCCACCTGCTTGTATTTGATGCTGGAGCGCTCGGCCTGTGCGGCGAGCTGTTCCATGTCGCTGGAGTGGTCGCACAGCTCCTCGTATTTCTCGCGGTTGGCGCTGCGTCCGCCCTGTGCGTAGCGTGTCAGCAGGCGGTGCACCATCAGGTCGGGATAGCGGCGTATGGGCGAGGTGAAGTGGGTGTAGTAGGGGAAGGCCAGCCCGTAGTGTCCGATGTTGTGCGTGGAGTAGCGGGCCTTCATCATGGAGCGCAGCGTGAGCAGCTCGATGACGTTCTGCTCCTTTTTGCCGCGTATGTCGGCCATGAGCCGGTTGATGCTCTGGCTGATGCCTTTCGTGTCGTGTCCGGCCTTGAATTTGTAGCCGAACTTCTGCACGAAGCCCGAGAGGTTCATCAGCTTGTCGGGGTCGGGCGTTTCGTGGATGCGGTAGACGAAGGTCTTCTGCGACTGGTTCTGCTTTTTGCCCTTTTCACGGGACACCTTGCCGATGCTTTCGGCCACCGTGCGGTTGGCCAGCAGCATGAATTCCTCGATGAGCTTGTTGGCGTCCTGGCTCTTCTTGAAATACACGGAGAGGGGCTTGCCCTCCTCGTCGATCTCGAAGCGCACCTCCGTGCGGTCGAAGTCCACGCTGCCCGCCTCGAAGCGTTTGGCGCGCAGGACTTTGGCGAAGCGGTCCAGTTGGCGCAGCTCTTCGGCGTAGTCGCCGTCCTTGCCTTCGAGGATTTCCTGCACCTCTTCGTAGCAGTAGCGGCGGTTGCTGCGCGTCACCGTGTGGGCCAGATGCCAGTCCTTCACCTCGCCTTTTTCGTTGATTTTAAACACGACGCTGTAGGTCAGCTTGTCTTCGTCGGGGCGCAGCGAGCAGATGAGGTTGCAGAGCCTTTCGGGCAGCATCGGCACGGTGCGGTCCACCAGATAGACGCTCGTGGCGCGCTTCTGCGCCTCGCGGTCGATGATGCTCCCTTCCGTCACGTAGGCGCTCACGTCGGCGATGTGCACGCCCACTTCCCACAGGTGTTCCCCGATCTGACGGATGGAGAGCGCGTCGTCGAAGTCCTTGGCGTCGCGCGGGTCGATGGTGAAGGTGAGCACATCGCGCATATCCTCCCGTCGGTCAATCTCCTCCTGAGGGATCTCCAGGGGGATCTTCTCTGCGGCGGCCTCCACGGCTTTGGGGTAGGTGTAGGGCAGACCGTATTCAGCCAGTATGGCGTGCATCTCGGCGTTGTTCTCTCCCGTGGCGCCCAGGATGTCCACCACCTTGCCGATGGGGTTCTTTGCGTCTTCGGGCCACTCCACGATTTTCACCACCGCCTTGTCGCCGTTCTTGCCCTTCTTGAGGTTGCTGCGGGGGATGATGATGTCGGTGGCCAGCGTGCGGTCTTCGGTGAGCAGATAGGCGTATTCCTTCCTCACCTGCAGCGTGCCGACGAATTGCTTGTCGGCCCTCTCCAGTATCTCGATCACGCGGGCCTCGCGGATGTGGTTCTTGCGTCGGGCCATCATGCTGACGCGCACCCGGTCGCCTTCCATGGCGCGCATCGAGTTGCGCTCTGCCACGAAGATGGGCTCTCCGCCCTCATCGGGCAGGAAGGTGTTCTTGCCGTTGGCTTTGCGGTGGAATTTGCCGTCCATCACGCCCGTGACGTCGTTCAGCTGATAGCAGTAGCGGGGCGACTCGCGGATGAAGTCCTCCAAGAGCAGATCCTGCAGGATGTCGGCCACCAGCTGCCTGGCCGGCGGGGTGGTCAGTGAGAAGTTGCGGCAGATGGTGCGCTGCTCGTATGCCGTGGTGGGGTTTTGCTGAAACATCTCTTCGATGTCGCGCCTCAGGTCCTTTTTCCTGATGCGGCGAATGCCGGTTTTTTTTCTTCCCATAGCCTTGTTTGCTCGTTAATTCACAGGCAAAGATAACAAAATATCTTCATTTCGGCGGCTTTTCCGTTATTCTTTAAACTTTAAACTTTAAACTTTAAACGAAAAACCGTACCTTTGCCGTCGATTATGCGTGGCTTACCCATCAAATCCGAGCGTGCCAACACCGTCACCCACCTGGCCGGGGCCGTTTTTGCCCTCTCGTCCATCTGGATGGTGTGGCCTGCGGTGCACCACAGCTGGCAGATGGCCTTCGGTGTCTTGTTTTTCATCGTCGGCATGTTCATCATGTTTGCCCTGAGCGCCTCCTATCATTGGGTGCATCCGGGCCGTGCGAAGCGCGTCATGCGCATCTTCGACCACATTGGCATCTACGTCATGATTGCCTGCTCCTACACGCCGATTTGTGTGGCCGTTGTGGGCGGCTGGCTGGGCTGGACCATCTTCGCCGTGCAGTGGGTGGCCGTCCTCGGGGGCATTTTCTATAAGGTGTTCGCCATGGGCCGCTTTCCCCGTCTCTCGCTGGCGATTTATCTAACGATGGGGTGGAGCGTCTTGCTGGTCTTTAAGCCCGTCATGGCGCAGCTCTCTCCTCTGGCCATTGCGCTGCTCGTCACGGAGGGTGTGCTTTACTCTGCCGGCACTTATTTCTTCGCCTACGACAGCAAGAAGCATTTCCACGCCATCTGGCACATCTTCGTCCTCCTGGGCTCCATGGCCCATTGGAGCGTGGTGCTCTGCCTGCTGCTGGAGTGAAAAAACCGGAAAAAACCGAAAAAGCCACCGGCGCTTTCGCGCCAGCGGCCTTTTCTTTCGCTTATCGTTTTTCGTCTTTCGTTTTTCGTTAAAGACTCACTTTTTCGCCTTTGTGAACATAGATGCCGGGCTTCGTGGGACGCTCAGTGTACTTGCGACCGTTCAAATCGTACCACGCGGCATCATCAGATGCCTCATTTTTCATTTTTAATTTTTCATTTTTAATTTCCACAGCGGTCGGATCGTCTTCGCCGAGGTTCATCACGATGTTGCGGGCCGGCTGGTTTCCGTCGAGCACCACGTGGAAGTAGGCACGGAACGATTTGATGTTCTTGTTGGCCGAGGGCCAGTAGAGCTTGTTCTGCGTGCCGAGGTAGAGGTTGCTGGCATCGCCGCCATCAAGATTTACGGGGCTGTAGTTGCCGCGGAAGGCCACGTTGTGGTCATAGCTGACTACCTTGCGTTCTGCGGGGTCTTCATTGCTGACGGTGACGCCGGTGAACACAGGACTCACGATGTCGTAGTCAGTCGGATGATCGTCGTAGTCTGCAGCCTTATCCCACTTCACCAGATAGGGCACGCCGGCCTCTATCTTGTTGGCGTCCACGAAGTAGAGCGTGAGCGTGCCGGTAGAGGCGTCGTAGCCGGTGCCGCTGCTCTCGCTGTTGGCGAGCGCCTTCACCGTGGCGCCTTCGAGCGGCGTGCCGTCGAACTCATGACCCCCTTCGGCCTCCTCGTCGCCGAGGTCGAAAGGCAGCGTGAGGGTGTTCCAGTCGCCGTCCTTGTAGAGTGTGCGGCCCTGAAGTGCTACGGCGATGGCCTTGCCGCCGTTGTCGGCGATGGCCGTGTTGTTATTGCCATTGTCCCTCAGCCGCAGGACCGGCTGCATCGTCTTGCCGGCGATGTAGGATATCTGTTCGTCGTTCAGCGTGCCTTGATAGACTTTAGTGCCGTCGGTGTAATAGAGTGGAGATTTAATCTTGACTGTGCCATAGTAACTGCTGGCCATTACCGTGCCACCGGCAAGGGTGGTGGTGCCGCCAAAGGTGTAGATGCCATAGCCGTTTTCACCGCCCGTGGCTGTCACGTTACCGCCATTGATGGTGATGCCGTTGTAAGTGGCGTAGATGCCATGGCCGCTATCACCGCCAGTGGCTGTCACGTTACCGCCGTTGATAGTGAAGTTGCTGGCATCAATGCCATGGTAGTTTTCACCGCCAGTGGCTGTCACGTTACCGCCGTTGATAGTGAAGTTGCTGGCATCAATACCATGACCATTTTCACCGCCAATGGCTGTCACGTTCCCGCCGTTGATAGTGATGATGCCGCAGTCGATGCCTGTATGTTTTTTACCGCCAGTGGCTGTCACACTACCGCCGTTGATGATTAAATCGTGGTCGCCAGTGCCGATGCCATAGTTGCTTTCGCTGAAGGCAACGAGCTGCCCTGTGCCTTCGCTTTGGCCATATATATATAGATAGTAGGATTGGACAGTATTTTCTGTGCTGCTGTTAGCGGTAAGCCTTGCGCCGTCCGCTAAGATAAGGTGGGTGAAGCCATTATGGAAATGCAAATGGTCGAGGTTGACCTCACCTTCCACAACGTACCAGTTGGTGGCTTGATCAGTGCCGTACTCGGTTTGCGATTCGTTGATGAGTATGGCCGTCACCTGCTGTTCCGCGCCGTAGGCGTCGATGTAGGAGACTTCACGCGACGCCGCCCACTGCGCATAGAGGGGGACGGTGGCGTTGTTCTCGGAGGTGAAGTTTCTGTAATACGCAGTAGTGTTGTACCACTCGCCGCTGCCGTCAGCCGCCGCGTTCCATCCGACAAAGGTGTAGCCCTCTCGGGAGAAGGCGTTGGCGCTGAGCTGCTGATATTGACCGTAGATAAAGTCCTGATCGTCCATCGTGCCCGTGCCGCCGTTGGCCTCATAGTGGACTTTGTAGGTGTTGATGGCCCACTGCGCATAGAGGGTGACGGTGGCGCCGTCGGTCGCCGTGACGTTCGGCGTCTGCTGTCCGTCGGCGTAGCCGGTACCGCTGCCGTCAGCCGCCGTGTTCCATCCGGTGAAGTGGTAGCATGTGGGGGCTGTGAAGCTGTTGGCGCTGAGTGCCTGCCCGGCGTCGTCGTAGGTGAAGTCCTGATCCGCCATCTCACCGCTGCCGCCGTTGGCCTCATAGCTGACGCTGTAGTGGTGCGCCGTCCATGCGGCATTGAAGCTGATGGCCTTGCGTGTGACAGCGTCGCCGCGAACGATATTCATGGGCAGCACGGCCGCTGTGGGGTTGGGATGCAGGGCGTCGGTATAGGTCACGGCGCCGATGTCGTAGCCGGTGCGTGTGGGCGCTACAATATTGAAGGTGTTGGTCGTCATGCTGTACGTTGCGGGGTTGGGGTTCGTGAGGCCCTCCACCTCGTTGAAGCTGATGGCATAGGGACGCGGCGCATCGGCATAGGTGATGGTGAGTTGCACAAAATAATGCGTGCCGGTGAAACTGGCGGCAAAAGCGCGGCGGTTGCCGGCGGCATTCTGCAAGTCCATATCTACATCGAGGTCAATAGGCACGACGCCACCGGTGAACGGCGGTGCGCTGGCGGAAATCGCTTGGGAGTCAAAATTGGCCATCTTGATGTGCGTGATGTAGTAGTGACCGCTGGTCACAATGAGACTGGGGTTATAGTCTCCTTTGAGTATTATGCCGGTGAGGTTGTCATACACAGCGGTTGTCAACTGCGACTCGTTCATCTTGAGCTGCAGGTGTATATCGTCGTCGAGCTCCACGGTAAAACCCGTGGTGTGCTGGTAGTCATACACCGTCGCCGTCTTCACCCCGGTTTTGTAGCCGAAGCTGGCGCCGGAGCGCGTGAAGGCGTAAGTCATGATGTTGCCGATTGAACTCTCCTGGTGGAAGGTGTACGTCACGGTTCTCTCCGCAGCCCATGCCGTCGCTGCGCACAGAACGACGACGAGCGTCAGGAAAAACTTTTTCATAGGGGTTTTTGATGTTTTTCGATGAATAAGGTATGTTCAAATATCACAATCCGGTTTCAGCCTTCTTACATCAGCCCTCAGACATCTTACATCAGACATCTTACTTCAGCCCTCAGCCTTCTTACTTCTTTTTCGCTTTCTTCATGTAGCGGCGATAGGCGTCCACCATCTCCTGGCGGCGTTCCGGAGTGACGCTGATCAGGATCGTGTTGTGGTCTTCCTGAGGCTCTACCTTCCCGACTTTTTCCGTGAACTTGAAACTGCCGTACACCCCGCCTTTCACATCGTCATAGACTTTACCGTCTTCACCGTAGAACAGGAGAGGCTGGGACGGGCCCTCTGTGTCATCCAAACCGCCCAACCATCTCAAAAGAAAAGGCTGCTCGATATTCCAGTCTTTCATGGAAATCGCGATATATTTCTTGCCGTCTATGGTGATCTCCGGAAGTTTGTCGCCGAACATTTTTTTGTATTCAGCCATTACTAGTTCGAACAGATAGGCGGTCATCATATCCATATACTCGATACCGGGTATGTTGTTTTTGCTAACCCGCTGACGCATATCCATCATGTAGTTTAACGACTTCCACGGTTCATGTAAGGGCATGGTCAAGAGTATACCAAACGTCTCGATGCTCAACATCGCAAACACGTTGAACGCCCTGCCGTTTCTATCCGCGCGCAGCAGTTCATCGACGTAGAACAGGCCCTTTTTCGGATCCTTTTTGACGGCAGGCTGACTCACCAGCACGGTGACGGTTTCGGCGAGTACAGAATCGGGCAGTTCCTGGTTGTGGTCAACCGCACAGCGGTAGATGCGATCATAGTATCTAACGGCTCGCGACGCATTATGGAATCCGCTGCTCTTGTCGATCAGGATGCGGCCCACTTCCAGTTGAGCCTTCCAGTCATCCTGATGCTCGTCGGCGTAATTCGACAATCGCAGATATCGCTCAGACGAAGTCTCTTCCTCTGCCGTCTGGGCGTTCACCACGCCTGCGGCGCAGCACAAGAGGGCTGCGAGGATCGTCAATGTCTTTTTCATCGTGGTTTATTCGTTTGTTTTACGGTATGAGATACTTCTTACCCTCACGGATATAGACACCCTTCTTGTTGGGCTTGCCGGAGAGCCTGCGGCCGGAGAGGTCGTACCAAACATCATCACCTGAATCTTGTCCAATGGGGGCGAGGGAACCGAAGGCTATCTTGAATCTTGAATCCTGAACTTCTTCTATGCCTTCGGGGGCGACGGTGAAGGGCACGGTGTCGAAAACAAAGTAGTTTCGCGGGTCGTTGCTCCGGAAGTCTCTGGCAATCTGCACTTCTGACATATACTCGCCCGCCGTCAGCGGCTCGGGCAGGAACAGGAAGGCGTCGGACTTCTCTCCGGCGGCCACCTCAAAGGGGCAGTATATCCTGGGCAGGCCGGTAATCGTCACGGGCTCCCAATTGCCCGAGGTGTTCTTGTGGAAGAGGTTGGTCACCAGGAAGGCGTTGTAGTTCATAGGCGTGCCGTTGTCCACACCGACGCGGAGGAGATATACGGGTTGGTCATACTCGTCTTTCACCTCCTGATACTCTGCTCCGGTGCATAAGAACTCCAGCTCGCCGAAGCTGAGACACTTGTGGCCGATATAACCCTGTGCCTGACGGATGTCGTCCAGTGAAAGACCCGCCTCGTCGTCGCCGCCATTTGTCAGCAGGACCACGTAGTCGCCGGCCTGAGGCACGAAGACATTGAAGTTAACGTCCGCCGTGCCGCCGGCCTCAATCATGAGGCCTGTAGCGGAGACGGATGTGTGGGCTTGCAGTATGCCGTCCTTCAGAGGATAAGCGACGCACTCAACTTGGCCGATATAGTCATCGCTGCCGGCATTGCTGACCGTGGCGGTGAGCCTGTCGGTGAGGGCGCGCTGATGCGGTCCCTCCACCTTGATGTCCTCATCGCCGGCAGAGAGCAGCGGCAGCGGGTGAACGGTCAGTTGCGTCAGCCCCCCCGTCGCGCTGATGTCCACCTCGATGTAGTTGTTGGGACCGAAAACGGGTTCCCACGGAGCACCGATGACATTCAGCCTGCTGACGAACACATATTGGTGCCGTCCGGGAGTGAGACCGCTGAAGAAGTAGGGAGCGTTCTCATTGGTGATCGTAAAGTTTAAAGTGCCTTCCGAGCCGCCCGACACGAACGATGCGGTGGAGAATCCCGGTATTTCGATATCATCCCCCCATACGAGTTTGGTGGGGTCGGGCGTACCGTCCTCCTTACGCTCCGCGATGCCGAAGGAGAAGGTGCCGGACTTGTAGGACTGGTTGATCATCGTGAAACGGTGCCAGGTGGCGCCGTCCGTTGTATCCCACGTCCGTGCGAAGAGGTGGCGGTAGAACGGCTGTGAAGGATTCCGGCGCGGCTGGAATCCGATGAGGGCACTCTGGTCTCTGTTGTAGCCGTCGGTGGTGGAGCTGGCGCCCGAACCCGAGCCGTTGGCATTGAGCAGGCTTATCTTGTAGAAGCCGTCGCTGTTGCCGCCCCAGCCCCAGTTCACGTGGTAGTAGCCTTCGCCGCTCTCCACCTCGTAGCCGTCGATGACGAAAGCGTGGCCGCCGCCGGTGGAATATGCCGTATAGGTCAGGGGGCGGCCGCTTTGCAACTCGCCGTAGATGAGCTCGTCCCATCCGCTGACGGTGTAGCCGGTTGCTTTGGCGGCATAAAGCTCGGGATCGTAGCCGAAGCGGTTGACCAGGATGTCAATGTCATAGAAATAGCCATCGGAGGCCTGGGGCGAATAGCTCATCTGCACCGACTGTCCGCAGTAGCGCATCAGCTCGGCTACGGCGCTCTTCTGTGCATCAGTGGTGACGGTCGAAGTGTAGTTGTCCACCATGTTGTCCCAGTCGAATTGCGTCACGGGGAGAGCCGGAATCTGGGTGCCGTTGGCCATCGTGTAGGCCGGCAGCGTGCCGCTGGTGGGATCCTGCGGCCAACGGTGGTAGCGCATCACCTGCGCCAGCGCCGTAGCCATGCAGCCGGTGATACTCACCTGTCCTGAGACTACGGGGCAGTAGATGTTGTAGGGGAAGTTCTGCTCCCACTTGCTCGTCAGCATGGGGTCAATTCTGTCGTGGACCGCCACGCGTGCGGGACGTGCATCAAGGCTGCTGAGGCGGGCAATGCTCTCTGCCGTCGTCTCGAGCCACCACTGCAGGCCGTCGGGAGCGTCGGTCTCGCTGTAGCTGCCCTCGGCGGCATAGCCCAGCACGAGGTTGTCGCCCACGCAGTCGTCGCCGCTCACCACGACGAAGCCCCGTGAGGCGTCGGCGTTGAACACGTAGTAGGCCGGAGCGTCGGCGGAGGGAGCCACGCGTCCGCCGCGCTGGGGCGTCTGGGCCTTGTCGGTCAGTGTGGCGCCCTGCGCCTGAAGGAACCTGGCCGCAGCCTCACGGGCCGCAGCGGGAGAAACGACCTCCGCCATCGCCGCCGTCGCAAAGCAAAGGAGGACGACGAGCGTCAAAAAGGACTTCTTCATAGCCATTGATATTCTTAAAGGTAGGTTAAAAATGTGTTTTTTCGTTCAACTTAACAATCCGACCGCAAAATTATGAGATTTTTAGCATATTATAAACAAGGACGGCACATTTTTTTGTTATTTGTGCATTTTTTTGTCGTGAATTTGACGCGAAAACTTTAAAATGTGTAACTTTGCGTCACGGAATTACTGAAAAATGCTATGAAAAAGACCTTGATGATTCTTGCAGCCGTCCTTTGCTGCGCAACAGCCACTATGGCACAGATGACCCAGGAACAGGCCTTGAAAGAGGCAGAAGAAAAGGCCAGGCTGGCCGACAAGCACCCGGAGAACGGCAAGATGAATCTCCGGGCCGCATGGGCGTACTTTAACAGTGAATTGGGCGAGCAAATGGATTTGGATCGTGCGTTGAGCTATGCCGTGCGTGCGCTTAAAATTGCGCAGGAGCACCCCGCCCCCCAGGACACGCTGAAGGGGCTCAGCTGCCTCGCCATCGGAATGATGTATTATCAGAAGCAGAGCTACGAGAATGCCTTTGACTATCTGGACATGGCCATGGACGGCTTTCAGGAGGAACTGGGACGTTACGACCCCGTGACCATCGGCACCAAACTGATGTACGGCTTTTCTATGATGGGGCCGAACCCCAGGCGTGCCTACATGAGGGTTTCAGAGGCCTTCATGGACAATGCGCTCGCCCCGAAGGACAAACGCATTAAGAACATCGATTTGGCCAACATCGTGCTGGAGATGGCTCTGGAGAGAAACCTTGTCGAGCAAACCCAATACTTCCGCTATGCCTTGCCGCAGTTTTTCAAGGATGGCAAGAAGTACTTCATCGTGCAGACCCCATACTGGAACATGGAGCGTCCGCTGGTAGGCTGGCATGCGGCGAGAGAACTGGCTACCGAGGAGGAAAAGGCCCAATTGAAAGACGAGGTCATCATCTGCGACGAACAGGATAACTTTTCGGTCCTGACAAAAGAAGACCAAGATGACCGCATGATGTACTTCAACTTCCTCCACAAACTGAAGAATCCATGCTTTTTGGAGTACGAGGACAACGATGCCCGCATCTTCTTCTTCAATCCGAAAGCCCACAGCGAGCTCCTCGCCAAATTCCGTGCCTTCAAGGCCACGTTAAAGTAAGAGGAATCAGGTTTTTCATAATTTATAATTCATCAGTTATAAGAGAATGAAGAAATTTAGATTGTTTGCCGTGCTGTGCGTTGCATTGCTGGCTGTTGTCGGGTGTAAGAAGGACGATCTCGCTACCGAGAAAATAAACGGGCTCTACTTTTATGTGAAGTATACGGGGCACTGTTCTGCTTTTAGCGTCACCAGGCAGGCGACCATGATCATCACCAACAAAGAAGGCAGGGAGGAAAGATACCAGATTGGAGATAAGGAGGTAACGGTCGGGCCCGTTCATGTCGGCTTTGAGGCCAGACTGCACATCATCAATCCTGAGGGCGGAATGTACAGTGGCCGTATTGAGGTCTCCCGCAACTCGGACTCGAAATTCAAAGACTGTGTCAGCTTCAGCAGCAGTGAGCCCGAGGGCATGATTTCCTACACGATTCAGAGTGACACGGGCCTGTAGTGCAGGAATAACTGAAAAAGCCACCGGCGCTTTCGCGCCAGCGGCCTAATTTTCACTTTTAATTTTTCATTCACATTAAGGCTGAGGGTGCAAGACCTCTTCGTGCATCCAGGCGGTGACGCTCTTGTGCATGCGCCTCTACAACAACGCCTTCACGCGTGAGATGACCGAGCGCAACGCCCCCCCTGCTCTACGACCTCTACGTCCATCGCGCCGACGACATCCGCCGCAAGGTCTCGGAGCTCAACCTTAATCGCTCAAACTAAAACGCCCGTTCACTCCTCCTCGTTGTCGGCGGTCCTTACGGCTTCTCCCCTGCGGTGTACGAAAGGGCCGATGAAATGGTCTCTCTTTCGCAGATGACGCTCTCCCACCAGATGATACGTCTGCTCTTTGCCGAACTGCTCTATCGCGCCTTCACCATCCTCCACCACGAACCCTACCACCACGAGTGAGGGGGGGTGTTTGCGTGAACTCCTGTATGGGATAACGTTACCTAAACTTCCGAAGGAAGGATGCCATACTCCGCTTTGAAACAGCGGGTGAAGTAGCTGGGAGAATTAAAACCGCATTCCATCGCCACCTCACTCACATTGACACCGTTGCGCAACATTTGCATGGCTTTGGTCAGGCGGTGCTTGCGCACATATTCGTTGGCACTCATACCCGTCAGTGTCTTGATACGACGGTGAAGAGTAGAATAGCTTGTACACATCTCTCGCGCAATGAAGTTCACGTCAAAATCTGTTTGTAGCAGATTTTGCAAAATCAAACGGTCAAGTTTGTCTAAGAACTCTTTGTTTCTCTCATTGGCTTTCTTCTCATGAGCAGTCTCGTCCGCTTTGACTGCGACACCGCCATCGTTCGCTTCCGGTTCAGGCACTCCCTGTCCCGCCTCCACAGCATACAGAACCGATAGTCGTTGGTCAAACTGTCTGCGCAAAGAAAGACGTTGCTGATACTGATGCCACTCGTACCAAATCAAGAGTGCAATCAGTAACAAATACACAATTCGTATCCACCACGTCCACCACCACGGCTGTGCAATATGGACATCGCAGACGCGTTCCTCGCTCCATTGCCCTCCCGAGAGACGGTAGCGGACATGGAAACGATAGTGCCCGGGGCTTAGTTCCGAATAAAGCGCACGGCTGTCACGTGTCGGTCGCCTCCAGTCTCGGTCAAAACCCTCCAGCCAATAGGAATAGATGACAGACGACAGTTCCTTATAGGCGAACGACGAGAAATTGAAGCACAGATTATTCTGATTGTATGACAACTGTATGTCATCCGTCAGTCCGTCATAGTGTGGCACGTCGTTGATATCAACACTGGTAATACGGGGAGCGGGCTCTTTACCCTTGTGGGGACGCAGGGAAGAGGCTCTCAGTTCCACCAGGCCGCGCTGACTGCCGAGGAAAACGTGCCCGTCGGAGGTGTATATTATGGCATCCTCGTTGTAGGTGTCGGACAACAGGCCCAAGGGGGAAAACACATTCCTGACGGTACCGTCTTTCCGGTTGATGACAGAAATTCCCATGTCTGTAGCAGCTATGATATTACCAGCGCCGTCCACGGCGACAGCTTCTACGCAGTTGTTGGCAATACCGTCGGAGGTCGTGAAATGTGTTACGCTGTCGTTGGCTATTATCAGCAGGCCATAACCGTTGCTACCGGCATAAATGGTATCGGCAGGTCCTTGCGTCACGCACACCACCTTGCCTTTGTTGTATATGGTACGAAAATCAGTTCCTTCCTTGAGAAAAATTCCACTTTCTGTAGCAACCCACAGACGATTTTGCCGGTCAATGAGCATCTGGTGAATCTTTTCCTCCGGCAAATAGGTAGTGTAGGAAAAGTTGCCATTGATTTGCTCCCTGGCCTCGATAAGTCCGCCGTCGAACGAGCCTATCCATGCCGTGCCGTCGTCAGCAAGACAGATATCGAAAATCTGTCGTGCCATAAGACCGTCGGTTTCATTCAAGTGACGCTCATCCACCCACACTCCTCCGCCACGAGTGGCAACCCAAAAACGGCCCTTTTCATCGGTGCGCATAGCGTAGGCACGCGGACCTTTATGGAAGATAAGTCGGCTCTGTCCCGTATGTGTGTCGAAGCGGAACACGTTGCCGTCCATGTCGCCGATGGCAATGGTGCTGTCGGGCAATTCGGAGAAAGAGCGGATATTGCCGGAACTGCCGGCAATAGAGTGGTAGCACAAATCTCCTTCATCCAGGTCCAGCTGGTATATGCCGGCAAAGGTGGTGGCGAGCCACACGCTGCCCGAACGGTCGAGGTATATGTCGTTGATGTAGTCGCTTTCGATAACCGGGGGTTCGTCCGTGCTGCAAAAATGGCTTAATTTGGCTTTTGCGGGGTCGTAGATATAGAAGCCGTTATCTATCGTCGTAAAGATTTCATGTCCGTCTCTCAAGCGTACATAGTGCAAATCGTGGCGACGGCTCGTAATATTACCCCGTTGGATTCCCAATTCCTGTGCTCTCTCGATATAAGCAGTCTCGTTTGCCTCGTCAGCCTTTGATATGGGATATTTCATACCCTCGGCACTGGCGAATGCCATCTTTCCGAGATCGAAACATAACAGACGGTAATCCCTGCCGCTCATCAGCAGCACGTTGCGCGCAGTGTCCTCCACGATATGGGTAATACCCTCAACGCGTTTCTCTCCGTCTTCCTCCACATAGAAGTTATCGAAGCGATGTCCGTCGAAACGTGTCAGTCCGTGGTTTGTGCCAAGCCAGAGATACCCCTGCCGATCCTGTATGATGGTGTTTACGACATTGCTGGCCAGTCCGTCCCGCGTGGTATAGTTGTTTGCACGGAAGATATTTGCCTGCGCCGCAATGTGATGTGCCGGCACAAACAAAAGAAACATGAATATGTGCAATATCCTTGTCATTTGACACCGCAAAGATACTATTTTTTTTGCAATGAAAGTTCGCCGGACTTGTTTTTGGAAGAAAAATGCTATCGAATGGCAAAATTTTGAAAAGCATAGTGAAGGAATGACCGTACTTTTGCACCGGATTTCTTCAATATGACAATCACATAACTATGATTTGACATCAACCAACTAAAATTCAAATAGCATGAACAAAAAAACAATTACACTAATTCTAACGACCTTGCTCGCAGTGATGGGGGTAAAGGCAGATGTCATCCCGTCAAGCTACTACTCGGAGCCTGCCCAGGGAACGTTTTACATCTACAATGTCACTGAGGGCAAATTCCTGATGACTGCCGGAATCAGTGAAAATAACAATGCTTTGCAGACAAATCCGCAGGCCGTCACACTGACAAGTAATAGCGATGGTACTTACAAATTTTCCGGTAATGCTGGTTGTTTCGTAAAAATTGGCCATTTCAAGGGTATGTGGCTATGGCCAAGCGGCACAGACACCAATGTCCTTTCGTGGACTTTCAATGTCGAGGGAACCAAGACGTATAAGATTTCTGCCACTACGACCTCCACCGTTAGCGAGAATGGCGGTACGAA
Source organism: uncultured Prevotellaceae bacterium (assembly GCA_900320435.1). Taxonomy (GTDB): domain Bacteria; phylum Bacteroidota; class Bacteroidia; order Bacteroidales; family Bacteroidaceae; genus Physcousia. The sequence continues at coordinate 27,966 of ONSH01000004.1, forward strand.
AGAACCCGGCACATATTATATAATTAATGAAGGCAATCTGGGGGACAAGGATGATGCAGCAAATGCAGGCGTATATGCTTTGATTACAGAAGCGAGCTACTATAGTTATATAGCTTCTACAACAGCAACAATTCCAGCATCTTTCTATACAACTACAATCACGGCAGGAACCTATTATCTATATAATACTTATACAAACTGCTTTCTGTGTGACGGAAACAATTATGCAGGCTTGAGTAGTACACCTGAGACTATTACCATCACAGCTACTGGTGACAATTATTATATTCAGGTTAGCGACGGAGGCTATCTTCATTATAGTGACCAAGGCAAAGATTTGGGTAATACGTGGGCAGATAACACATCAGACCAAACATGGAATTTTGAGTCCTTTCATGGCGCAACAGGTTTGTTTACGGTTAAGAATGTAACGAATAATCTGTATCTTTATGCCTACTCTTCTGGTCCAGCAAACAAGGGCGCACAACTTTGGGGAACAGTCGATTCGAATAAATACGCATGGGCACTCATCTCAACAACTGATTATGAGACTAATGTTACACTCAACGATACAGAAAACTTCAGTCCTGCGAATGACATTTTTGCAGCGAACGTCACCGTTAACCGCGCCATGACAGCCAACGTTTGGAACACACTTGTTGTTCCTTTCGATATGGCCATTCCTTCTGGATGGACAGTGAAGGAACCTACAGCATTCGATGGCAGCACTCTGACCTTTGGTGATGCTTCTTCTATCGTGGCTGGTAAGCCTTATATTGTGAAGCCTACAGAGGCTGTCACCAGTTTCTCTGCAACAAACGTGACATTGAAGAAAGACCTTGCCAACACCGAAGTTGGTGATGTGACCATGAAAGGAACATACGAGTATATTGACGCTATTGACCACAATTCTCAGACCAGTTATGTTGTGGGTCTCAAGAATGGCGCAACCAGTCTCTACAAGGTGAACAGCGCAGTGAGCCTGAAGCCCTTCCGCGCATACTTCACCGTTTCCGGCAATAATCCGGGTGCTCGTGTTGCCATCAGATTCGACGACGATACGACGGGAATCAACGTTTTGGAGGAAGAAAGTGCAAATGAAAATACGGGCATGAAAGACGGTAAGTATCTTGAGAATGGTCGGATAATCATCGTGAAGAACGGCGTAAAATACAGCACAAACGGTCAAATCGCTAAATAAAAGGAGGACTTAAAGAATGAAAAAGATATATATTAAGCCGCAAAACACAGTGGTTTGCATCAACGTGGAATCGATGATAGCAAGCAGCATCAACGATGTCAGTGGTGCGGCAGGACTTGGAAAAGGTGGCAACACTGATGATAGCGGTATTATCGAAGGCTTTGGCCGCGAAACAATCTCCGCTCCCGGTGCTTGGGAAGAATGGTAAAGAATATATAGTTGATTTGTTCGTTGACGACAGGAGTCTTGCGAAATACAGGGCTCCTGTTTTTGTTTCCAATGAAAGAATCTGTCAAAACCTAATACAAAACTGTGCAGAAAACGCTTTTGGAAGATTTTTATCATAAGATGGCAGATTATTGACACCATATAATAAGGAAAGGCCCTACCTTTGCAGCAGAAAAACCGAAATTAACCTGAATAAAATCCAACTCATTTATGCAAAACACAAAATGTTATTGTCTCGGGGCATGGATCCTTGCCATCATCGCGTGGTTCCTGCTTGTTTCACCGGCCAAGGCAGAGGTGATTCCACCGGATTACTTCAGCGAAGTAAAGTCCGGCACATTCTATCTGTATAATGTGACGCAAGGCAAGTTTCTGGAGCGCCTGAGCAACAACTTCCCGGGGCTGAGCAGTGCACCTGCCGAAGTGAAGGTGGCAAAGAGCGGCACTGCATGGACCCTGATGTTCGCCGACGGAATGTACCTGAAGACCGGCTATTGGAACAACCAGTATCTGTGGACAGACGGCACTTCCGGGCTGAGTGAAAACCTGTGGGCCTTCGATGCCATCGGCAGCGGAGCCAATGTGTATCAGATTCACCGCACCGTCAGCGAGACTTTGAACGGTAAAACCGGCATTTTCTACGTCAACGGCACGAACGCCGACACGGAGCCCACGGAAGACTGCAAGTGGGCACTCATCAGTCCCAGCGACTATATCGCTATCGCAAAGGCTAACGCCATCCCGGCAAAGTATCGCAGCGAGGTGCCGACAGAGGAAGGACAGTATTATCTCTATGATATGCTCAACCAGACCTTCCTCAACACTGCAAACCGCACGCTTAGCAGCGAACCGAAGGCCCCTGTGACATTCACACCGTCGGGGTCGTCGTTCCTCATCTCAGGCGAAAGCGGCAAATACCTCAAGATAGGTGTCTATAAAGGTCAGTACCTGTGGAGCGACGGCGATGCCAGCAGTACAAAGTGGACCCTCGAACCTGCTGCCGGAGAAGAAGACGAGAAACTGTTTTATATCTATACCAACAACTTCACGGAGACCGGCAGCGAGGTGTCCGGCAAGACGATGTATATCAATGGTACCAACGCCACCAGCACAAAACCCGGATTTGCCCGCTGGGCCCTTATCACCGAGGATGACTACGTGGCATATCTCTCATCCGGCGAGGGTATCGTGGATCCCGGAGAGGTAACAGCCAACAAAGCAACGATGGTGGCAGCCAAAGGCGATGCCACATCACTGCTGCAGAACCCGACATTCGAGCGCAGCAGCGACGGATGGTGGGGTGGCGAGCGCGGCCTGAATCAGCTCTATCGCGGCAGCGGCTACGCCTTTGAAGCCAGCGCGGACGGCAGCGTGATGCTGCAAACAGTGAAGAATATGCCAAAGGGAACCTACAAGGTGGTGGCGGCCGTGCGCGGCGCAAGCGGAACAACGGTATGTGCCCGCCTGGCCGACAATTCCGGCAGTGCCGTAGTGAACCACGGCACAAATGCCGTGACCGACCAGCTGAATATGAATGGCGTGAAGATGCCCTACACGGCTCTGGGCGGCTTCAACAGCGGAGAAAACGCTTTGGGATGGGATTGGGCCACGGCGACGGCTACGCTTAATGAGGACAGCAACCTGAAGATAGAATTTGTCACCGTGGGCAACGGGAAGGTGAGCGTATCCGATGTACACCTTTATTATATGAGCGACGGCACAGACAACTATGCCGTGGAATATACCGACGGAGTGGATGCCACCGCACATGCCGTGACTTGCGATCTGACAGCAGCGAATCCCAACCGTCTGTTCACCTCCACCGGCACCATCACCACCATCAACGATGCCAAACTGTACAACAACCTCGTGGGCGGCACTGTGGCCAACCTCGTGATTCGTGAAGGATATGATTTCACGGCAACGGCTGATTTCATCGCCAACAAGGCAACATACTACGGCAACATGACGGCCGGCACAGCAAAAACCATCTGTCTGCCGTTTGCCATCACGGGCGGTGCCAAGGGTTCGTTCTACGAGCCTAAGAACATCAGCGGCAGCACCCTCAACCTGACTGAAGTGAAGAGGCCCGAGGCAGGAAAGGCCTACTTGTATCGCGGCAACGAGGATGTCACCTCCGTGAGCGGCAGCGGCAACGTGAAAGCCACACCGGTGAGCACCCGGATGGAGGGCAGCTTTGTGGCAACCAACGATGTTCCGGCAGGCAGCTACGTGCTCAGCGGGAGCACACTGAAGCGTGTCAGCGGCAGCGCATCCGTAGGAGCATTCAACGCATACGTCAAACTGGAGAGCAGCCAGAGCCGTTTGAACCTGAACTTCGACACCGACGAGGACGACGGTGTGTGGAAGAAACCGGAGGTGACCGTCGGCGACTTCACCGCCGGACAGATATGCTATCTCTACAACACTGGTGCCAAGCGTTTCTACACGGAAGGCAACGACCATGGAACGCAAGCCAGCATCGGAGAGACGGGGCTGAAAGTGAAGTTTGTGCAGAACGGTGACGCCGTGAAACTGACAAACTATTCTGAAACGAAGACTGTGTGGCGCACAATGTTCATCACCACCAACGGTGCCATGTTCGTGGACGGTGAATCGGTGACGGAGTGCTACTGGCAAGTGGTACCGAGCGGTGAGAAAACATTCAAACTGATGATGGCGGTCCCCAACGTGACCTACAACCAGGCGAACTACCCCGGCGCGGTGATGGGTCTTGATCTCTTCGAGGCTGAACAGCAAACCCGTCTGGCAGCTTTTCTGTTTGCCGACGAAGAGCCGGGCGAAGGACTCTACCTCACCGACTGGGCCGTGGTAAGCATAGCCGACTATAATACATATATGGACGAAGTTGCCACCTACAAGACCGCTCTCCAGTTAAAGGATCTTATTGAAGAGGCTACTGCCGCCGGCATCGACGTATCGGACGAGCAGCTTATCTACGAGAATACGTCAAGCACACAGGAAGAATTGACCGCTGCCATCGTTAGCGTCACCAACAAGATGATTGAGGACGAACTGAAGGATGCTTCAAGAGAGAATCCTCTCGACCTGACGGCCAAGTTTATCACCAACCCGAGCTACGAGAACAACGACAACGAGGGCTGGAGCGGCACAACGCCCACCATCGATGTGAACGCCAACCTGCAGAACGCAGAGTTCTTCAACAAGGAGACCGTCAACTACTACCAAAATCTGGTGGGACTTCCCGACGGCGTATACCGCCTGAGCGTGCAGGGCTTCTACCGCGCCGGATTGGAGGGCCCCGCCTACGAATCGAAGATGAGCGGTAACGAAGATGCCGTGATGCATGCCAAGCTCTATGTCACCACCGGCGGCAAGACCGCCACGAAAAGTATGCAGAGTATCTTCACCGGAGCTCCGACCTCAAAGCTCGGAGTGAGCGGGGAGATAAACCTCGGCAGCTGGTGGGTGCCCAACACGATGTCATCGGCTGCTGCCTACTTCGCTGCGGGATATTACCTGCAGAACAGTATCGAGGTGACAGTGAGCGACAGCAAACTGCGCATCGGAATCCAGAAGAGCGAATATATCCGTCGTGACTGGCTGATGATTGACAGCTGGAAACTGGAGTACCTGGGGAAGGAGTGATTGATAGTTGATAATTGACAATTGACAATTGATAATTATGAAACGTACATTATATATTTGTGCATTGGCACTCGTGATGGTGGCTCAGCCCCTCGTCGCGCAGGAGAAACTGAAGCGTCACGTGATGGCTGTTCCGCAGACATCTTCGGGAAGCAACTACCTCGTATCATGGCGCATGCTTGATACCGATGACGACTACACCACATTCGACGTGATAAAGAACGGCTCCGTGATAGCCTCCAACATTAACAATAAGACAAGTTACCTCGACAAGAGCGGCAGCCAAACTGCCAGGTATCAGGTTGTCACCAAACGTAACGGTGAGACCGTCAGCATCACAGAGGCCGTCACCCCATGGCAAGACGTGTTTGCCACGCTGACGCTCGACCGTCCTGCCGGAGGCACGTTCCACGACTCGGAATACACCTATTCCCCCAACGACTGTTCTGTGGCCGATGTTGACGGCGACGGCACACTGGAAATCGTGGTGAAATGGGAACCCTCCAATCCTGCCGACAACTCGCAGGGCGGTTTCACCGGTCCCACCGTCTTCGACTGCTACAAAATCATCGAAGCTGGCGGCACCATGACAGCCCAGAAACTCTGGCGCATTGACATGGGTCATAACATACGCTCGGGTCCACACTACGTTCCCTTCCTCTTCTATGACTTCGACGGTGACGGCAAGGCTGAGTTTATCGTGAAGACCGGTCCCGGCACTACCGACGGCAACGGAAACTATGTCAGCAATGCGGCCGATGAGGATGTCATACGCGACGTGGACAACGGGAAGGAATACCTGAACGGCGGCGGTCAGGTGATGTACGGTCCGGAATTCCTCACCGTGTTCGACGGACAGGACGGCCACGCCATTCACACTGTGTACTACAATCCCAACCGCGCCTGCTTCGTGGGAGGATCTCCCGAACTGCGCACAGATCTTTGGGGCGACGACTATGCCAACCGTTCCGAGCGTTATCTGGCTACGGTGGCCCACCTCGACGCTGTCAATCCCACCCACGCCTCGGCTGTGATGTGCCGCGGCTACTACACCCGAGCCTATGCATGGGCTGTGGATTTCGACGGCTCGAAACTCTCCACGCGCTGGCGCCACGCCAGTCTCTCAAACAAGACGGTGATGAAGACCAACGAACAAAAGGAGAAGGATGTGCGCGAATACACAAAGGCCACCTATGCCGGTACAAACCACTGCACGGCATACTCTCAGGGCAACCACAACCTGAGCTGCGCCGATGTTGACGGCGACGGTATGGACGAGATAATCTACGGTTCGGCAGCCATCGACCACGACGGCACTCTGCTCTGGAGTACAGGCCTCAACCACGGCGATGCTATCCACGTGGGCGATCTCATGCCCGACCGTCCCGGACTCGAGGTGTTTGAGATACACGAAGATCCCCCATTCGGCATGCATATCTGCGACGCGGCCACGGGACAACTGCTCATCCATATGACCGGTGACGGCGACACCGCCCGCGGTATTGCAGCCGACTTCACCCCGGAGCGCGGCTACGAGTTCTGCTACTTCGGCGACGGCAATATGTATAATGCTCCCACGGGCAGCATCGTAGGCGGTGCCAGCGCTCAGAACTTCCGCATCTATTGGGACGGCGACATCTACGACGAGATTGTTAACGACAAGGGCGGCAGCCACAACCAGCCTTATCTGGAGAAATATAACGGCGGCGGCCTGGTGGTGGACGGCAAGCGCATCTTCGAGCACGGCTACAGCCAGTCGTGCAACGGCACGAAGACCACGCCCTGTCTGCAGGCCGACATCTTCGGCGACTGGCGCGAAGAAATCATCTTCTTCAACGGTAATGACAAGACAACACTCAACATCTTCGCCTCTTCCCGTGAGACAGATGCCCGTGTACCGTGCCTGCTCTCAGACCACGTGTACCGCATGGGTATTGCCTGGCAGAATGTAGGCTACAACCAGCCGCCTCATTTGGGCTACTACCTGCCCGACTCCACGGCAGCCCGTTTCAAGGTGGAGCAGAAGCAGCCCGCCAAACTCCACTACAACAACTGCACAGGAGCCACCGTTGTCAGCGCCTTCCTCATGGATGGAAGCGAGATATCTGCTGATGAAATCGAACTCATCCAGGATGAGACCCTCTGCAATCTTACTGTTGGCGGCGATGCTGCCGGTATGACTCTCGCACGCATCGTGCTGCAACCTGTCACTCCTGCCAATGGACTTGACAATACCGTAACGGTATATATCAACGAGGAGGCTCCGTCGGGTATTCAGGAAATGGAAGAGACCGCATCCAACAAGGTGCTGCGCACCGACAATATCATATACGACCTGTCCGGCCGCAGGTTAAATAATGCTAATACTCATGGAGTATATATTAAAAACGGTAATAAATACGTTATCAGATAAAAAGCACCTTACCTCGATGAGAAAAATAGTATGCATCTTCAGCCTGATCGCCGCCCAGATGTCGGCACAGACCTTCACGCAGTACACCACTACGGAAGAGGCTCCGTGGCAGCAGAAAGGCAAGACCTCGCTCACCACCAAAGCCAAGGCGCAGCCAATTGTCAATTCTCAATTATCAATTGTCAATTCAAAGCCCTTCAGGGCCTGGGGAACCTGCTTCAATGAGCTCGACCTTGATGCCATCCGTCTGCTGACCCCCGAGGAGCAGGATAAGATTATGCACGACATCTTTGCCCCCGACGGCGACCTGCGCTTCACTCGCGGACGTCTCTCGATGAACGCCAACGACTACAGCCGTGCGTGGTACTCATGCGACACCGTGGCCGGCGACTTCGCCCTGAAGTATTTCAACATAGAGCACGACAAGGAGAACGTCATCCGGCTCATCAAGATGGCGCAGCGCTGGCAACCCAAGATGACCTTCTGGGTGTCGCCGTGGTCTCCCCCTTCGTGGATGAAGATCAATCAGGACTACTGCGTGGCCAGTTCGCCCTTCAACACGCAGCCGAAGGAGAAGGACTATCTCCTGTTCGACGACGGCGGCGTGCCCGACCCTGACGAGATGCAGTTCAACGACGGTCAGCGCGGACATCTGTTTCCCAGGAAACTGGCCTCACAGAACTACTTCATCCAAGATCAGCGCTACCTGCAGGCCTACGCCAACATGTTCTGCAAGTTCATCGACCTCTACGCCGCAGAGGATATCCCCATCGACATGGTGATGTATCAGAACGAGGCCTACAGTTACACCCCCTATCCGGGATGTGCGTGGACGGCGGAGGGCACGATAAAGTTCAATAAGGAATACCTGGCCCCCGCGCTGAAGGAGAAGCACCCCGAGGTAAAACTCTATGTCGGCACCTTCAACACCAACCGGCAGGACTACGTGCAGCGCATCGTCAACGGGCTGCAAGGCTGCGTGGAGGGACTCGGATTTCAGTGGGAAGGTCGTGAGAATCTTGATTTCATGCGCGAAAAACACCCCGACCTGCACATGGTGAGCAGCGAGAGTGAGTGCGGCAACGGACAGATGGACTGGCGCGCCGGCGAGCACACCTTCTATCTGCTGCACGAGTACATCGGACGCGGCTGCGACGAGTACTACAACTGGAACTTCATCCTTTGCGACCAGGGGCGCAGCGCCTGGGGATGGAAGCAGAATGCCCTTGTGCAGGTGCGCTCCGCGAACCGCACCTACCGCTACACGCCTGAGTACTACGCCTACAAGCACTTCTCGCATTTCGTGGAGCCGGGCAGCACGCTCCTCGCCTTCTGCCCGATGAAGGAAGGTCTGCAGGCCATCGTCTTCCGGCGTCCCGACAACAGGCGCGTCGTCATCTGCGGCAATGCCGGCAACGAAGCGAAGTCCATCAGCATCGAAATGGCCAAGGGTAAATATCTCAACGCCACCCTCGCCGCCCATTCATTCAACACCTTTGTAGAAAAATAATCCGACTATGAAACGAACCCTCTTACTGATGATGCTTTTGGGACTGATGCTGACGAGCGGCACAGCCAAAACAACGGACACGCCTTTCGCCGGCTACCTCTTCGCCTACTTCGAAGGCGGGGGAGACCAAAACCTGATGGAGCAGCTGCGCTTCGCCGTGAGTGAAGACGCACAGAACTGGTATGCGCTGAACGGCAACAGACCCATAATCGCTTCTGACAGCATTAGCGAG
>ONSH01000006.1 GCA_900320435.1 uncultured Prevotellaceae bacterium
TTTTCTTTCGGTGCTCTTGCATTGATGGTGTGCGCCTGCTCCGATGAGCCTGCCAATATGGAGTGCGATGTGGAGAGCATCTGGGTCCATGTGGACGATCCGACCTCTCTGTTCGCTCCCGAGCGTGTAGCCGACACCCTGAAGGCAGAAGTGTCCACCTCGCCGGAAGGTCGCTACATCACTTGGTTGTTGAAGAACGGCGCCGAGCCCGGAAGCTATCCCGTGTATTTGACGACAACTCCCGGTGCCACCGTGTACATTTACAGCGAAGTCGGTGTGAAGCGCCCCTTCAACAACGGTGAAGTCGTACATTTTGCCGGTGAGAAGAAAACGGTGATTGAAGTGGTCTCGGAGGACAAGGCCTGGAGTAAGCAGTATGAGCTCTGCATGGTGAATCAGCCGATGAGCAGCCCGGAATTCAGTTTCGATTTCAATGATGAGTTTGAATACTATCAGTACAGTAAGACCAAGATGGGTGTGGGCTACTTCAAGTTTAAGCCCCAGGACCCCAGAGCAATATCTTCTCTGTTCTACAATCCCGACGATCCTTATTGGAAGAACGGCAACCCCGGCTTCGCGATGAGCCGCGGCACGAATGCCACGCCGGAGCAGTATCCCACGACGGTGGGTTACGGTGCAGGTCCCGACGGGTCCAACTGCCTCCTGATGCAGACCCTCTCGACCGGCGGATTGGGCGCTATGGCCAGAATCTACATCGCTGCGGGCAGTCTGTTCAACGGCGAATTCGATCCGGCCAAGGCTCTGAAGTCGCGTTCCGCCGCCCGTCTGGCCACCCAGTTCGGCACGCCGATTGACCGCAAGCCCTTGTCTATGACGGTGGATATGAAGTATATTCCGGGCCCCAACTACTGGGACGAGGACAAGCATGTGCTCTCCGGTATTGTGGACGAGCCTGACGCTTATGTCGTCTTCTTCCGCAACGACGTGCCCGGCGGCATGCTCGACGGCACCAACGTGTTGACTGATCCCAGCATCATCGGCAAGGCCCGTATCAAGCACCGCTACAACGCCGACGGCAGCAATCAGGAGACCGGCAGCCCCATTCACGGCATCACCGGCGAATGGAAGACCTTCACGCTGGAGCTGGAGTACACCAAAGAACCCGATCCCGAGGTGCTCAAGAACATGGGCTACAGCATGATCATCGGCTTCTCTTCCAGCTGGCAGGGTGCAGACTTCCGCGGCGCCTTGGATTCGAAGTTCTACATCGACAACATCGTCATCGAGATGCAGAAGGATGAGAGAGACGGTGTGGTCAACAATAATTAATAAGGAAACACAATGAAATCAGCAAAATATATCATATTGGCCGTGCTGACGCTGATGGCTGTCGGCATGCAGGCGGAGGACAACGCCGCGAAATGGGAAAAGTACGGTCCCACCAGCAAATCCACCAAGGCCGGCTTCATCGTGAGAGCCGGATACGTGATCGGCGGCACGACGCCGCTGCCCCCTCCCGCCGAGATCCGCAAGATCAAGGAGTTTGCGCCCAAGGGCGGCTTCAATGTGGGCGTTGACGGCTACAAGATGTTCACCCGCCGTTGGGGTATCGCTTCCGGTCTGCATTTCTTCTATCAGGGCTTCCACACCGTAGCCGAAGTGAAGGGCTACTACATGCGCATGGAGATGGAGGGCGATGCCATCGAGGGCTACTACACCGGTTGCGATGTGACGAACGCTACCTTCTGGGGCTTCACCATTCCCGTGGTGGCCACCTTTGCGATGTCGGCGCGTTGGAATCTGAGTTTCGGCCCCTACATCCAGTTCTACACCAGCACCGGTTTCAACGGTGAAGTCTATGAAAACGACGAGGGCGTCAGCTATCTGCGCGTGGATACGCCTACGGGACAGAAGCAGGAAATCGGTCGCGGCACCAATAGCTACGACTTTGCCGACGTCGACGGCGAGAACAAGATGCGCCAATGGGGCGCCGGTCTCGAGATAACCTTCGACTGGAAGGCGCTGAAGCACATGAACGTGTTCGGCACTTTGGACTGGGGTCTCACCAATGCGATGTATCCCGACTTCAAGGCCGTCCAGTTCCCGATGTACAACCTCTACGCCACCATCGGTCTGGCCTATCGCTATTGATTGGGAGAACGCAAACATACGTATATATATAAAAGGTAAAAAATATAAGAAGATTGATTATGAAAAAAAGTGTACTCTTTCTGATGAGCGCTGCCCTCTTGCTCGGCAGCAATGTTATGGCTGACGATCAGCCTCAGGTGCCCAACGGTGACTTTGAGACTTGGACTTTCGACGGCGAAAACCTGCCCGACAACTGGAATTCTTTCCAGACGGCTACCGGAACTTGGGCAGGTATGGGCTATAGCAGCAGCAACCGACAGGTGAAGCGCTCTACCGACGTGCGCCCCGGCTCTAACGGACAGTATTCCTGCTCAATATGGTCACGTAATGTGGTAATCGCTATTGCCCAGGGTAATTTGACTACCGGTCGCGTTCATGCCGGTTCTACCAATGCAGCCAACGCGGCAAACTATAACTACACCGATCGTGAGGGTGCCGCCAGCGCCAACGGTAAGGTCGGCGTTCCTTGCGCCATGAAGTTCACCGGCAAGCCTTCGGCCGTGAAGGTGTGGGTGAAGTATGTGCAGGGCGGCACCGGCTACGGTGAGTATAACAAGGCCAAGTTCTCGGCCATCATCCATAGCGATGCCGACTACATCTCTTACGGTCTGCCCGAGAACGACACGCCTGAAAACAAGGCACGAGTTGTGGCTTCAGCCGTGAAGGAGATTGAGTATAACGACGGTGAGTGGGAAGAGCTGACCATTCCCTTTGAGTATACCAACAATGATGTTGAGCCCGCTTACATCCAGATCAACGCCTCCACCAACGCTTATCCCGGCAAGGGTAAGGCTAACGACTATCTCTACATTGACGACATAGAGATGGTGTATGAGTCAGCAGGTAATGTCAAAGTTTTCGAAAAGGATCCCCTTTACGTGACCATAAACGAAATGGAGACCGGACCTTTCGATGCTACCGTTTACGTGACAGAGAATAATGATAACACCATCAATTTTTCGTTGAAGAATTTCGTTCTTGATATGGGCGAAGATAAAATGGGTGTGGGTAATATCAATGTGACCAACATTCCTGTATCTGTTGCTGACGATATCACAAGTTTTGCAGCTAAGCAGACGATACAGATTGAAGAAGGCGATGATCCTACTATTGATAGCTGGGCCGGCCCGATGTTGGGTGATATTCCTTTGGATATGAAAGGAAAGTACAATAACGACCACCTTTATGTGACAATCAACATTGATATGACGGAAAGCATTGGCCAGGTTATTGATGTGACACTTGGCAATGAAGGTGATGTGACAGCAGTTGCTTCAGTCAAGGTTTCCAAGAAGAATGCCGCATCTGGCGTCATCTACGACCTCAACGGTCGCAAAGTCAGCGAAATGCAGCGCGGTCGCTTCTATATCGTGGACGGCAAGATCGTGATGAACTGAACGAACGTTTCATTAAGTCATTCGAATTAAATGAGAAAGATTATAAGTCTTTGCGTCTGCGTTGCAGCGACATTGACGGCTGATGCTCAATATCAGTTGAAAAACGGCGATTTTGAGCAGTGGGAGGAAGTGACTTATACATCTTCCAAAGAGTGTGAGGAGCCCGTGGCGTGGAGTTCGTTCTACGACGCAACCGGTGGCCATAAAAGGATCGGTACAAGCTCCAAATCGCAGATACACAAGGAAAAGGAGAAACGTCCCGGCTCGAAGGGACGTTTCTCCTGCCGCCTGACATCGCGCTCGGTGATGGGCGTTGTGGCTCAAGGCACAGTCACCAACGGTTGCATGAACATGGGTTCTCTGTCGGCCTCGGATGCCAGCGGCAACTACAACTATATCAACGAAGAACGCAGCGATCAGGCCATGCGTTTCAGCGGTCATCCTGATGCCGTGCGCTTTTGGGTGAGGTTTTCCGGAGCTGATACGGGAGCTGTCAGGGTGTTTCTCACCTCTAAAGGATATTTCCAGGATCCGGAATACAAGGATCGGAACAAAGCCACACTTGTAGCGCAGGCGCTCTCGGCCGAGCGGATTGTGAGCAACAACAAGTGGACGAAATACACGATTCCCTTCGAATGGAAAACGTCGGAGACGGATCCGTATTATGCGCTTGTGGAAGTCACAACCAGTGCGGAGCCTGGCAAGGGCGATGCCAAAGACTATCTCTATGTGGACGATATAGAGATGATCTACAACAGCGAGGCGACGTCCGTTATTTACGACGGTCGCAACATCCTCCAAGCCGGCAAGGTGGCAGAAAAGTTCACCCCGGAGAAAATGGGCAAAATTACCACCAATGCACGGGCGGCAAAAGCTTCGTGGAAATATGATGCAGCTGCCGGCCAGCTCGTTGTGACGGTGGAGGGCGAAGACATCAGGGAAAACAACGTTAACAAACACGTATACCATATCCCGTTCTCTCAGACCAAAAAGTGAGAGGCTTGGGATTGGTGAGGTAAAAGAAAGAAAAGTATGAACAAAAAGATTTTAACTGCGTTACTTTGTGTCGTGGCAACAGTTACGGCACAGGCCCAGTATCAACTGGCAAACGGAGATTTTGAATCGTGGGAGACGGTGGAGTACACCGAAACCAAGGTATGTGAAGAACCTGTCCAGTGGAGTTCGTTCTATGATGCCACTGGCGGTATGAAGAGCTTTGGCACCAGCACTACGCCTCAGATTTATAAAGACGAGGACAAGCATACCGGTTCTGCCGGCCAGTATTCCTGCCGCATCACGTCGAATTCTGTTTTCGGCGTTGTGGCTCAGGGCAACCTGACTACGGGTTGCGTCAATATGGGTTCAGCCAGCGCTACCGACGCCAGCGGCAACTACAACTACATCAACGAGGCGCGTGAGGATCAGGCGATGCGTTTTGCCGGTCGTCCCGATGCCGTGCGCTTTTGGGTGAAGTTCTCCGGCGTGAAGACCGGCAACTGCAGCGTGCTGCTCACCACGAAGGGCTACTACCAGGATCCCGTGTATCCGGGTCGCAACACCGCCACGCTCGTGGGCCAGGCTCTTTCCGGCACCAGCATCGTGAGCAACGATGAGTGGACGCAGTACACCGTGCCTTTCGAGTGGCTCTCCGATGAGCAGCCTTATTACGCTCTGGTCAATGTTTCCACATGTGCAGAGCCCGGTGCAGGCGCTGCTGCCGACTATCTCTACATTGACGACATGGAGATGATCTACAACAGCGAGGCTACAGCCATCATCTATGGCGGCGAGAACATTATGGGTCGCGAGCTGATTTCCGAGGACTTCGATCCCGAGAAGATGGGTAAAGTCGTGACCAACGGTCGCGGCGCCAAGAAGTCATGGAAGTTTGAGAGCAGCACCAACACGCTGACGGTGACGGTAGAGGGCGACAATGTCTCCGAAGATCCCGCCAACGTGCACATCTATCAGATTGCTTTCACCGGCGGTGAGGACGCAGAAGGCACTGGCGACGAAGATCCCATCGTAGTAGTTGCCCCCCAGCCCGTGGAGCTCGTGAAGGGTACCGGCTATTATGTGTTCAACAAGGCCACCGGTTACTTCCTGCAGGACGACAATGGGTTTGATCTTGAGGCCAAGACGGAATGGACCGTTCATGAGGACAATACGATGGAATCGGCCAACGGCAAGAGTGTTAATATTACGATTAATAACAATGGTGTCTCGGGAACTCCGACCGGTGTTTCTGTAACAACCGCCGGAACGAATGCTTCGACGCTGGCTATTGCCGGTGATAAAGACGGCTATACTTTCAGCGTCTCAAAAAGTTGGAAATATTTAGTATTCTTCACGGGGAATTATACGGCTTACATGACCGGTAACGGCGCAGATCTCACTTATGCCGACAACGGCGCTACCGATGCCAGCAAGTGGCAACTCTACGACGTGAACGAGTACAAGTTGTATGCTGCGCGCAAGGCGTTCGCAGATGAACTGATGCGTGCAGAGCAAATCGGCATGGATATCACCGCAGGGCGTGAGGCCGTAGAGCAGAGTGAAAGTGTGGATGAGTTGCAGTCGCTGCTCGATCAGTTGCGTCTGGATGAGGCCAGCTACGTGGCCGGCAAGTACACGGAAGACCGAACAAATTTGTTGGGCTCCACCGATCTCTCCGACGCCAATCGTTGGACCACTAATCTCGTTTCCAACAAGGGTGGACAGCACTGGAGTGATGATCCCGAGCGTCCTTACTATGAGCAGACGGGCGAGCAATGGGGGCAGACAAGTTGGTCAGTATCAGCTGAGCAGACCGTGGAGCTTCCTGCCGGACAGTATCTGCTGAAGGCCGCCGGTCGCAGCAGCGTGTTTGCACAGGCCAAGATGAGCGTTGACGGCGTTGAAGTGGCTCTCCCCGCCCGTGGCGATACCGGATACGGCATTGACGTCAACGGCAATGTGGACTTCTCCGGCAATGGCGTTTACTGCAACAACGGTGCCGGTCGCGGCTGGGAATATCGCTACATAGCCATCGATTTGAAGCAGCGCGGCAATGTCACGGTGAAGTTTGAGGCTTCGACAAAGAACGC
Organism: uncultured Prevotellaceae bacterium; assembly: GCA_900320435.1. Classification (GTDB taxonomy): domain Bacteria; phylum Bacteroidota; class Bacteroidia; order Bacteroidales; family Bacteroidaceae; genus Physcousia. The sequence continues at coordinate 6,596 of ONSH01000006.1, forward strand.
CATCCACCAATGGTTCTCCGTGGCTGACATCGAACTGCTTTCCGTGCCGACGCCCGTTTTGGAGATGGTGTCGTTCGAGTACGACGGTGTGAGCTACACGCCTGATGAAGAGGGCAAAATTGACCTCTCGGAGATTTATTACAAAGAGACGAAAGAGTGCAAGGTTGTGACCAAAGGCTATGGTGTCGTAACAACGTCCTTCGACCGCGAAACCGCCGTTTACAGCATCACTCTGAGTCCCGAGGAAAGCGAGTATAACTACGAGTTGCAGCCCAAGGTATATCAGGTGCAATTCCATGAAGTTCCTGCACCTCTAGTGTTCACTGAACCCTTGCTGGTAGAGATGGGAGAAATGGCTATGCCCAGTGGAGATGTTACGGTTTATCTGGCCAAAAGCGGCGATGAAATCTATGATTTTGAGCTTCCCAACTTTGTAATGGATTTTGGAGGATTCCCCATGCCCGTCGGCACCATTCGCCTCACGGACATCGAGATGACTGAGAAGGAAGGCGTACAGTGCTTCACCAAGGAGCAGACCGTGCAGATTCTCCCGGGCACGGACGAACGTTTCGCACCCGAAGATTGGTTTGGCCCGACGTTGGGCGAACTTCAAATTGTGTTGGATGAGGGCTATGTTTACAACGGACACATTTTCGTTCATCTCTCCATTATCGAAGAAGGGGATAGCATGCCTATCGAAGTGACTGTGGGCGACAAGACCAACATTCCCGAATCCGTCACCGGCATTGGTGAAGTGAAGACTGACGGCAAGACCGAGGGCCTGAAGGACGGCAAGTACCTCATTAACGGTCGCGTGATCGTTGTGAAGAACGGCCAGCGCTTCGACCTCTCCGGACGACGTCTTTAAGGCCTTCTAACCTCTGTTTAGAGGTAGAAAAGTCAAAAAAAGCAGTATAAAAGCAATTCCGACTCACCCAGTGTGGGCCGGAATTGTTATTTTTTTGTATCTTTGCCCGCGAAATAATTGTATTTTGATGATAGAAACAACAGTGATGCTCACTTTTGTCGTTGCTGCTACAGCCCATTTTGTGCTGTGTGCGGTCGTGTCGCTGTTTGCCTATCATCGGGTGGAATATTTGCCTCTGGCGTGGATTTCCGGCATCTGTGCCACGGTCTTCGGCGTCGTAGCCTTCTTTACCCCCAATGTAGCCAACGGCCATCCCGACGCTCTGCATCCTGCTATGGCCTGGATGCTCCCGATTGGCATCTTTCTTCAGAGCTTCTACACTTTCGGCTTTTCGATGCCGGGCTTTTTGCAGCTGGGCAGAATGTTGCGCTACGCCTCGCCCATTGTTTTGTTGGGGGCGGTGTATCTGCTGTTTCCCAACGCCTGGTGGCTGAAGGGTCTGACGTTGTTGGTCGGCGTAGGCTATATTGTCAATATCTATGCCGTGCCCCGGCGTTACGCCAAAAGGACGCGTGTGCCGGCCTATTTGAGGACTTATACGGCGGCCCTGGTGCTGACTTATGGCTTCTATGTGTATATCGCCCTGAATTATAACCCTCTGCTCCTTTGCGGCTTTATATTTTGTGTCACCTCGCTCAACGGCTATATGGCATTCCGTACGTTTGACGGAGTGGTGAAGCATTTGCCGCGTCCGGGAGTGAGCGAAAGTTTTCTGCAGCATGAGGCTCCGGGTGAGGCCGCGCCCAATGAGGCGGACGATGACGAGGATTTCAACGAGAAAAACCGGGAGCGCTATCTTGCCGTGGAGCGCTGGATGAAGGAGAACAGACAACAGTGGATGGACTTCACGTTCAACCGCGAAAGTCTGTGTCGTGAAGTGGGGCTGAATCGCCAGCTGTTGCTGCAGTGTCTCCGCTCTCAGGGCCACAACAACATCCACGACTATCTGATGCTCTATCGCGTGAAGGAATTGAAGTATCTGATAGAGCGCGGCGAAATCACGCAGATGAGTGAATGCGTGGATGCAGGCTTCGGTGCGGTGAAGACGGCACGCTCTTCTTTCGAAAAGATAGAGGGTGAAAATTTGGACGATTTCATAGAGCGTCACAAAAGATGAAGGGCATATTGAGCATATTATCGGGACTGATGTTGCTGTTGTTTGTGACAAGCGCGACGGCGAAAAATCAGACGCAGACTCAGGTGCAGTCCGCACAGCAGGCGCCCAAAGGGGATGTGTCGCAGAAACGTAAGATGAGCAACTCCGCCTTCCCGGTGCAAATCAGCAAAATGGGCAATGCGCTGAAGATTCAGAGCGACCACAACCAGATCTTGCCCATCTACACACAAAGCGGCGCCTTCTACATGGTGATGCGTCTCAACAAAGGTACCAACTGGTTGAGCGGTCTGCCCCGTGGCCGTTACTTTATCAACAACAGAATCGTAAGCATAGGATTGTGAATGGAAACGATCATTGAAAAAATACCGACAGAGAAGATTATCGCAGAGTTGACCCCGGACAAAAAGGTGAGAGACACCAACAAAGCCGGCAATGAGATTTATGTGGTGACGTGGCAGAACGCCCCCAACACCATGCGTGAAATCGGACGGCTTAGGGAAATTGCCTTCCGTGCTTACGGCGGCGGAAGCGGGAAGTCGGTGGATTTGGATGATTTCGACACTTGCGAGGCGCCATACAAGAATCTGCTTGTGTGGAATCCGGAAGCGCAGGAAATCATCGGCGGATATCGCTACATGCTGGGCAAAGACACGCCTCTCGATGCGGACGGACAGCCGGTGTTGGCCACCAGTCATATGTTCCGATTCTCCGAGGAGTTCGTGCGCGACTACCTGCCTTGGACCATTGAGTTGGGGCGCTCGTTTGTTACGCTCGAGTACCAGAGCACACGTATGGGCACGAAGTCGCTCTTTGCGCTGGACAATCTTTGGGACGGTTTGGGTGCCATCGTCGTGATGGAGCCTTCAGTGAAATACTGTTTCGGCAAGTTCACCATGTATCCTTCGTACGATCGCGAAGCCCGCAACATGATTCTCAGTTTCCTCAAGAAGCGCTTCCCGGACGACAGGCAGTTGGTGTGGCCGAAGCAGCCGCTCCAGCTTAATGTGGACGAGGAAGCCATGAAGGCCCTTTTCACCGAGGAGGACTTCAAGAAGGACTACCGCATCCTCAACCGTGAGGTGCATGCCCGTGGCGTGGCCATCCCCCCGTTGGTCAACGCCTATATGAGTCTTTCGCCCACGATGAAATTCTTCGGCACAGCTATCAACGATGAGTTCGGCGATGTGGAAGAGAGCGGCATTCTGATTGCTTTGGACGAGATTCTTCCTGAAAAACGTATGCGCCATGTGGACAGTTTCGCTGCAGAGCACCCCGAGTATGTTGATGCCGCCAGTGCCGTGGACAGAATATTCTACAAAGTATGAACTGGGAGCAACTCTTGAGCAATAAGCGGTTCGGACAGGAGAACCAGCCGCACAGCACGGACGACCGGACGGAGTTTCAGAGGGACTACGACCGTCTGATCTTTTCCGCTCCCTTTCGCCGTCTGCAAAACAAGACCCAGGTGTTTCCCCTGCCGGAAAGCATCTTCGTGCACAACAGGCTGACCCATTCGCTGGAGGTGTCCAGTGTAGGGCGTTCGTTGGGCAACGATGCGAGCCGTCAGTTGCTCGACCGTCATCCGCAATTGTTCTCGACACATTTCACGGAGTTGGGCAACATTGTCTCCGCTGCCTGTTTGGCGCACGACTTGGGTAATCCCCCCTTCGGCCACAGCGGTGAAAACGCCATTGCCACCTATTTCAGCGAAGGTCCCGGGCTGCGCCTGAAGGATTATGTGTGTCCCAAGACCGGCGACCGCCTGACGGAGGCGCAATGGAACGACATGACGCGCTTTGAGGGTAATGCCAACGCGTTCCGACTCCTGACACATCATTTTCAGGGTCGTCGGGAAGGTGGCTTCGTGATGACCTACAGCACCCTGGCCTCCATCGTGAAGTACCCTTACACAAGCGGCCATAAGGGTAAGGCCGGAAAGTTCGGCTTTTTCCGCTCGGAAGAAGAAGGCTATTTGCGCATCGCCCGCGAGTTGGGCATCAGGCAACTGCCGGCAGAGGAGGGAGAACTGAGTTTTGCCCGTTATCCTCTGGTGTATCTGGTGGAGGCCGCCGACGACATCTGCTATGAAATCATGGACATCGAAGATGCCCACAAGCTCAAGATCCTGACCACGGAGGAGACACGGAGCCTGCTTTTAGCCTATTTCCCGAAACAACAGCAGGAACACATCCTTTCGCGTATGTCGACTCTCGACGATGTGAACGAACAGATCGTCTATCTGCGTTCGTGTGTGATTAACTGCCTGGAGAACGAATGCGTCCGCGTTTTTGTGGAGCATGAGGAAGAAATTCTGGAGGGCGAATTTGAGGGTTCGCTCATCAATCGGATCAGCGATATCCCCAACGCGGCATACAAGGCCTGCGAGCGTGTGTCCTACGGCAAAATATACCACAGCAAGGATGTGGTGGACATCGAGATAGCCGGTTACAAGATCATCAGCACCCTCATGGATCTGATGGTGGAGGCCGTCATCCATCCCGAGCGTCAATACTCCAAGCTTCTGCTCAACCGGGTGAGCACACAGTATGAAACGCATGCGCCCACTCTGTATGGTAAACTGATGGCGGTGTTGGACTACATCAGCGGCATGACCGACGTCTATGCTTTGGGTGTTTACAGAAGAATCAACGGAATGAAGATCCCTAACTTATGAAAATAGAAATCATCAACGAAAGTCACCACCCGCTGCCCCAATATGCAACGCCCCTGAGTGCAGGGATGGATTTGCGGGCCAATTTGGATGCGCCCGTCACGCTGCGTCCTTTGGAACGCAAGTTGATTCCGACCGGATTGCGCATCGCACTGCCGGAAGGCTACGAAGCTCAGGTGAGGCCGCGCAGCGGTTTAGCCCTGAAGAAGGGCGTCACGGTGTTAAATACACCGGGCACTGTGGATGCAGACTATCGCGGAGAAGTGGGCGTCATCCTCATCAACCTCTCGCAGGAGGACTTTGTTGTGGAAGACGGCGAACGTATCGCCCAAATGGTCATTGCCCGTCATGAGCAGGCGGAGTTGGTGGAAGTGTCTGTCTTGAGCGAGACGGAGCGCGGTGCCGGAGGCTTCGGACACAGCGGCGTGAAGTAAAAGATGCTGAAGATGAAAAGACTGTTTCTCTTTGCGCTGTTGTTGCCCTTGACGCTCATGGCAGATATTCGCTATGATTATTACTTTCAGGAGGCGACGAGCAAACGCCTGGCGGGAAAGCTTGATGAAGCAGTGGCCCTCTACGAGCATTGTCTTCGCTTGGACGGTCGACGTCCCGAGGCCTTGTTTGAGTTGGGCCGTCTGCAGATAGCGTTGAAGGAAGATAGTTTGGGTATAGAGATGATGAGGCAGGCAGCGGATATGGATTCTCTGAACGCCAATTATCAGGAAAACGTTGCGGCAGTGATGTTGCGCAGGATGATGAACAACGAGGCCGTGACGTATTTGGAGCGCCTCTCTGCCCTGAGGCCGAGCCGTTCGGAGGTGAAGATGCAGCTGGCCAAACATTACAACAATATCGGCAATTGGGAAAGAGCGCTGGAGATATTGGATGCCATTGATAAGCGTGAGGGCAGGACCGTGGAGACGGCCGGCGAGAAGTTTTCCATTTACATGATTGACTGCAAGGACAGTGTTCGTGCCTTCCAGCAGTTTGAGGAGTTGTGCAAGGAGCGTCCTTACGACGTGATGGCCTTAATCCAGTGCGGACGTCTCTATCAATATTACGGCGACACCCTTCGGGCCAATCACTTCTTCGACGAAGCGCGCCGGGTTGGGCCGACGGAAACCGAACTGGCCCTATTGCGTAGTGATGCCGTGTCGCTTCTGCAACGTGAGGCTCCCGGCGAAGAAGTGGTAAAGGTGTTGAAAAAGATTCTGGAGCTGCAGCCCGATGACGAAAACGTGATGGGTTACCTGATGGAGTATTACGGAAAGAGGGAGGATTACGGACAGCTGGAAGAAATCTGCCGTCGCGGCGTCAATCTGTATCCGGAGAATCTCGGTTACAGTTATTTCCTGGGCATCACACTGATGCAGCAGAAACGCTTTGAGAATGCCATCGAGGTGTTCCGCAAAGGTTTGGAGAAACGCGGCGAGGGCACCCGCCCTTCGCTGATCAGCGAGGTGTGGGGTCTGAAAGGAGACGCCTGCCACGAGGTGGGGCGCTATGATGAGGCTTTTGCGGCTTTTGATTCGGCGCTGGTCTACAACAAGGACAACGTGGCCTATCTGAACAACTACGCGTATTATCTGTCGCTCAGAGAAGAACGTTTGGATGAGGCGGCGGAGATGTCGCGACGCACCTTGAAAGCCGCTCCCGACAATCCGATATATCTGGACACTTATGCATGGATCATGTTCATCAGTCGGCAGTATGATGAGGCAGAGCGCGTGATGCACAAAGTGGTTCCGCCCGACAGCACGGACGAGTACCTGTTGGACAACAAATATTGCATGAGCAATGTGCTTGAGCATGCCGGCGACATTGCCTGGATGCAGGGCAAAGAGGAAGAGGCGCTTCGCTTTTGGCGTCTGGCCATGAAGCGTGACGACAAGACGGGCACGCCGCTCCTGCCTAAGAAAGTGAGAAAAAAGAAGTATTATGCAAAATAAATGGCTTTGTTTCATGGCAGCCCTGTTGCTGCTTTCCGGCTGTCGTTCCCATAAGGCGAAGGACGGAGAGGATGTCGCGGTGCCGGTGGACACGGTTTCGGCAGTGACGGCGTTGCCTTGGCAAGACGGTGATGTGGCCACAACAACAGGGCGCGCCACGATGATTTACAACGGACGCCGTGCGACACTCAACACCAATGTCCGCTTGAAAAGGGGCGATGTCGTTCAGGTGCAGTTTACCTATTCCATGATTATCACGATACAGGTAGGCAGCATGGAGATGACACAGAGCGATTTCCTCTTCCTGGATCGGGTGAACAGACAGTATGTCCGGGCGCCCTATGCGGAGGTGGACGGCTTCCTGAGCCGCGAGATAAACTTTGAGAATGTTCAGAGCATGTTTTGGGGTGATAAGGAAGGACGTATGCCCCGGGAGCTGCAGCTTAGCCTGCCCATATCCGGAAAAACGCTGAAAGCCCACTTCACGTTTGATGAGTGGGGCCACGACGACGGCTGGCAGACGAGAACGCCATTCAACGATTCCCGTTTTGACAGAGTGACCCTCGAACAACTAGTACAGACTTTAATCAACATGTAGCGTGTATCGCATACTATTCCTTTTTATATTATTAATAAGCACTTCGGGTTGGGCACAAAATTCGAAGAAAGTGCGTACGCTCAAGGCTCAGCAGACTCAGCTGGAGAAGACCATCAAGAGCAAACAGCGTGAAATGGAGTCTACTCAAAAAGCGGTGAAGAGGGGCGAAGAGCGTATTCATGACTTAGGCGTTCGTCTGGAGGACCGTGTGCAGCATATCCACACGTTGGAGGGAGAGCTGGAGACGTTGAATGCGGAAATTACGGTGATTAAGGACAGTCTGGCGGAGCTTCAGCGCCAGCTTGAGGAAAAAAAAGCAAGATTTCGCCGTGCGGTGAAGATGACCCGCCTTTATCCCAAGGTGAAGAGCCCGTTGCTGTTCGTGCTGTCGGCCAAGAGCGTGACCCAGATGTATCGCCGTTTGCGTTACACCAGAGAGTATGCCAACTATCAGTATACCCTGGGTCAGCAAATTCAGGAAAGGCAAGCGGAAACATCGCTGATGAGAGACAGGCTGGTCAGCAAACGAACTCAGATGCACGGCGTGATGAATGAGCTGGTGGCTGAGCGCAAGAAGTTGACACAGGAGCAGCTAACCAAACAGAAAGAGGTGAAGAACCTCAAAAAGAAGCAGAAAGACCTGGCTGCAGAGGTGAATGCCCGCAAGAAGGAGCTGGCCGCTTTGAACAAAAAGATTGACGATCTCATCGCATATGAAATCGAACAGGCTCGCAAGAAGGCTGAGCGTGAGGCTGCAGCAAGGAGAGCTGCAGCGCAGAAGGCTGCCGCCCAAAAGAACGCGGGGAAGACCTCCGGCGCAGCGTCGGGGAAGACGTCTTCTTCTGCGTCAAAGAGCAGCAGTTGGCTCACTCCGGAAGAGCGTCAGCTCTCGGGCAATTTCGAAGCCAATCGCGGGCGTTTGCCGGTGCCTTTGACCGGTCCGTATCGCATCGCGGCTCATTTCGGACAATACAGAGTGGAAGGTCTTAGCCATGTGACGCTGGACAACAAGGGCGTGAATTATTCCGGTCAGGCCGGAGCCCGTGCACGCAGCGTGTTCGATGGCGTTGTGACTGCAGTCTTTGCCTTTGGCGGCACCAAGAACGTGCTGATTCGTCACGGATCCTATATCTCCGTGTATTGTAATCTGTCTTCCGTGATTGTCTCCAAGGGTCAGAAGGTCAAAACACGCGATATTATCGGCACTCCTGCCAATGATGACAACGGACATCCGTTGCTTCATTTCCAGTTGCGCAAAGAGACGGCAAAACTCAATCCAGAAGTATGGATTGGTAGGTAGCGATTGCGTCTTCTATCTCGGCGAGTTTGATGAATTCGTCTGCCGTGTGGGAGCGGCTGCTCTCGCCCGGCCCCATTTTGAGCGAGGGGAAGCGCATGAGCGCCTGATCCGAGAGTGTGGGTGAGCCAAAGGGCTTTTTCCCCATTTTCAGAAGCTTTTGCACGAGAGGATGTGTTTCTTCTATCGAGGATGAAGAGAGGCGGAAACTGCGGGCTTTGGCCTCGCTATTAATGTGAGAGGATACGATGTCGAAGAGCGCCTTGTTGTCATACAACTCGTTGGAGCGCACGTCCACCGTAAATGTGCATTCGTCGGGAATCACATTGTGCTGGGTGCCGGCATGGATGATTGTTGTTGTCATCTTTACCGGGCCAAGCAGGGGAGAGCTCTTCAATTGGGCCGGCAGGCGGCGGATGGTTTCAATGTCTTCAATGGCCAGGTCAATGGCGTTGACACCTTCATTTCTGGCAGCGTGTCCGGCTTTACCATGGGCGGTGATGTCGAGCACCATCAGCCCTTTTTCTGCGATGGCGGGTTGCATTCCCGTGGGTTCTCCGACAATGGCAAAATCGATGGGTGGCAACAGGGGCAGGACGCTCTCAATGCCGCCTTTCCCGCTGACCTCTTCTTCGGCGGAGATTAGCAAAATCAGCGTGTAGGGCAGAGATTTTTTCTGACAACGGCAGAAGACTTCCAACAGGCTTACCAGCGAGCCTCCGTCATCGTTGCTGCCCAGTCCATACAACTTGTCGCCCTCCAGAGTGGCTTTGTGAGGATCCCGTGTCCATGCGCTTACGGGGTGAACGGTGTCGATGTGTGCGTTGAGCAACACCGTGGGGCCCGACGTCGCGGGAGAGATGCTCCACAGATTGTTCCCCTGACGCTGCGTTGACAGCCCGCGCTCTTTCATGCAGGCCTCCAAAATGTTGGCAGCAGCGGTTTCTTCACGCGAGTATCTGGGCGTTTCAATGAGCTTGGAGAGCAGTTCTATATGGTCCATTATTGTTTATTTTTCACACAAAAGTATGAAAAAGTTCGTTGTTCGTGCTTCAATGTTTTACTCTTTTCTTCGAAAATCACCTTTTTTTTGTATATTTGCAGCAAAATAAAAGTTTTTTAACCATGTTTTGCGCAAGTCCCCTGTCCACACTGATTCATGACCAGGCTAAAAAGTATGGCGAACGTACCGCGATGATGTATCGCGATTACGAGAAGAATGTTTGGAAGAATATCTCTTGGAACGAATTTTCCAGAAGGGTCCGTCTGGCCAGCAACGCCATGTTGAAGTTGGGGGTGGGTGTGCAGGAAAACATGGCGGTGTTCAGTCAGAACATGCCGGAGTGTCTCATTACGGACTTCGCGGCGTACGGCATTCGTGCCGTCACCATCCCGTTCTATGCCACTTCCAGCGAGATGCAGGTGAAGTATATGGTTTCCGACGCCTCCATCCGCTACATCTTCGTGGGTGAGCAGTATCAGTATGACACGGCATTGCGCGTGCAGCAGCTTGATCCCCGGGTAGAGAAGCTGATACTCATGACGAAGGACATCGAGCGTGACGAGCGCGACAGCACGAGCATCACTTACGATGAGTTCTTGGCTATAGGCGAGGGTTTGCCTTTCAATGACGAGGTGAACAAGCGCACTTCAGAGCTTAAGGAGGACGATTTGGCCAACATTCTCTACACCAGTGGCACGACCGGGCTCTCCAAGGGCGTGATGTTGACCCATCGGATGTACAATGCTGCTTTTAAGGGACACGAAGGAGCTCTTCCGCTCAGCGATAAGGATTTGGTGATGAACTTCCTGCCTTTTACTCATGTGTTTGAGCGCGGCTGGACTTACCTCTGTTTGGTCAACGGCGCAACGCTGGCCGTGAATCTCAAGCCTACCGACGTGCTCAACAGCATGAAGGAGGTGCACCCCACCTGTATGTGTGCCGTGCCCCGATTCTGGGAGAAGGTTTACTCCGGTGTGAAAGAGAAAATCCGTAATTCCAGTGCCGTGCAGCGTCTTTTGATTCACGATGCGCTTAAGGTGGGCAAGGAATATAATGTCACTTATCGGATGAACGGCAAGAAGCCGCCTTTGGCTTTGGAGCTGAAATACAAGTTCTACGAGCGCACCATCATCGCCCTGCTTCTTCAAAATCTCGGCTTGGAGCGCGCCAATTTCTTCCCCACAGCAGGTGCAGCCATTCCTAAGGAAGTGGAGGAGTTCGTCCATTCTGCCGGCATCATGATGATTGCCGGTTACGGCCTGACCGAGAGCACGGCAACGGTTTCGTGCGACCGGTGGAATCAGAAAATATCGTTGGGCAGTGTCGGCCGCGTGCTCAGTGGCGTGCAGGTGTCCTTCGGCGAGAACAACGAAGTGCTGCTCAAGGGCGACACCATCACCAAGGGCTATTATCGAAAAGCTGAGGTGACGGAGCGCAGCATTGACAAGGACGGGTGGTTTCACACGGGTGACGCCGGCTATATGAAGGACGGCGAGCTCTATCTGACCGACCGCATTAAGGATCTGTTTAAGACGAGCAACGGCAAATATATTGCACCGCAACTTCTGGAGAGTAAACTTTCCGTGGATCGCTTTGTGGATCAGATCGTGATTATTGCCGATCGGAAAAAGTTTGTGTCTGCGCTGGTGATTCCCGAATACGATGTGCTGATGAAGTCTGCCCGGGAGCACGGTCGTAACTTCTCGTCGCGTGCAGAAATGTGTGCCGACCCGGAGATCAACAAGTTCATCATGTCCCGTCTGGACACCCTGCAGCAGGAGTTTGCCCATTACGAGCAGGTGAAGCGCATCACCCTTCTGCCCGAGCCCTTCTCTCTGGAAAAGGGTGAGTTGACCAACACCCTGAAGGTGAAGCGTCCGGTGCTCAACGAGAATTACAAGGAAATCATCGACAAGATGTATGAAGATTAATCGATAACAAGGTAAGTTTAAGGTATAGTGATTACACAGGAACAACAGAAAGAGGTGCGTGACAGAGTGGAAGCTCTGAACCGCTATCTCAATATTCCCGAGAAACGCATTCAGCTCGAGGAAGAGCAGTTACGCACCCAGGCGCCCGGCTTTTGGGACGACCAGAAGAAGGCTGAAGCCCAGATGAAGCTGGTCAAAGGCATCGAGAAGTGGATTAAGGACTTTGAAGCCGTGTCAGCGCAGGCCGACGAGTTGGAACTCGCCGTGGATTTCTTCAAAGAAGGGTTGGTTACGGAGGCCGAGGTGGACGAAAACTATCAGAAGGCCATCTCTTCCATTGAGGCCCTGGAGCTGCGCAACATGCTTCGCCGCGAGGAAGACCAGATGGACGCCGTGCTCAAAATCAACTCCGGTGCCGGCGGCACGGAGGCTCAGGACTGGGCGCAGCAACTCATGCGTATGTATATGCGTTGGGCAGAAGAAAACAAATACAAATGCCGTGTAGCCAACCTTCTGGAGGCCGACGATGCCGGCATCAAGTCGTGCACGCTTGAGATCGAAGGTGCTCAGGCTTACGGCTTTCTCAAGAGTGAGACCGGAGTGCACCGTTTGGTGCGTGTGTCGCCCTACAATGCACAGGGCAAGCGTATGACGTCTTTCGCTTCCGTCTTTGTTACGCCGCTTGTGGACGATAGCATCGAAGTGAATATCGAGCAGGCCCGCATCTCCTGGGATACGTTCCGCAGTAGCGGCGCCGGTGGTCAGAACGTCAATAAGGTGGAGAGCGGCGTGCGTTTGCGCTATCAGTATAAAGACCCTTATACCGGTGAGGAGGAAGAAATCCTCATCGAAAACACCGAGACGCGCGATCAACCCAAGAACAAGGAGAACGCTCTGCGTCTGCTGCGCTCCATGCTCTACGACAAGGAACTCAAACATCGTATGGCTGAGCAGGCCAAGGTGGAAGCCGGCAAAATGAAGATCGAGTGGGGCTCGCAAATTCGCAGCTATGTCTTTGACGACCGTCGCGTGAAGGATCACCGTACCGGATATCAAACCTCCGATGTCGGCGGTGTGATGGACGGTAAAATCGACGCTTTCATCAAAGCCTACCTCATGCAGTTTGGCGGAGAGTAGAAAAACCGGTGAAATGGCTTATTTGGAGATAGAACGCAAGTTTTTGGTGAAGGGCGAGTACAAAAGTCTCGCCTATGATGTGACCCGGATACGTCAGGGCTACATCGCATCGGGCAACGGGCGTACGGTGCGGGTTCGCATTCGCGGCGACAAAGGCTATCTCACCATTAAGGGCCCGAGCGACCGCAGGGGGTTGGGGCGCTTCGAGTGGGAAAAGGAGATTTCTGTGGCCGAAGCCGAGGCGCTGCTCACCGTTGCCGAGCCGGGCGTCATTTCCAAGTCGCGCTATTTGGTGCGTGCGGAGGACGGCCATGTGTGGGAGGTGGACGAGTTCTACGACGATAACGAAGGGCTTACTATGGCTGAAATAGAGCTGCACAGTGAGGACGAGACGTTCGTGATCCCTCCGTTTATCGGACGTGAGGTGACGGGCGACCGCCGTTTCTACAACAGCCACATGAGAGCACATCCGTTTAAGCAATGGAAGGACGACATCATTTCAGCAGCCGGGCAGGCGTGATTTTGGCCTCTGTCGGCAGTGCCGTCGGTTTGGGCAACGTGTGGCGTTTCCCAATGGAGGCCGGGCGTCACGGTGGTGCCGCGTTTATTCTGGTGTATCTCGTTTTTGTACTTATCCTGGCTTTGCCGGTGATGTGTTCGGAGTTTGTCATCGGTCGCGCCGGAAAAGCTAATGCTGCAGACAGCTTCAAACACCTAATGCCCGGAACGCGTTGGCCACTGGTGGGTTATATGGGTGTGTTGGCAGGTTTTCTGATATTCAGTTTCTATGTGGTGGTGGCGGCCTGGACACTGTTCTACACGGAGGAGTGCTTGCGGGGCGCATTGTTGGCCGATCGGGATTTCGGCCTCTTTTTCTCCGACTTTTCATCTTCTGCTTGGCATCCGATTCTGTTTGTCGCGATTTTTATGGCAGCCAACACGGCAGTCGTGGCCGGCGGTGTGCAAAAGGGCATTGAGCGTGTGTCCAGGTGGATGATGCCTTTGCTCTTCCTTATTATTGTACTGTTGGTCGGGTTCTCGATGACGCTGCCGGGTGCTTCCGCCGGGCTCCGTTTTCTGCTGAATCCCGACTTCTCCCGTTTGACGGTCGATGTGGTGCTTTCGGCCATGGGACAGGCGTTTTTTTCGCTTTCCGTTGGTATCGGTTGTTTGGCAACGTATGCCTCGTATTTCAAGCAGGATGTGGCTTTGATGCGCTCTTCGCTCATTATCTGCCTGTTGGACACGATGGTGGCGGTGGCCAGCGGTCTGGTCATCTTCCCTGTGGTGTTCAGCATCGGTGCACAGGTGGATGCCGGCCCCGGCCTGGTATTCATCACCTTACCTCACGTCTTTAATGCCGTTTTGGGTGCCACGCCTGTGGCCAACTACCTGTTTTCGTCTCTCTTCTACATATTGCTCCTGGTGGCGGCGCTGACCAGTGCCATTTCGATGCACGAAATGGTGACGGCGCTGTTGCATGAGAAGAGCCGCCTCACACGTCCGCAGGCAGCCGTTGTCGTGGCGCTTTGTGCTATGGTGTGTGCTACGGCCTGCTCACTTTCTTTCGGCCCGTGGCGCAATGTCACGCTGCTCGGCATGGGCTTTTTTGACTTGTTCGACTTTGTGACGGCCAAGTTCATGATGCCCATCGGTGGCCTGTGTTTCAGCGTATTTGCCGCTTGGGTGATGAAGCGTCAGTTTGTAGAGAGGGAGTTGATCGGCGAACGTCCTTCTCGATCTGCCGTTTGGGCAATGAAGGTCATCTGTCTGCTGATGCGGTATATCGCTCCAATCTGTCTCGTAGGAGTCTTCTTCTACGAGTTGTGGAGTTGGTCGTCGAAATAGAGCGGTTTAGAGTTTGGCCTTCTTGATGCGTTCGGCACACTGCTCCATCAGCCATTTCGGTGTGGAGGTGGCGCCGCAGATGCCAACACTTTTTTTACCCTCAAACCAGCGGAGATTGATTTCCTCGGGGCTGTCCACCATGTAGCTGGCGGGATTGATGCGCTGACATTCGGAAAACAGCACACGTCCGTTGCTGGACTTACGTCCGGAAACAAACAAGATGACATCGTGGCGTGCGGCAAACTGCTGGATGTGCGGCATGCGGTTGGCTACCTGGCGGCAGACAGTGTCGGCAAAGGTGAATGTGGCCTTTGGGGCGATGTGCTCCTTGATATAATCGACGATTTGCAGGAACTGTGCCAGCGGTTTGGTGGTCTGGCTGTAGAGTGAGATGTCGCGTGAGAAATCCAGACGGGAGGCGTCTTCGATGTTTTCGATGACGATGGCGTTGCCCGCAGTTTGTCCTACAAGCCCCAGGACCTCGGCGTGTCCCGGCTTGCCGAAGATGACAATCTGTTTGCTACCTTTTTCATCGGATTCGTATTCGGCCCGGATGCGTTGCTGCAGGTGGAGCACCACGGGGCAGGTGGCGTCGACGAGGCGGATGTTGTTTTTTTGGGCCTGAAGATAGGTGGAAGGCGGCTCGCCGTGGGCTCTCAGGAGCACTTGGGCGTCGTGGAGCCGGTCGAATTCATCGTGACCTATGGTGTGCAACCCCATTTGCTCCAAACGGCGGCATTCCTTGCCGTTATGGACGATGTCGCCCAGGCAATAGAGGGGTTCGCCCCGATGCAGTTCTTCCTCGGCCTTGTTGATGGCCCGGGTCACACCGTGGCAGAAGCCGCTGCCTTCGTCGATTTCGATAGTCATAGGGTTGGGGTGGAACGATGGGTTCAGTCGCGGGAGGCTACGGCAAAGGCGCCTCTGAGCCAGGCCATCTGCTCTTCGCGGGTCATGTGACTGTTGTCCAGCACGACAGCGTCGTCGGCTTTGCGCAGGGGGCTGATAGCGCGTGTGGAGTCGATGCGGTCACGCTCGCGCACATTTTTCAATACTTCGTCGTAGTCCACCTGAAGGCCTTTGCCTGTCAGCTCGTCGTAGCGGCGCTGTGCACGCACTTCGGGGGCGGCCGTGACGAAGACCTTGAGCTCGGCGTTGGGGAACACCACCGTGCCGATGTCGCGACCGTCGAGGATGACGCCTTTGGCTTCGCCCATCAGTCGCTGCAGGTCCACCATGGCAGAACGTACGAAGCCGAGTGTGGCAATAGGGCTGACGTGGGCCGACACTTCCATCGTGCGGATTTCGTCTTCCACGGATTCTCCGTTGAGATAGGTTTCGAGACGTCCCTTCTCCGTGTTGTAGACAAACATGATGATGATGTTGCTGATGTCGGCTTCGAGAGCGGCCTCGTCGATGCTGCCGTCGGCTTTAATGTATCCCTGGCGCATGGCGTAGAGGGTCACGGCGCGATACATGGCGCCGGTGTCAATATACACGTAGTTGATCTCCTTGGCCAGTTGTTTGGCCATGGTGCTTTTGCCGCATGAAGCATGTCCGTCAAGGGCGATGGTGATTCTTTTCATATTGTAACAGGTATTATTCAGGGCTTGTTGAAATTGTAGGCCAGCGACACGCAGATGGAGTTGGTGCTGACGTGCTGTTTGGCCCATGTCACACCCACTTTGAAACGCTTGATGTCCAGGCCGGCGCCGAGCGACAGGCCTGCGGCGTGAGATGATCCGCCGGCCTTCATCTCGTAGCCCCTGCGGAAATTGTAGCCCAGGGCGAGCCAGATGTAGCGCGTGGGAAAGACGTCGAGACCCAGGGCGAAGTGGTTGATGAAGATGGTGAAACCTCCGACGTCTTCGCCGCCTGAGTTGAAATAGTAACCGCGGGCCCAATGGTTGATGTCGTACATGGTCACCGTGATGCGGGCGGGCAGATGACCCAAGCCCTTGGAGAATCCAAGTTTGAGGCTGATGGGCAGGCGCTCGTGATCGTTGCCGAAAGCTTTCACCTGTGCACCGAGATTGGTGACGGCAGCAGAGACGGAGAAGTCGTGATCCTCGTCGTAGTAGTTGGCGGCAAGGTCCACACAGAGGGCCACGGAGGTGAAGCTGCCGTATTTGGAGTAGAGGAATTTACCCATGACGCCGCCCACCCAGCGCTCTGCCAGGGCGTAGCTGTAGCCGCCGGTCAAGTTGAGGTCGAGCGCCGACATGGTGCCCAGCACCTGCCCCCACTGGTCGGTCTCCTTCATGCTGCCGTAGGTGACGAACTGCGCTCCTGCGCCCCAACTGCCGCGCGTACGATGTGCCTGAACATAAGCAGCGCTGCCCGTGTGGGTACCTCGCATATAATTCATGTAGTTAAGGTTGACCGTGTGCGAAGTGGTGTTGGAGAGGGCGGTGGGGTTGGTGAAGATCATGGAGGCGTCGTCTTCGACGGTGGAGATGTTCTGTCCGCCGAGCGCCGTGGTGTGTGCCGATGAGGACAGACTGAGGAAATTAAACACGCTGCTGCTCTCCTGTGCACGGGCAGTGAAAAAGGGGAGGGCAAGCGTGAGGAACGTCAAAAGCTGGTGTCTGTGGCTCATCGGAGTGATATTTCGGCTTCAAAGGTACTCTATTTTATTCCAATAACCCCTCTTTGGGACGAAAAATTGCTTTAAGATGAAAAAAAATATCACTAACGAGGTCAATGAATCAGAAAAAAGTTCTATATTTGCCCTCGTGGTTTGAAAAAAAACGAAAAAAAAATATCATGGAAGCAGTTCAGATTAATGAAAACCTTAACTTGAGGGGTCAAAAATCCACCGGTATTCTTATCGGTTATGTATTGACCCTGGCTCTTATGTTCTGCGCCTTTGAGTACACGCAGCGCGATCCGGAGAAAGTGATTGAGGAAGAAAAGATTTACGAGATGGCCTTCGAAGAGGACATGATTCCTATCACCCAGCAGCAGGAAGTTATGGCTCCTCCTCCAGCAGCAGCGCCCAAGGTGGCAGAAATCATCAACATCGTGGACAACGAAACGGAGTTGCCCGACGAGGAAGTGGAGACCAGTGAGGAAGTGAACCAGGCCATTACCACCGTAGTGGGCACCGGCAGTCCTTCCGCAGTAGCTTCCGGCCCCGTCGGCCCCATCGTGGAGGCTGTGGACGACGACCGCATCTTTGATGTTGTTGAGGAGAATGCCCAGTTCCCCGGCGGTGACGAAGCTTGCATGAAGTGGTTGCGCGACCATATTAAATACCCCAGCATCTGTCAGGAGCAGGGCGTTCAGGGTCGTGTCATCGTCAGCTTCGTGGTGAACAGAGACGGATCTATCGTGGATGCCAAGGTGATGCGTTCGCCCGACCAGCATCTCTCCGACGAGGCATTGCGCGTGGTGAACGCCATGCCGAAGTGGAAGCCCGCCCGTCAGGGTAACAAGACGGTGCGTTCGCGTTTCAACCTGCCCGTAATGTTCCGACTCGGTTAAGCAGAGCATGTTAACAACTAATGAAATACTAGATAAGGTGAACCAGGCTCTGGTTCACCTTTCTTTTGACCGGGAGCCTGCCGGTCTGTACGATCCGGTCCGCTACGTCCTGTCTTTGGGCGGCAAACGCATCAGGCCGGTCCTGATGCTGATGGCATACAGCCTTTATAAAAAGGATATAGACGCTTGTATGCCGGCGGCTTTGGGCTTGGAGATTTATCACAATTTCACCCTGCTCCACGACGACCTGATGGACAAGGCCGACACGCGAAGAGGCAAGCCTTGCGTGCATAAGAAATGGGATGACAACACCGCCATCCTTTCGGGTGATTCCATGCTGGTGCTGGCCTTCCAGATGATGCAGGAGTGCCCTGCCGAAGTGCTTCCTCAGGTGATGTCGCTCTTCACGGAGACGGCCCTTGAGATAGACGAGGGGCAGCAGATGGATATGGACTTCGAGAAGCGCCTGGATGTCACGGAGGAGGAATACATCGAGATGATTCGTCTGAAGACCAGTGTTCTGTTGGCCTGTGCCATGGCGCTGGGAGCATTGCAGGCAGGAGCGAAGGACAAGGACGTGGAGATTTTGCATGCTTTCGGCGAGAAGCTTGGCTTGGCCTTCCAGCTGCAGGATGATTTGCTGGATGTTTACGGCGACTTCGCGACTTTCGGCAAGCGTATCGGCGGTGATATCCTGGAAAACAAGAAGACCTTCCTGCTCATCTCCGCGCTTCAGGCCGCCAGTCCGGAGCAAAGAGCCGAGTTGGAGCGTTGGATCAAGACGAACCCATCCAGCCAAAAGGAGCAGCAGGAGAAGATTGCTGCCGTGACGGCGCTCTACGACGCTATCGGCGTGAAGGGGATGACGACCCACCGCATCAACGAGTTCTTCCATCAGGCCCGCATGCTCTTGGAGCATTTGAAGTTGCCTTTGGAGACGAAGCAGCCGCTATGGGAATTTGCCATGTCGCTCATGGAGCGTAAATCATGATAGACACGCACGCTCATCTCTACGAGCCCGACTACGATGACGACCGCGAGGAGACCCTTCAGAGGGCACTCGGTGCGGGCGTCACTCGTTTTTATCTGCCCAATATCAACGAAGAGAGCATACCCCGCATGATGGCGCTTGCGGAGCGTCATCCCGAGAGCTGTTTCCCGATGATGGGGCTGCACCCCGAGGACGTCAAGTCGGATTGGGTACAGGTGCTCGACCGCATGGAGCCGCAACTTCGGGGCAAGGTGGCCGTCGGTGAGGTGGGGCTTGATTTCTATTGGGACGACACGTTCCGCAAAGAGCAAATCGAGGCTTTCCGCAGACAGACGGAATGGGCCTTCCGCCACGGTCTGCCTTTGGTCATACACCAGCGTAAGGCGGAGAATGAAGTGCATGAAGTGTTGCGCAGCTGTCACGGCACGGAGCTTCGCGGTGTGTTCCATTGCTTCTCCGGCAGTGTGGAGTCGGCGCGTCGGGTGATGGCCTACGAGGGCTTCTTTGTTGGCATCGGCGGCATCGTTACGTTCAAGAATGCCAAGTTGGGCGAGGTCCTGCGTTCGGAGGTGCCCCTGGAGCGTGTGGTGCTGGAGACGGACTGCCCGTATCTGGCTCCCGTGCCGCATCGCGGAGAGCGCAACGAGAGCAGTTTTCTGACTTCCGTTTGTGGCAAATTGGCAGAGATATATAATCTGTCTCCGGGGGAGGTTGAAAAGGTGACGGATGACAACGCAAGACGCCTTTTTGGTGCATAATACGTTCGGAATCGACCTGTAAAACGAAAAAAACGGCATTAGTTCTGTATTTTTTTAGAAAAAAGTTGATGTTGATTAAGAAAAAAAAGGTATTTTTGTAGTCGCAAATGTGTGCAGAGGCACATGGAGAGATGCTCGAGTGGCTGAAGAGGCACGCCTGGAAAGCGTGTATACGTCAAAAGCGTATCGGGGGTTCGAATCCCCCTCTCTCCGCAAAACATGGACGGTGACGTCCGAGAAGAGAACCGCGAAATACTAAGAAAAACCAAATAATTAACCTAAAAATTTTACTAACAATGAAAAAGTTATTCGCAATTGTTGCATTGGTTGCTGCGTGCTCTTTCGCAATGACCCAGAATGTGATGGCTCAGGAGGAGGAAGCTGCTGTAGAGGCAGTAGACAGCGCCGCTGTTGATTCCGCTGCTGTTGACACGGCTGCCGTAGAGGAGGCTGCTCCCCAAGAAGAGGCTCCCATCGTTGAGGAAGAGAGTGAGGGTATCCACAAGGCTCTGAAGACCAAGTTCATTGAGGGTGGTGCAGACTTTATGTCTCTCGTTGCCATCGCTCTGGTTCTGGGTCTGGCTTTCTGTATCGAGCGTGTGATTTACCTCTCTCTGGCTCAGATCAATACTCGCAAGTTCACTGCTGACTTGGCCGATCTCGTTGCTGCCGGTAAGGTGCAGGAGGCAATCAACCTCGCCGCCAACACCCGCGGTCCCGTGGCTCAGGTAAGCCGCAAGGCTCTGGAGTGCCTCAACTCTAAGGACCAGAACGACATCGCCACCATCGAGCGTACGATCAACATGGAGGCTGAGGTTCAGGGTTCTTACCTCGAGGAGAACTGCTCTTGGATCACCCTGTTCATCGCCATGGCTCCCTCTCTCGGATTCCTTGGCACTGTGATCGGTATGGTGATGGCCTTCGACCAGATTCAGAAGGCAGGTGATATCAGCCCGACCGTTGTTGCCGGCGGTATGAAGGTCGCCCTTATCACCACCATCTTCGGTATTGTCGTAGCCCTGATTCTGCAGGTGTTCTACAACTTCATCCTGGCTCGTGTAGAGGCGCTTACCGGTAACATGGAAGAGGCTGCTCAGGAGCTGCTCGTGATGTGTGTTAAGAGCGACAAGTGCCAGAAGTAAGTTTGCTTCGGACTTGTTCTAAAAAAGGTTTAACCTTACAGAATAAGTAAAGAATCATGAAAACTCAACAAATATCAAAATACGTGATGCTGGGCGTCATTGCCGTTAGCGCCATCGTATTCCTCCTGTTCTTCTTCGTGGGATGGGACAATGAATATGTCGGCGACTTCGTGGCTCCCATGTTCACCAGCCTGTTGCTGTTCCTTATGTATGCTTGCGTGCTGCTGACAGCCGGCCTGACGGTTTGGTCTGTTGTAAAGAGCGCCCAGAGCAACAAGGGTGTGGACTCTGCCAGTTATACGGGTGTTCCCGGTGGCAAGATTATCATGTTCACCTGCGTGATTACGATTATCAGCCTCGCCATTGGCGGTGTGCTCGGCATCGGTGAGGAGGACTTCCGCGCTGCCGACGGCACTGTGACCACTGGCGGTTGGGTGACCGTTGTGGATATGTTCATTTGGAGCATGTATATCCTCACGCTGGTAGCTATCGGCGCCATTTGCGTCACCATGAGTGGTTATCTGACCAAGTCTGCCACGAAGAAGTAAGAGAGCGTTCACTAAACATCGTTTAAGTCAAAAACCAAAAGAAAGACATGGCAAAGAAGAAAAAGAAAATGCCGGGCCTGAACACCAGTTCAACAGCCGACATCTCCTTCATGCTGCTGATCTTCTTCCTGGTGACCACGAGTATGGACACCGACACGGGTTTGGCCCGTCGTCTGCCCCAGCCGCCCGACAAGGACCAGGAGGATGCACAAATCGATGTCAAGGAACGCAACGTGATGAATGTACGTATCAATGCTGCCGGTCAGCTCTGGTGCAAGGTGGGCAATATCAGCGAATACATCGCTCTGGAGCAGCTCAAGCCTCTGGCCAAGGAGTTTATCGACAACCCCAACAACTCCAGCAAGCTGCCGGAGAAGTTCGGTAAGGAGATTGACCTCCTGGGCGCCAGTGCCGTTACCGAGAAGCATGTGATTTCCGTACAGACTGACCGTGGCACGCCATACGACGTCTATTTCCAGGTACAGAACGAATTGGTAGCCGCATACAACGAGTTGCGCGATGATTTGTCCAAGCGTAAGTTCGGACGTCTGTATGCCAACCTGACGGATGAGCAGCAGGTTGCCGTTCGTACCTACTATCCCCAGAAGATATCTGAGGCTGAACCTAAAAACTATGGAGGAAACTGATTATGGGATTCAAGAAAAAAGCAAGCCGCGAAATGCCGGAGATGAACACCTCGTCTCTGCCTGACTTGATCTTCACCATTCTGTTCTTCTTCATGATTGTGACCACCATGCGTGAGGTCACGCTTAAGGTGAAGTTCACCACGCCTCAGGGTACGGAGCTGGAGAAGCTCGGTAAGAAGAGCACAGTATCGTTCATCTACATCGGCCCCCCAACCGACGCTCTGCGCGCTCAGATGGGTTCCGGCACGCGTATTCAGCTGAACGACCGTTATGCGGAAGCCCGCGAGGTGATGGACTTTGTCGCTCAGGAGCGTCAGGGCATGACCAACCAGGCTGAGCAGACGATCTCCATCAAGGCTGACGTGCGTACGCAGATGGGCTACATCACCGACGTGAAGGAAGTGCTCCGTAAGTCGTGGGCACTGCGCATCAACTATTCCGCCACGCACCGCAATTAAGCGGGGTGGGGTAGCATAGAAAAAGAATAAGCCGTGGCAGTCGCCACGGCTTATTCTTTTCTTTCTTTTGGTAACCCGCTCGGGGTGCTTGCGAACCCCGGCGCCCTTCCACGGGAAGTGCGTAAAACAAAAATCCCCCGGCGCTCTGGAAGTAAACTTCCGACTGCCGAGGGCTTTTTCTTTTGGTAACCCGCTCGGGGTTCGAACCCGAGACCCCATCATTAAAAGTGATGTGCTCTACCAACTGAGCTAGCGAGTCAACCTCAAAATGCTAATCTTTTTTCATTAGCGGGTGCAAAGGTACGAAAAAAAGTTTAAAGTTTAGAGTTTAACGTTTAAAGTTTTTCGCTTAAAAGAGCTTTTTGCCGCTTTTTTAGAGTATTGTGCAGCCGGAGCAGGGCTTAAGTTGCTTGAAAAAGTCGTTGCCCTTGTCGTCCACCAGGATGAAGGCGGGGAAGTCTTCCACCTTGATCTTCCAGATGGCTTCCATGCCGAGCTCGGGATATTCCACGCACTCAATGCTCTTGATGCTCGACTGTGAGAGCACGGCTGCCACACCGCCGATGGTGCCCAGATAGAAGCCGCCGTGCTTCTTGCAGGCGTCGGTCACCTGCTGCGTGCGGTTGCCCTTGGCGATCATCACCAGAGAAGCGCCGTTCTCCATGAACTCGTCCACGTAGGGGTCCATGCGGTTGGCTGTCGTGGGGCCCATCGAGCCGCAGGGATAGCCTTCCGGCGTCTTGGCCGGGCCGGCATAGAGCACG
The DNA here is from genome assembly GCA_900320435.1 of uncultured Prevotellaceae bacterium. Taxonomy (GTDB): domain Bacteria; phylum Bacteroidota; class Bacteroidia; order Bacteroidales; family Bacteroidaceae; genus Physcousia. Next base: position 29,869 of record ONSH01000006.1, read on the forward strand.
GGATAGTCCTTGAAGTACTGGGGCATGCCTTCGCCGGCGTCCAGACGGGCCTTGAGCTTGGCGTGGGCGATGTCGCGGGCCACGATGATGGTTCCTTTAAGGTTCACGCGCGTGGAGACGGGATACTTGGTCAGCTCCTGACGCACGGCGTCGATGCCCTTGTCCAGGTCGATCTCGATGCCTTTGCCGCCTTCGCCGGGCTTGCGCAGCGCTTCGGGAATAAGCTCCGTGGGGTTGGCGTCCATCTTCTCCAGCCAGATGCCGTCGCGGTTGATCTTGGCCTTGATGTTGCGGTCGGCAGAGCATGACACGCCCATGCCGATGGGGCAGGAGGCGCCGTGACGGGGCAGACGGATGACGCGGATGTCGTGGGCCAGATATTTGCCGCCGAACTGGGCGCCCAGACCGATCTTATAGGCCTCTTTGAGCAGCTTCTGCTCGAGGTCGATGTCGCGGAAAGCGCGGCCGGTTTCATCGCCCGTTGTGGGCAGGTTGTCGTAGTATTTGATGGAGGCCAGTTTCACCGTGAGCAGATTCTTCTCGGCCGAAGTGCCGCCGATGACGAAGGCGATGTGGTAGGGCGGACAAGCTGCCGTGCCCAGATGCTTCATCTCCTCCACGAGGAAGGGCAGCAGCGTGCCCTCGTTTTGGATGGTAGCCTTGGTCATGGGGTAGAAGTAGGTCTTGTTGGCCGAGCCGCCGCCTTTGGCCACCATGACGAAGCGGTATTCAGCGCCTTCGGTGGCTTCGATGTCGATCTGTGCGGGAAGGTTGCACTTGGTGTTCACCTCGTCGTACATGTTGAGAGGCGCGTTCTGCGAGTAGCGCAGGTTGTCCTCCGTGTAGGTGTTGTAGACGCCTTTGGAGAGGGCCTCTTCATCCTCGAATCCGGTCCAGATCTGCTGTCCCTTCTCGCCGTGGATGATGGCGGTGCCGGTGTCCTGACAGAAGGGCAGGATGCCTTTTGCGGCAGTCTCGGCGTTGCGCAGGAACTGCAGCGCTACATACTTGTCATTCTCCGAAGCTTCGGGGTCGGAGAGAATCTTGGCCACCTGCAGGTTGTGCTCGCGGCGCAGCATGAACTCTACGTCGTGGAAGGCCTGCTGGGCCAGCAGTGTGAGGGCTTCGGGAGACACTTTGACGATCTCCTTGCCTTCAAAGCTGCTGACGGTGACACCCTCTTTGGACAGCAACCGGTATTCGGTCTTGTCCTCGCCCTTCTGGAACATGGGGGCGTACTTGAAAGGAACGTTAGCCATAGTTTATAGTGTTAAAAAATCAATTATCAATTATCAATTGTCAATTATCAATTATCAATACAGAAAGTCGTTGTAGGGATACTTCTGCACGTGGAGCTGGCGCACCTTGTTGTAGAGCACCTGCTTGAGTGTGTCGAAGTTTTGTCTCTCCTTGGCAGAGATGAAAAGGCAGTCGCCGTAGGTGCGTGCCATCCAGGTGTGGATGAGTCGTGAGAGGGGTATGTTCTCACGGGTCTCCGGCGTGAGGTCGTTCTCGTCTTTCTCCACCCATCGGTAGGCGTCGGTCTTGTTGAAGATGATCATGGAGGGCTTGTCGGCGCAGCCCAGGTCGGCCAGTGTCTTCTCCACCACTTCAATCTGACTCTCGAAGTCGGGATGCGAGATGTCCACGACGTGCAGCAATAGGTCGGCTTCGCGCACCTCGTCCAGCGTCGATTTGAACGATTCCACCAGGTCGTGGGGCAGCTTGCGTATGAAGCCCACGGTGTCGGAGAGCAGGAAGGGCAGGTTGTCGATGATCACCTTGCGCACGGTGGTGTCGAGGGTGGCGAAGAGTTTGTTCTCGGCGAACACCTCGCTCTTGGCCAGCAGGTTCATCAGCGTGGATTTGCCCACGTTGGTGTAACCCACGAGGGCTACGCGTATCATGCGGCCGCGTCCCTGCCGCTGGGTGGTCTTCTGGCGGTCGATGTCGGCCAGACGCTGCTTAAGCAGAGCCATGCGGTTGAGGATGATGCGGCGGTCCATTTCGAGCTGCGTCTCGCCCGGTCCGCGCAGGCCCACGCTGCCGCCCCGCTGGCGCTCCAGATGGGTCCACAGGCGCTGCAGTCGGGGCAGCATGTAGCGGTATTGCGCCAGCTCCACCTGCGTCTTGGCGTGGGCCGTCTGGGCCCTCATGGCGAAGATGTCGAGGATGAGGTTGGTGCGGTCGAGGATTTTCACCTTGAGCTCCTGCTCGATGTTGCGCAGCTGCTTGGCCGAGAGCTCGTCGTCGAAGATGACCATGTCCACGCTCCTCTCGGCTTCTTCCTCCTCTTCGATGTAGCGGCGTATTTCCTGCAGTTTGCCGATGCCCAGATAGGTCACCGACGAGGGGCCGTTCAGACGCTGCGTGAAGCGCTTGGCGGTGACGGCGCCGGCCGTCTCGGCCAGAAAGGCCAGCTCGTCCAGATATTCGTTGGTGTGGCGCTCGTCCTGCTGCGGGGTGATGATGCCCACCAGCACGGCGCGCTCCACGCCCGCTTCGGTAGCCTCGCGGGAGACCACCTGGCTCATGCCGTCTTCAAAAGGTAAAGCGCTTCGGCTGGAGTTGTATCGTCGCATATCGTGTGATTTCTTGTGCAAAAATAGTGAAAAACTTCAAAAATTTCAAGTGTTCTGCGAAAAAAGTTGTCGTTATCCTCGTTCTTATCGCTAAAATGTCGTACTTTTGCGTTTGTAAATGTTGTACCTGGTACCTACTCCCGTCGGAAACATGGAGGATATCACCATGAGAGCCCTCCGCGTTTTGAAAGAGGCAGACCTCATCCTGGCGGAGGACACCCGAACGAGCGGTAACCTGCTGCGTCACTTCGACATCCGTCGGCCGATGCTCTCTTACCACAAGTTCAATGAGCATCACACGGTGGCCTCTGTCGTCGAGCGGCTCAAGGCGGGCGAGACCATAGCGGTGGTCTCGGATGCAGGCACTCCCGGAATCTCCGACCCCGGTTTTTTGGTCACCCGCGAAGCCGTCAGGGCGGGCATCGAGGTGCAGACGCTGCCAGGAGCGACAGCCTTTGTTCCCGCACTGGTTTCCAGCGGTTTGCCCTGCGACCGCTTCTGCTTCGAGGGCTTCCTGCCCCAGAAGAAGGGGCGCCAGACCCGACTCAATGCGCTGCGCGATGAGACGCGCACCATGATTTTCTACGAGAGTCCGCATCGTGTGGTCAAGGCGTTGGAGCAGTTTCAGGAGGTTTTTGGCCCGGAGCGTCAGTGCTCTGTGTGCCGCGAGATTTCCAAGGTGCATGAAGAGAGTGTAAGGGGCACCCTCGCTGAGGTGCTGAATCATTTTAAGGAGAACGAACCTAAGGGCGAGTTCGTAATAGTAGTAGAAGGATTATGAAGAAGTTGCTTTTGATGGCAGGTCTGGTGCTTATGGCTTCCGCCTGCAGTGACCGCAAGGGTGCGTCTGATGCCGTGCAGCAGCAGCGCGACTCTCTGCAAGCCGTCATCAATGCCAAAGACGGCGAATTGAACGACCTTATGGGCACGTTCTACGAGGTTCAGGAGGGCATCAGCCGCATCAATCAGGCCGAGGGTCGCGTCGCTGTGGCCGACGGCAATGTGGAGGCTGCCGGCAATAAGGCCATCATCCGCGAGAACATGCAGTATATCGAGGAGACGATGCAGCGTCAGCGCGAGCTCATCGCGCAGCTCAAGCAGAAGCTTCAGTCGTCCACCGTCAATGTGGACAAGCTGCGCAAGACCGTCGCTGCCCTGGAGCAGCAGGTGCAGGAGCAGGCTGCCCGCATTCAGGAGCTCGAGGCCCAGCTGGCCGAGAAGAATATCGTCATCGTGCATCAGTCCGATTCCATCGCCGCGCTCAGCTCCGACGTCAGTGAGCTCACGACGCAGAATCAGCAGCAGGCTGCCACTCTGGCGGCTCAGGAGCAGGACCTCAACAGCGCCTGGTTTGTCTTCGGCACCAAAGCCGAGCTCACCGAGCAGAAGATTCTGCAGAAGGGCGAGGTGCTGCGCTCCGAGGATTTCGCCACCGACTATTTCACCAAGGTGGACATCCGTCAGACGCAGAACATCAAGTTCTATTCCAAGAGCGCCAAGATGCTCACCACGCATCCCGCCGGCTCTTACCGTCTGAGCAAGAACGATGCCGGCGAGTACGAGCTGCACATCCTCAACACGCAGAAGTTCTGGAGCGTGAGCCGCTTCCTCGTGGTGCAGGTGAAATAACAGGTTTTAACGCATAATTTAAGGGCCAACATCATGTTGCAGGGTGAGATTACTTTCGACAGAGTGGTGCGTTGGGTGCTCACGGCGCTCGGCTTCTTTGTCGTCTACACTCTGCTCGACGTCTTGAGCGGCGTGCTTTGGCAGTTCTTCCTGGCTTGGGTGCTGGCTTACTTCACTTATCCGCTCGTGGTCTTCCTGGAGCGCCGCTGCCGCATCCGCTGGCGTGTGGTGAGCATCCTGGTGGCCATGCTGATGGTGCTCTCGCTGGTGGCCCTCTTTGTGGTGCTCACCGTGCCGCCCATGGTGCGCGAGGTGTCGCGTCTGACCGACGACGTGTTGCTTTTTGTGCAGCGTTGGATTGGCGAGAACAACGTCTATGAGCAGATTCAGGCTTTGGTGCAGAACGAGGAGATGCAGCGCAAGATGCTGAAAGTCCTGGAGCACGACGGCACGTTGGATGCTTTCCGCTACATCGCTCTGCAGGCGTGGGATTTCCTGTCGCAGACGGCGCAGATTCTCATCGGCGTGGTCAACGTCTTCGTGGTGTTCCTTTATTTCTTCTTCATCCTCCTGGACTACGAGACGTTCTCCGAGGGTTGGCAGCGCCTCATTCCCAAGGACAACCGTCCGGCCGTCGTGCAGCTCCTGGAGGAGGTGGAGGACAGCATGAACCGCTACTTCCGCGGCCAGGGCCTGATTGCTCTGTTGGTCGGCATCGGCTTTGCAATAGGTTTTTCCATTGTGGGCCTGCCTATGGCGGTCGGTGTGGGCCTGTTTATCGGCCTGCTCAACATGGTGCCTTATCTCCAGATGCTCGGCATCTTCCCTGTCACAGTCTTGGCTCTGCTGAAGGCGTCGGACACGGGCGAGAGTTTCTGGGTCATCATCGGCCTTTGCGCCATTGTCTTTGCTGTGGTGCAGTCGCTTCAGGACTTGGTGCTCACCCCGAAGATTATGGGCAAAGCCATGGGCATGAACCCTGCGGTCATCCTGCTCTCGCTCTCGGTGTGGGGCTGTCTCTTGGGCTTCATTGGTCTGGTGATTGCCTTGCCTCTGACGATGTTGTGTTTCACATATTATAAAAGGTTTGTACTGAAGGAAAAATAAAAAGAGCGCGCGGCAGTGCCGTGCTTCTGCCCAGATGGTGGAATTGGTAGACACGAGGGACTTAAAATCCCTTGACCATTGCGGTCGTACGGGTTCGAGTCCCGTTCCGGGCACA
>ONSH01000017.1 GCA_900320435.1 uncultured Prevotellaceae bacterium
TTCATCTTCATCCAAAACTATGCACTGGCGGCCGGCATCAGGAAAAAAATCTCGCCGCACACGTTCCGTCACAGTTTCGCCACGCATCTGCTGGAGGGCGGGGCCGGGTTGAGGGCGATACAGGCCATGCTGGGCCACGAGAAGATCAGTACGACGGAAATCTACACTCATCTCGACCGTAGCCGTCTGAGGGAAGAAGTGCTACTGCATCACCCAAGAAATATTAAAAATGAAACAAAAGGGTGAAATAATGTTATTTTTTAAAGAAAAATAAGGGGGAATGAGAAAAAAATTGTATTTTTGCATTCAAAATGGAATAAATTATACACCAAAATATTTCAATTTTTAAAATCAGTATGAAAAAGTCTATTCTTTTCGCAGGCATGGCAGTGGTGCTGTCTATGTCTTCTTGCAGTAAGTTGAAGCTTACGGCAGACAATTTCAAGGTGACGCCCACTCCTTTGGAGGAGGTTGGCGGTCAGGTTCCTGCAACCATTACGGCCAATTTCCCCGAGAAGTGTATTCCCAAGAAGGCTGTTGTAACGGTTACTCCCGTTTTGAAGTATGAAGGCGGTGAGGCTGCCAGCGAGAGCGCCACGTTCCAGGGCCAGAAGGTTGAAGGTAACGGCACTTCCGTTCAGTACAAGGTGGGTGGCACTTACAGCATGAAGGCCAACTGGGCTTACCAGGACGCCATGCTGAAGAGCGATCTTTACGCCCGTTTCGACGCCAAGATTGGCAAGAAGGCCAAGCAACTGCCCGACGTGAAGATCGGCTATGGTATCTTGGCTACTTCTCAGCTCCTGCGTTACACCACTGTGACCGGTGCTGTTGCCCCCGATGCTTACCAGCGCATCATCGCTCAGAAGCAGGAGGCCAACATCAAGTTCCTCATCAACCAGGCTAACCTCCGCACCAGCGAGACCGGCAGCGTGAGCATCCAGGATCTCGTGAAGATTCTGAAGGAGATCAATGACAACAACGAGACCCGCGCTCTCCAGAGCGTCGAGGTGAGCGCTTACGCTTCTCCCGACGGTAAGTACGACTTCAACGAGAAGTTGGCCGAAAAGCGTCAGGATGTTTCCGACAAATTCCTCAAGGGCCAGCTTAAGAAGATTGGCATGAAGGCCGACGTGAACACCAAGTACACCGCTGAGGACTGGGACGGCTTCCAGCAGCTGATCAGCCAGAGCAACCTTCAGGACAAGGAGGTGATTCTGCGCGTCCTCTCCATGTATCAGGATCCCGAAGAGCGTGAGCAGCAGATTCGCAACATGAGCAGCGTTTACACCGAGATTGCCGACGGCATTCTGCCCGAGTTGCGTCGTGCTCGTCTGCTTGTGAACTACGATGTGATCGGTCGCAGCGACGAGCAGATCATCGCCCAGTTCAACGAAGATCCCAACAAGCTCTCTGTTGAGGAGATGCTCTACGGTGGCAACCGCCTAATGACCGATCCTGCTCAGAAGGCAGCTTGGTATGCCAAGACTCAGGAGATTTATCCCAGCGACTATCGTGCATTCAATAACCAGGCTCAGCTGGCCATCATGAGTGGCGACAACCAGCAGGCTGAAGCTTACCTGAACAAGGCTGCTGCCATCAATGCCAACGCTCCCGAGGTGAACGCCAACAAGGCCATCCTCGCCATGAAGAGCGGTGACATCGCTGCAGCAGAGCAGTATATGGGCAAGGCCAGCGGTGCTGACAGCTATCAGGAGGTTCAGGGTGCCTTGAATCTTGCCAAGGGCAACTACGCACAGGCAGACAAGAACCTCTCCGGCGTGAACACCAACAGCGCTGCTTTGGCTCAGATTATGAACAAGAACTACGCTGCCGCCAAGAACACTCTGGCCAACGTTAAGGATCAGAGCGCTGTGACCGGTTATCTGAAGGCTGTTCTCGGTGCCCGCACCAATGACAGCGCAGCTATTGCCAACGGCCTGAAGGAGGCCATCTCCAAGGATCCTTCCTTCGCCAAGCGTGCTCTGAATGATGTTGAATTCGCAAACTACGCCAACGTCGTAGAGAGCGTATGCAAGTAATCAAGAGGTAGTGCGTCGAGCATCTTACCTTTTGTTCGTCCTTCTTCTCCTCACGGCTTGTGGGGGCAAGAAGGGCGAACTGCGTATAACAGGTTCGTTTAAGAACCTCAAGCAAGCGGACTTCTTCATCTTTTCGGAAGAAGGCTACATGGAGAAGATAGACACCATCCATGTCAAGGACGGACGTTTTGACTACCGTGTGCCACTGACAGCAGAGGAAGCCTCCTTCACTCTGGTTTATCCCAACTTTTCCACGTTGGATATTTTTGGCGGCAGCGGACAGCATGTGCATATCGAAGGTGATGCCCGCAGTCTGTCTGAAGTAGAGGTGAAGGGCGGTCGTGTCTCGGACGAGTATAAGGAAGAGTTCTATCGCCGCCGCGAGCAGGGCAAAACCTTGTTGGAGAAAGGACGTAAGCTGACTCCCTTCAAGTTGGTTACCCGCAAGGGCGACACCATCCGGCGTGATCAGTACAGAGGTCAGTGGCTTCTGATTGCTTTCTGGGCCGATTGGTGTCCGGGCAGCAGTAGCGCCACACGTGAGAGCCGACTCTTCAAGAAGGCATTGGGAAAGAAGGCGGAGGCCATTAGCTACAGCCTGGACACGGACACTTTGCTCGTCTCGCTTGACGAGCAGCGCGACAGCATTGTCTGGCCCAGTGTGTGCGACAGACTTTCGTGGTGCAGTCCTTTGGTGCAATCCCTTGGTATCAGAGAGCTTCCGTTCTATATCCTTGCCGACACGGCTCAGCGCATTGTGGCCTTCGGCAGCAGTTGGAACAAGGATATCGCGCCCGCTTTGCCCAAACACTAATTCCCTTTGGCCGATGATATATGCAATTGGAGAAACGGTGATGGACATCCTCTTCAAGGAGGACAAACCCATTGATGCAGTGCCGGGCGGTTCTGCCTTCAACAGTGTCATATCCATCGGCCGTGTCGGTGTGCCTTGCGCATTTATTGGTTACACGGGCAAAGACCATGTCGGTGATCTCACCGTGGACTTCCTGAAAGCGAACGGCGTGGATGTCCGCTATTTTGAGCAAAAAGACAAGGTGAAGAGCTGTATATCGCTGGCTTTTCTGGATGAACTGGGCGATGCCCACTATGTATTTTATAAAGACACGCCCGTTTCTAATTCTCTGTTGGATCGGAAACTAGAATTCCTGCCCGGCGACGCCCTTCTGCTCGGTTCATATTACGCCGTCAGTGCCGGCACCAGAAACCAGATTAAGGGCGTCTTGGATGCCGCTGTGGCAGCCGGAGCTACCGTGTATTATGATTTAAATTTCCGCAGCAGTCATAAAGATGAGTTGCCGGAGTTGATGCCTGCCATTCTTGACAATTTCCGACGGGCTACCGTTGTGAGGGGGGCAGCCGACGATTTTGAGGTGATGTGGGGGGAGCGTGACGCGCGTAAGATATATAAGGAGCATATTGCCCGGTATTGTCGGATATTTATCTGCACATCCGGTGCCGGACGCATTACGGTGTGTACGCCGGATGACGCATGGGATTTTGATGTTCAGCAGGTTGCCGATGTCGTGAGCACGGTGGGGGCGGGCGACAATTTCAACGCGGGCTTCCTGTGTGCTTTGTCTCGGCGACAGATGTCGTTGGCCGGAAGTATTGAAAAGGTGGACATGGCTCCGTTGATTGAAAGCGGTGTACGTTTTGCCTCTGCTGTGTGCCGAAGTACCGAGAATTACGTCCCCGTTTCATTTAAAATGTAATTTGATGAGGGATAAAAAGACACTGAGAATTGTGTATATGGGCACTCCGGAGTTTGCTGTAGCTGCTCTGGAGGCACTTGTGGATGGCGGCTATAATGTGGTCGGAGTGGTCACCATGCCGGATAAGCCCGTGGGTCGTCACGGGAGCGTGTTGCAGGCCTCGCCTGTGAAGCTGTATGCTCAGGAGAAAGGCTTGAAGGTATTGCAGCCGGAGCGCCTGAAGGATGAAGCTTTTCTTGAGGAGCTGCGAGGGCTGAGAGCCGACCTGCAAATCGTGGTGGCATTTCGCATGTTGCCCGAAGTCGTATGGTCTATGCCTCCGTTGGGCACCTTTAACGCTCACGCTTCACTTCTGCCGAAATACCGTGGCGCAGCTCCGATCAATTGGGCCATTATACGTGGTGAACATGAGACGGGCATAACCACATTTATGCTGAAACACGAGATTGATACGGGCGATATCATCCAGCAGGTCCGCGTGCCCATTTTTGAGAGTGACAATGCCGGCACCCTGCACGATCGCCTGATGACACTCTCCGCCTCGTTGGTGACGGAGACAGTGGATTGTCTTCTTGAGGGCACTTTAATCACGCACCCCCAGGCGGATTCCGAGGCTACCGATGCGCCCAAGATATTTCGCGAGACGTGCAGAATAGACTGGAATCGACCTACCGTGGAGGTGCACAACTTCATCAGAGGCCTTTCGCCTTATCCCGGTGCATGGACGATGTTGGGCGACAAGGTGCTGAAGATTTTTGAAAGCACTCCTCATCCGGGAGAGCATGAAGCCCCCGGAACGTTATATTCCGACGGACGCTCTGTTTTGGAAATTTCCGCTGCTGATGGCGTAATCCGGGTGAAGACGCTTCAAATGGAGGGCAAAAAGCGTATGTCGACGGAGGATTTCCTGCGTGGGACCAAATTATGAAATATCTCTCGACCATATTCGTATTCCTTGGTTTGCTGTCTTTAAATGTGAATGCGCAGCAGCCCAATCCGATGTTCGGTGAGGATACCGTATCTGCAGCCTATATACGCAAGTGGGTGCACAACGGAGACTTTGTACACTACATGGAGTCCCAGAATGACCACATTGTGTATCAGGGTCTCCACAACGGACAATGGAGTCAGGGCGATCAACTGATATTCTCGGTCGACGGCAACTCTTACCGCCAAAACCGCTATTACTTGGAAGGATTCCGTATTTCCGACCGTTTCCGTTCCGGCAACACGCTTTATGTGCCCAACATAGAGCATTACAACACCACTCTTGACGTACACTCTTCCCGCCTGTATTTCCGTTTGGACGAGCAAGCCGGAGATTATGTTCAGGCTCAGTTTAACGCCGGTGGATTGGGCGAATATGACAAGAGCACGGCTGCGATAGTGCATCTTTTCCATAATGCGGGCTATGAGGATTTGTATAAGCAGAATTCGCTGACCAACCGTCAGCATATCACGGCTTCCGGCAACGTGGACATGGCTTTTACGCTGAAGGGGAAGGAGAGCCGCTATCGGCAACATTTGTATGCGCAGTTCGGACAACGCCAGTTGCCGGCCTACGATCAAAACGGTCTGCTGGATGGTCGAGAATTGTATGGCGCCAACAACTACAAGGTTCAATTCGACGGTCAACTGCCCCATGGGACGTGGCTTGACGGTTTGGGCTATCTGGTGAATTTCTCCGGCACGGGCAGTTACGGCAGCGAGTTCTATCTGAACCACAGAGAGGTCTCGGATCTTAAAACATATTCGGCTTCTCTTTACGGACGCAAACGTATCATGTCATCGGACGGACGCCATCCTTCCGACATTGTTTCCGGCCTGACCTGGAGCACCAATGTGGTGAACCATAAGGAGCTGGGATTCCGCCGCAACATTATCGACCAGGACGGTGAGAGTTTCGAGCCGTGGAGCCCCGATGGATCTACTCATGAGCTCACATGGTTTATCCGTTGGGAGCGGCCGTTGTTGAGTTGGTTGAAGTTGCGTGCCGAGGGTTACAATTCCATGATGCATTTTTCTCCCTTTACAACTTCTTGGAGCAACAGCGTCTATCAGCAGCACCAAGGGCAGGAAGTGTTTACACCTCTCTATCAGATAGACTGGACTTCGCAAGCCTTCACTGGCGGTCTTTTGGAGAACAGCTTTGGCTTGGAGGCGAATCACAATCTCTCGAAGAAGGTGTCGCTGCGTGCTCATTTGGACGCCACGTTGGACGGCTACCTGCTGAGTCAGGGAAAGTCTACCGTATCTCCCAACTGGGAAGTCGGCATTTCGTTTGACATTCATCCCTGCCGATGGTTCCAGATGGGTGTCACCTTGCAGCACGACCGCATGGCTTACGGCATAGAGCATCTGCGTTATTTCTCTACACGATACATGAACGGCCGGGTCTATTATGACAATGCCGCAGGCGGTCGCGGTGCGTTGCTGACCACCACCGGCGGTGTATATCACTCAAAATCCGGGTTGATGCAGCCGTCATATCTGACCTTGGATATTCCTATTCGTTTCCGTTTCCAAGGGCGTAGTGGAAAACATGAGATTGTCTTGCAGCAGACCTATCGCAAGTACATCAACCAGTGGTTCACTCAGATGGTTGGCGGTGATGCTGCCAACGGATCCTGGCAGGATGATTGGTATTTTCTAAATCCTTCCGAGCGCCAATATGAGGTGGTCTATCAGCCCCATAGTCTGATGGGTGAAGGTTTCCTTTTCAATACGCCTTACTACATTTCCCAACTGACGCGATATACCTACACAGGCAAGCGTTTTACTTGCTCCGTTTCGTGGCAGAATCTCATTGGCGCTGGACTGCCTTTGGGGCTTTCCAACGGGCCGGCAAGCAACAATTTCGGCACGCTTTCCGAGTTGTCAGCATCGCCTAATACTCTGCTGGTTTCCAGCAACAAAAACGGAAAGACGCCGGCTGTGGGCCGTTTGGATCAGGACAAGGGCTTCATCCTGCGCACATATTTCGGTTACAACATATGTCGTTGGGTGCAGGCGGGCCTGCTTTTCAAGTGGACGGACGGTCAGCCCTTCAGCATTTTTAATACCAACGTCAAGACAGACGCTCCGGGCAACACGCAGGCTGCCATACGTCCCAGTTCCACACGCGGCACCAATCCGACCGACGGTGACTTCGGCACGCGTGAGTCGGCTATTTTCAATTTCGACCTCCATGTTCGCGCCCAGTGGACGGCTGCCGGTCATCCCATGTCTCTGACGTTGCTTTGCTACAACTTGTGGGACTTTGGCAACGTGCTCAACGAGTACACGTTCCCCCAGGGAGTGCGTGGCATGGATGAGCGCGGTCACAATATGTGTCTCACCATTCCCCGCGGCTTGATTACAACCTTTAAAGTGGGCTTGTAGTTTCTTGCGGGCAGAGGTTTATTCGCATGATTGATTCCGAAATGGAGTTGATGTTGAAAAAAAATGAGGAGGGACGCCTGCTGTCTCCAAATTAAATCGTATATTTGCGCAAACGTATTGCTGTTTGTCAATGGAAGTTATAAAAACCGCTATCGAGGGCGTGCTCATCGTTGAACCCCGTGTGTTCAAGGACGCCAGAGGGTATTTCTTTGAGAGTTTTTCCGAGCGCGAATTCTTTGAGAAGGTGCGCCCCATTCATTTCGTGCAGGACAATGAATCTATGTCGTCTTACGGCGTGATGCGAGGACTGCATTTTCAGCGTCCGCCCTTCACTCAGTCCAAGTTGGTGCGATGCGTCAAGGGTGCTGTGCTGGACGTTGCGGTGGATATTCGGAAAGGCTCTCCGACTTACGGGCAGCATGTCGCAGTTGAGCTTACGGAGGACAATCACCGTCAATTCTTCGTCCCCCGTGGTTTTGCCCACGGCTTCTCGGTTTTGAGTGAGACGGCGGTGTTCCAGTATAAGTGCGACAATTTCTATGCGCCCGAAGCCGACGGCGGCATATCCATTCAGGACGACAGCCTGGGCATTGATTGGAGGATACCGGTAGAAAAGGCCATCCTCTCGGAGAAGGACACCAAGCATGCTTGTTTGAAGGATTTTGACTCTCCGTTTGACATCAACGTAGACTTATATTCCTGATAGGAAGATCCCGAAGCTTAGACGATGGGCTTCAGGAAACATTGCACCCGGAAGATAAAGGGCAGTTGACTGTTTCTGTAGTCGCATTCATTCAGCCAAAGTGCCCTGCAGTGCAGATAAACATCTTCCGACTGGAGTTGAGGCCTGACGTTTTCGATATATTGCAGAAAATATTTGATAACGTCTGCGCGTGTGTGCCCGTTTGTGATGGTTCCGTCCTGAATGTTCATGTGGTAAAACCGGTTCTCTTCAGAAAACAGCAAACCGCTGGAAATGGAACGTGTGGTCACTTTTGAGTCATGGATTCTGAAATAATTTAAGGGTTTGCAGACAAACAACACCTTGCCTTGCCGGGACAATTCCTTCCAAAAGAGTTTGTCTCCACAGGAGCGGAAGCTCATATACTCGTCACTGAGCCGTGACAATGCATCGCGACGGAACACCGCCATGCTGGCATTATAAATATAATTCTCTTTCAAGAGGTGTTGACGCACGAAGTCTTTCCCGTTGTAGATACGCACCTCATCGGGTATGGTGTAGTCCGGGTTAATGAACGTTTTGTCCGGCAACACCCAATGGGAATTGACAATGCCCACTTTAATATCTTTGTCGGCTGCCATTCTGCTAACCAATTCTTCCAAAAGAGTGGGGGCGGCATAGTCGTCGGCCTCGGCAATCCATATAAAGTCACCTTTGGCCAGTTCAAAGCCTTTGCGCCATTGTTTAAATGTGGTGCCGCTGTTTTGTTCGTTGTAAACAATGTGCGTGACCCGGTCGTTGTTTCGGTATTGTTCTATAATTTCCTTGCTGTTGTCAGAAGAACAGTCGTCAAGGATGATAACTTCGATATTTGTGTAAGTTTGATTCAAAACGGAGTCTATGCGTTGTTTTAGAAACCGCGCATAGTTGTAGTTGGGAATGATGACAGAAATAAGTTCCATATTCAGATGCGTACACTGATAATCGAGGCAAAGATAAAAAAAAAACAGGAAACAACTTTGGCTTTTCTAAAAAAAATTGTTAATTTTGCAGGTAATTAGATGATTAATTCGGCATTTTATGGTATGAAAGTTTCCGTGATTATACCCATATACAAAGTTCAAAAATATTTGGAAGATTGTCTGGCGTCGGTGGCTGCCCAAACATTTCAGGACTATGAAATTATTGCGGTGAATGACTGCACTCCGGACTTCAGCATGGAGGTGTTGGATGCTTGCGTGGAAAAGTATCATATTCCCGCAGACAGAATACGTGTCATCAAGCATGACAAAAACCGGGGGCTTTCTGCCGCACGCAACACGGGAATTCGCAGCAGTAATGCCGAATATGTGTATTTTTTAGACAGTGATGACACGATAACAGCCGATTGTTTGGAAAAACTTGTCGGAGTTGCCAAACGGAGCAGGCATCGTCTGGACATGGTTGTTGGCAACTATGCATTCGTCGGTCCCGAGTTGGGCTGTCCTCATGTTGCCGTCAATGGCCAAATTCTGTCCGGTCGCGCATATGTTAAAGCTTACTGCAAAGAGCAGATATACCCGATGGCTTGGAACCGTTTGGTGTGTCGCAAGTTCATCGTCCGCAACAATCTCTATTTTGAGGAAGGGCTTATTCACGAGGACACATTGTGGAATTTTCAAGTGTTGCAATATGTCAAGAGGGTAGGTATAGTCAAGGACGTAACATACAATTATCTTGTCAGGGCCAATTCAATACAGTCGTCCCGAGACTTCGAGAAGCATTTCAAGGCCAACTCTTATATTGTTGGCAGATTGGCGGAAATTATGTTCGGCAGTACAAAGTTGAGATTCAATAAGTATGTATATAATTTCGTGGAGCAGGAAAAACTGCGCCATTTGTACGATTGTTGGCGCAGCGACAACATGCAACTGGTGTCGGAACTCTACAAAGTGTGTCGTACGAAGCCGCACTACAATCCTTTGACAGCGCGAATTCTTTTCGGATGGAACAAGGAGTTGCGTGAAAGGATAAAAAAGAGAGACGCTCACTACCGCTTATCCTTTGACGAAGGACTCAAAGAGTTCTCAAACCTTCCCAATACCCTATAGACATGAGAAAAATGAGTGTTACGGATTTTTCTTCCTTCATTGAGTGGCTTTTTAAGAAATATTTGGCCTTTTTCGGTAAGGGGCTGGATTGTGATTTGGAGTCTCAGTATTTCCATGAGATGTGTTATTTTTGGCGTTTGACCCGTCAATACAACGCCACCAATTGCACTGATGAGGACTTGCAGAAGATGCAGTTCACCATACTGCGTGAAAACCATGTAATAGAAAAGGGTATGTCCATGCAGAATCCGCGTAAGGGATTCGGTCAGGAAAAGGTGACCCGCCTGTTGGAGCGGCTTTCCAAATACTACAATCTATACGGGAGGGATGACGAGGAGTTTTTGAAATATCCGCTTTCCACAGTGTTGGCTTACATTGACTATTCACATGCCAATGGGGTTCAAATGCCTGAGATAGAGGTTGCTTATGAAACACTGAGGGCCAAATTGCCTTCTTTGGAGATTGTTGCCTCGAAGGCGGGTATACAGACAACAACCAAAAAAGATCTCATGAGTGCCTGTGACAACGGCTTTGAGTCATTGTTGAAAAGCCGCCATTCACTCCGATATTTCTCGGATGAACCCGTAGGTCAGGAGGTTATTGAGAAAGCGTTGACCTTAGCTCAACGAACGCCCTCGGCGTGCAACAGACAGGGGTGGCACACCCATGTATTCAAGGGGGAGGAGAGTGTCCGTTTGATGTATTGGCAGGAAGGTTGCAGAGGGTGTGAAGAAGGCTTCCGGCAGTCTGTTTTGGTGACAGCTAATCTTAAGGCTTTTCTTTCGCATGAGGTTTTTCAGGCCTATATTGACGGCGGACTCTATGCGATGAATTTGATTAATGCATTTCATTCACTGGGAGTGGGGACGATTCCTCTTTCCTGCGGATTCAGTCTTGAAAAATTAAAATATCTGGATCAGTTCGGAATTCCTGAAAACGAAATACCCATATTGATAATCGCTTTTGGCAATGTTGAGGACGAGTATCGCTATGCAGTCTCCACGCGGAAGCAGATTAACAAGACCAACACCTTCCATTATCGGACTACAAAGTCATGAAAATACTGATTATCAACCAGCCGCTTAACAACAGAGGCGATGAGGCTGCCCACAAGGCTTTGGTAAGATCGCTCCTGTCCAAGATGCCCGAGGCTTATTTCACCGTGCTCTTTTTACAAAGCTACTCTCCGGAAGGCATACGCCAGTTTACGGTCGATGACGATCGTGTGGTATATGTGGACATACACCCCCAAGGAGATTTTTGGAAGGTTGCAGAGGAGTGGATTGTCAACGGCAAGACATCGGGGTGGAACAGTTCGCCAGCTTTGCGCTCCATGCGTAATTTCTACGAGGCTGCCGATTTTGTGATTTGTGCACCGGGCGGTATTTGTATGGGTGCCTTCCAGGATTGGTGGCATCTGTTTTATTTGAAGTTTGCCCAAATATTGCGCAAGCCCCTCATCTATTACGGCCGTTCCTTCGGGCCGTTCCCTTCAGATACGGAGCGAAGTGTCAGATTCCGGGACGAAAGCATGGCTTTGCTTCACTACTTCTCATTCCTCTCCATTCGCGACAAAAAGACAGAAGAGATTGCCCAAAAGATAGACGGACTCCGCTATCATATGACAACGGATGTCGCATTTTTGGAAAGTCCTTGCAAAGATATTCCTAAGGAGATTCTGAATGCTATCGGAGAGAAAAAATACATGGTGTTTGTGCCCAACAGTTTGGTGTGGCATCCGATGTACAAGGGAAAGGTGACAAAGGAGACGGTCATAGAATTCTATTGTTCGGTGATTGATATTATCCAAAACAGGTATCCCGAGTTGAGCATCGTCATGCTTCCCCAAATCTTTGCTTCTGACGATTCCGAGAGAGATTATCTGTTTTTCAAAGAGATTGCAGCAAAGAAACAAAGCAACAATATCGTAGTAATTCCGGATTCTTACAGTTCCGACATTCAGCAGACGGTGATTGCCGGCAGCGAGTTGCTTATCGGTGCCAGATATCATTCCGTTGTGTTCGCCATCAATCAGAATGTGCCTTTTGTTGCGCTCAATTATGAGCACAAGATTCAAGGACTCCTGTCTGCTCTAAACAAACAGAACTGCATGGTGAATATCATGGAAACCTTTTCCGACAGCTCTTCACTGCAGAATACTCTTGAAGTCATCGAACGTCTCCTTCCGGAGATAAGAAAGGACGGGGACGCTCAGCGTAAAAGCAAGGAGATTGCTGCCGAATGCCTCGGCAGACTCACGGACTTCATGTCCGGAGTCAACTGACAGTCTGTGTCATGCTCTCGTAGAGTGCCATACGTCGCCGGAGCAGTTCACTGCCGTCCATCTGTCCGCCCATTTGACTGCGGGCAGCTTCAACAAATTTCTTCTGCACGTCCTTGTTTTGCATCAATTGTGCGATGCGCTGGGCAAAAACGGTGGCGTCGTCGGTGATGAAACAATGCTCGCCGTCTCTCAAAGGCAAGCCTTCACAGCCCTTTGAGGTGGTCACCATAGGAGTCCCGGCATTGATGGAATCCAGGATTTTCATGCGCATGCCACTGCCGATGCGGATAGGCACTACGGAAATTTTGCCGCAAAGGAAGCTCATAAGATTATCTACGAAGCCCGTGAAGACAATATTGGGAGCGAAGGCGTGAATCTGTTCTTGCATGACCTTGTCCCACTTACCCACGACATACACCTTGGCGTTGGTTCCTGTCTGGCGCAGGGCGGGCAGCACTTTTGTTGCCAGCCACATGACGCCGTCGGCGTTGGGAAAGTGATCCCCACCGCCGATAAACACCAGATCGCGAGCAGGCTGCCATTCCTGTTGTGTTGTGGCTTTGCAGGCTTCGGTGAGCGCTGGGGAGACATATAGCTTATCTGAGGGAATATGAACTGACAGCAATTCTCGGTCAACCTCGGTCAGTGTAACAATCTTGTCATATTGTTTTAGTGCGCTCAGCTCTTCCTGAAAATCCATCTGATACTTGAGGCGGTCAGCTTGGCTTATACGGTCGAAAAGATTCATTTCGTTCTCCACGCGAACGTAATGAAGTTCGTGATGTACAAACACCTTTTTGACATCTTTCGGCAGCAGATAGACTAAAGGCAAATATTCGTAGAATTCAATTTGAATAAGGTCGAAACCTTGCCGGGAAGTCTGGTAGACGTATTCATAGAAATCTTCATTGCCGTCAATGGTGTGATACAACACAGAGTGCTCGCGCACGAAGGAACCAAGTATTTCGTTTGTCGCAACAGAATCTTCTCTTGCGATGGCCTCTGCCTTTTTCTTCATCAGTGCGCGGCGTGTGCTTCGTCTGATTTTGCGCTCCATGGAGCGCCGGATGCTGTCGAAGAGGCGACATTTCCAAGCTGTGACCCCCGACAGCTCCGCGTCCTCCTCCGCTGCGGTCGTTTTGGCCTGTGCATTCGTGGCCGTCTCGTCCAAAAGATAGAGTCGGGCATCCGGCCAAACTTCTTGAAGCTGCCCGGCATTTTCCCGGTCTTTGTCGTTGCGAATACGAAGCAGCAGTGACACCTGATGCACTTTTCGTGCTTCGTTGACCATGTTGAAAAATGCCTGATTCCCTCCACTGTTGAGGGGGAAGGGAATGTACGGAATGATGTAAAGTATGTTCATGCAGAACGGAGGATTTCCTGTTTAAACGTGAGGCGGTGTATATCCGGTGGTAACAACCTTCTTCAAGCACAAAAATACGAAAAAGAGGAGAAATACTGAGATGATATCAGTTTTTTTTTGGTTGTATTCCCCTGTTTTTGTAAATTTGCAGTCGATAAATCATGAAAATGTTCAGAGCCATTAGACATTTCTTCTGTCCGGGGCGCACTGTGGAGCCGTTGGTCTCTGTTATTGTAACCAGTTACAATTATGAGCGCTATATTTCACAGACTTTGGATTCTCTGTTGTCGCAGACCTATCGTAATTTTGAAGTGGTGGTTGTTGATGACGGCTCTGCCGACGGTTCTGTGAACCTGATAGCCTCGTATGCATCCTCTTATGCCAATATTCGCCTTTTGACTCACGAGGGAGGAGTTAACAGGGGATTGATTGCCTCGATGCGTTTGGCGCTGAAAAATGCCCGCGGTGAATATGTCGCTTTTTGTGAGAGCGACGACTATTGGTCGACAGACCATTTGGAGCAGCTTGTGGCCTGTATCAATCGTCACCGGGATGCTGTTTTGATATCCAACCATATTCAATGTTTCGGCGACGAAGACGCCGTGAAGGTGAGGCAGGCTTATGCAGATTATGTGTACAATCGGCTTAAGAGTGGCGCCAACCGTATAGATTTGACACGGAATCAGTCGCAGCAGTTGATTCCGACTTTTTCTTGTGTGGCAATCCGGAGAGACGTGATGGAAGGGCTTAATTTCGACTGCCCGGTGGAGGCCTGGACTGATTTTTGGATCTATCGGCAGATAGAGAAGGATTATCCCTTATACTACATCAGGCGCAAGCTCACTTTCTGGCGTCAGCATGAGTCGCTCAACGGCGAGCAGTCGCAGGGCGACTTCGATGAGAAGATGAATGTTTTTCTTGCTGCGAGCAACAGCCTGCTCAATATTCCCGACGAAGCAAAGTCCCCGAAAAGATGAAAAAAAGATACACGGTTCTCACCTATATCATTAACCGCTATGAGGTGGTGCACGAGATTTTGGAGAAGGATCCCGAGGCGGAATACCTGTTGATTACCGACGATGCCTCGTTGACGTCCGACACCTGGACTGTGGTTTACGATCCCGATTTGGAAGGGCTCTCTACCTTTGACAAGTGCTATGCCATACGCTTCAATTGCTTCAAGTATGCCCATGCCGACATCTGCATGCGCCTCGACGGCAATGTGCAGATCAAAGCGTCGTTGAAGCCGTTGGTGGATGCATTTGAGGCGGGGGATTACGATGCTGCACTGATGCCGCATCCCGTGCGCAACAACTTCGAGGAGGAGTACGCCGTATGGGTGGCAGAGCGCGGCTATCCCCAAAGTCAGGCAGACCGTTGCCTCAAAAGCATGCGTGACAGGGGCTATGACTTTTCCTACAAGGGCATGTTCCAATGTTGTTTCTCCATTCAAAGAAGAGGTGCGTTGACAGATAAGATTGACCGTCGCACGATGGAATATCTTCGCGAGCTGGGCACTGACGGTGTGATTGAGCGCATTGACCAGATTCCGTTCTCCTATATTATGAACACGGAATTTTTCCATTTGAAGATATTCCCTGTTTCGGAGCAGATACTCCGTTCTTACTTCATGCAGTATGTCATCCACAACAGCGATCGGAAAAATTGGAATATCGCTTATGATTACACGAAGCCCGATCTTCGTTGGATGTTCAACCGCGAGGTGGAGTGTTTCTATTTGGACACTCCCCTTGAGCGCACAGCCGTGCGTCGTCGCGAGAAGGAATTGTGGGACGATATCAGGTATTACGAAGCCAAGATGTTGGAAAAGCAGGCGCGCCATCTTGGGATGATACGCCGGCTCATCACATTGTCCTCTCTGCTTGCGCTGGCTCTGCTGGCAACATTGCTCCTCTTGGGTTGAACTTGTTCCTTATCGTCTTTCCTGCCGTTTGTACACTGCGCTGGGTTCGTGGGTGCGTTTCCACCATTTGAACGACTTTCCGGCAAAGGTGGCTTCGCCTTCTTCGCGCCAATAGGTGTTGCTCTCGCTTTTGATGCGGGCTTTGGCCCATGTGCCGCCAAACATTTCCGGACTCTTCTGCACCAAAGTGTTGCCTCGGAAATAGAATGAGACATGGGGTTCCTTCCGCGTGATGGCTACGGCATGCTGCAGACCGTCTTCAAAGTAGTTGTT
Source organism: uncultured Prevotellaceae bacterium (assembly GCA_900320435.1). Classification (GTDB taxonomy): domain Bacteria; phylum Bacteroidota; class Bacteroidia; order Bacteroidales; family Bacteroidaceae; genus Physcousia. The sequence continues at coordinate 15,773 of ONSH01000017.1, forward strand.
CTCTACCAGATTCTCTTTGCCGTAGTGTTGGTGGAATCCGCCGGTCTTCGTCCGGTAAACCTTGTTGTCGTGGATGTGTATGTAGCTCGAGCCTTCGTCGGTGTAGATGCCCCAACCGCCATAGTCCCAAGCATAGACGTCTTCAATCACGTTATGGGCGATAATGGTGCCGCGTGCCTCCCCCAAATGGTAGATGCCGCCCATGTCGGAGAGCAACCCCTGTCCGATGTGTCTGATGTGGTTGTAGGCGATGTAGTTGTTCACTGAGGGGCTTTCGTTGCCCGGACTGTTGTAGCCCCACTGCCAACCGCATGAGATGCCGCTGTAAAAGAGATCGTTGATGTTGTTGCGGCTGATGACACAGTCGTGGGCGTTGAAAAGTATGATGCCCACACCGCAGGGGTTGATGCGGCCGCCTCGGTTTACGGTGTTGTCCGTTACATAACACTGTGAGGTGACATCGCGGTCTTCTGCGTGGCGCGTGTAGTCACCCACAGCGACGGCGCCTGCTCCCAGGTCTTCAAAATCGCAGCGGAAAACGCCGCAATTGTGACATTCCCGGCCCAATAATACGGCGTAACGCCCTGTGGCGCGGAAGCGACACCGCCTGAAGTGTATGTTGTCGGCAAATTCGGCGCTCACGACGCCCTGCAGTCCGAAGGCGCCCTGCATCGGTTCCTCCAGACTCGGCGTCCAGGGATAGGCGGTTCCCTCAAATTCCACCTTGTTCACAAGGATGTTTTTCGTGCGCTGAGCTGCAGTGCCGGTGATGGTTAGCAGACGGTCGGTCACGGGCAGCGAGATGTCCATCGTGTTGGGGTCTTTTCCCGTGGGCGGGATGTAGTATATTGTCTTGCCCTCACTGTTCATCCACCATTCACTGACGCTGTCCAATGCGGCCTTGCAGTTTTGTACGACATAGCCGATGCCGGCCGTCAGAGGGTTGTGAGGCACGAATTTCACGCCTTTGGAAATGACTTCCCGCCGTTCCTTGTCCACTCCGGTGACGTGGCGGAAGGTGATGTCCCATTTGTGGAAGAACTTCAGTTGAACTTTATGCAAGTCCGTCTCGCCGAGCTGTGCCAATAAATCCCAATCGCTGTTTTTTAGAGAAAAGTATTGATTGGAATGCCATTCGGCATACGAAATCTCCCGTGCATTCTGCAGCAGATGGAAGCCCTTGTTGGGCGTGCGGGCCAGCGTGGCATAGGCGCCGTCCACCACCATTTCTTTACACTTTTCTCCGCCTTTGGGCACAGGGGCGCTCCAGGTGCCGTCGCCGTTGCTTGTCCATCCCGTCACGGGGATGCCGCCGCTGATGACGGTGCCGCCTTCATGGTCGCCCATGATGCACAGCTGCCCTTCGCCCGTTTTGTTGATGGTGAGTGGAGCGCTGAGGCGGTAGATGCCTTTCTCCAAGCGCCAATAGAGGGTGTCTCCCTTGGCGATGGGCCTTGTTTCCAAACTGGCCACAGCCTCAATCAGTTGGTTGGCGGTGGCGATGCGGCGGTGTGTCGCTTTGGCTTCTGCGCTGTACAGGGGCAGAAGGCAGAGCGCGAGGGCGTAAATCTGTTTTTTCATATCTACGGGCAAAGATACAGAAAAATCCTGAGCCGCAAGGCAGTGATGCGGCAAAAAAGACAGGATTAATTCTCTTATTACAGTTTTTTTTCGTAATTTTGCGGCAACAAAACACGTTATGACACAGTTAGAACAGCAGATACATGACGATCTTCGTCTCTATCTCTCTTCCCGGGGTGAGTTGGATGAGCGTATGCCGGACTGTCCCGATGTGGAGGAGAAGTGGGAATCTCTGGCAAAATCCTATCTGCCCGATGGTATCAGGGAATATGCCCGCTATCCGATGGCTTCACTCGGATGGATGATGTATCTGGGCATGGCTGTGGCCAAGATGTGGGACGAGAACTGGCAGGCCTACGCCTATCAGCCCGATCTCTATGCCTATGTGCGTGACAAGCGCGGCTTTGACAGCATGGACGAGTATGTTCGGGAGGAAGTCCTGCAGCTTAGAGGAGACGCCTACGACGAGCTGGAGCAAATGGTGGGGGAGTGTGCGGCGCGTCTGGACAACCGCTTGCGCCGTCTTCACGTTGAGCCCGGGACGAAGGCTGCTTTTGAGGCTTATGTCGCCTGCCTTCATCAATTGTATCTGATGGGCGCTGCCGTGCAGCTCCACCGTATGGGCTACCGCATGGAGCAATTAAGCTGAGTCCCTCAACAACTTATGAAAAAAAGCACCCGCAAATGTGTTGCGAGTGCTTTTTTCTTGGTGTGGACCAGCTTGGGCTTGAACCAAGGACCTCCAGATTATGAGTCTGTTGCTCTAACCAACTGAGCTACAAGTCCGGTATGATCCCTAAGAATCGGGGACAAAAGTACGAAAAAAAGTTGAAATAACCCCACAGTCTCCCGTTTTTTTTGTATCTTTGCTCCATGTTTGCAGCAACGATAGGCTTCTTTGACGGTGTGCACCGTGGACACAGGTGTCTGATAGACCAACTGACGGGGCTTGCCCGCGAACGCCGTATGGACACACTGGTGCTGACGATGGACTGCCATCCGCGTCTTGTGCTGCAGAGCGACTATATCCCCCAATTGCTGACTACGCTGGAGGAGAAATGTCGTCTGTTGCGTGAGACCGGCATATCGCGTCTGGATGTGCTGACTTTCGACAGCGATATGGCTCGCCTCAGTGCGGAGGAGTTCATGCGTGAGGTATTGAAGCCGCGTGATGTCAGCCTTCTTCTGATGGGCTACGACCACCGCTTCGGTCACGGAGAAGCCGTCTTCGAAGACTATGTGCGCTGGGGTGAGGCTTGCGGCATCGAAGTGGTGAAGGCTCATGAGTTGCCGGACACACATGTTTCGTCCACCACCATACGCCGACTGCTCGCCGAAGGGAGCATCCGTGAGGCGCAGGAACTCTTGGGCCATCCCTATCTGCTCAGCGGCACCGTGGTGGAAGGCCACCGTTTGGGGCACACAATAGGGTTCCCTACCGCCAACTTGGCCATCACACCGGGAAAGGTGTTGCCCCGGGAAGGCGCTTACGCCGTGCGGACGCCCTACGGTGTGGGCATGATGGACATCGGCACGCGCCCCACTGCCAACAACGGCAGCGATCTCTCGGTGGAGGTGCATCTGATTGACTTTTCCGGCGATCTCTACGGGCAGAAGCTTTCTCTGGAGTTGGCTGGTTTCCTGCGCGAAGAGCGCGCCTTCCCTTCTTTGGAGGCGCTGAAGGCGCAGCTGGAGCAGGATCGCGAATCCGCCCTGCGCATGGCGGAGCGGGGTGATGTCTAATTAATATATAATATAAGGATAAAGAAAAAGAGGTTGCCTCACGGCGACCTCTTTTTTCCGACACATTACAGCGTCTGTTTGGTTCTTTTTAAGATTGATTGGTTCAGTATAGAAAAAGTGTATCTTTCTTCTCAACGACGGCCGAGCTCTGCGGTGTGAGCGCCTGCTCCATTTCGCCAAACTCGGCATCGGGATTCTCCACGGCTTCTGCCGTAGGGGCCTTGTCGTCTCCGGTGACGCCCATGCTCATGCTGGCAGCCATGCCGAGACAGAGCACGATGGCGACGGAGGCTGCAGCGCGGTAGAAGGGGCGAAGGTTCACCCGGCGGGCCGGCTGTAGGCCGAAAGACTCGGAGGTCTGAGGCGCACGCTCCCGGCGCATCTCCTCTTCGACGGCGAAGAGCGCACGATAGGCTTTCAGATGTTGCGGCACCTGGTTTTCGTCCTGGAAGAAGGCGTTGAGAATCTGCTCTTCCTGCAGGCTGGTCTCCGCTCTGAAATAGCTCTCGAGGAGCTCTTCGATGTACTTGTAGTCTTTCATATCCGTTATGTATGACGATTGAGAAGGGAAAAGGTTACACCCCAATCAAACTTTTTTTTACTTTTTCTCGACCGCGGTGCAGATACACTTTCACCTGCGACTCCGTGAGCTCCAGAATTTCTGCGATTTCCGCATAGCTTTTACCCTCGATGTCACGCAATTCCATGATACTGCGCTGCACCTCCGGCAGGCGGTCCATCGCCTCTCGTACCAGGCGCATGCCTTCCTCCAGTTCCAGTGTGCGGTCGGCGCCGGGAGCGGCTGTGGCATCGCGTTCGGGGTCCAGCTCCACAGCCTGTCGGCCCGAGCGCTTCAGGCGGTCGAGCGAGAGGTTGCGCACCAGACGCAGCGTCCATGCTTCCACGCTGTCGATAAGGGAAAGGCGTTCGCGGTCGCGCCACAGGCGTTCCAGCGTGTCCTGCACCACATCCTCTGCCTCTTCGCGGGAGAGTGTGATGCGTTGGGCCAGTCGGAACATCTTGTCGCGCAGCGGCCAAATGTGTTCTTTAAAGCCGTATGACCGTTCCTCGCTCATGACGGAGGTCGCTCCAGTGGGTGATGACCACCTCGCTTACGCCGCCCCTTAGGCTGGCAAAGGCGTTCTCCAGCTTCGGCAACATACCGCCGCTGACAATGCCTTCGCTCTTGAGCCGGGCAAACGAGGCTTCGTTGATTTCGCGGATGACGCTGCTGTCATCGTCGGCATCGCGCAGCACACCGGGCTTCTCGAAGCAGTAGGTCAGCGTCACCTCGAAATGCGGCGTCAGGGCCTTGGCCGTTTCGGCTGCCATGGTGTCGGCGTTGGTGTTGAGCATGTGGCCCTTGCCGTCGTGGGTGAGGGGAGCCACCACGGGAATCACGCAGGGCTCGTGGCGCAGCAGCAGGGCGAGGGCTTCGCCGTCGGCGGAGTCTACATCGCCCACCCATCCGTAGTCCACCGTCTCTTCGTGTCCGTCTTCAAAGCGCACGAGCGTCTTCAAAGCGCACGAGCTTGGGCGCACGCTTATGGGCGCGAATGATGTTCATGTCGGCGCCGGTGAGTCCGACGGCGTTCACACCGAGGGCTTGCAGGCGAGCCACAAGGGTCTTGTTGACCAGTCCGCCGTAGACCATCTGCACCACGCGCAGCATGTCTCCGTCGGTGACACGACGGCCCTCCACCATGCGGGTCTCGATGCCCAGTGCGGCAGCCATTTTTGTAGCAGACCGTCCGCCGCCGTGCACCAGCACTTTGGGGCCATCCAACGCAGCAAATCCTTCAAGCAGCGCCGAGAGCATCTGTTCGTCTTCTACCACGGCGCCACCCACTTTGATGACGTTCACTTTATTCAAGATAGGTGTATCCATAGAGTCCGGAACGATAGTTAGCGATGAATTCTTTGCCCTCTGCTTCAAGGCGGCGTACGAGTTTCTTCGGGTCGTATTGCACGTATTCCAGCACGTCGGCCACCGTCTCGCCGTCGATTACCTGGTCGATGGTATAGCCGTCGCCGTCTTCGTTGACGGACAGGTGTACGGCGTTGGTGTCGCCGAAGAGGTTGTGCATGTTGCCCATGATTTCCTGATAGGCGCCCACGAGGAACACACCGATGTAGTAGTGTTCCTCTGCCTTCACCTCATGCAGCGGCAGATAGGAAGTCTGCTGCACGCCGTTGACGTAGGCCGTGATCTTGCCGTCGCTGTCGCAGGTGATGTCCTGCAGCTGTGCCGAGCGGGTGGGCTGCTCGTCGAGGCGCTCGATGGGCATGATGGGGAAGAGCTGGTCGATGCCCCAAGAGTCGGGCATGCTCTGGAAGAGGGAGAAGTTGCAGAAGTATTTGTCGGCCATCTGCTTGTCGAGCGTGCGTAGCTCGTCGGGCACATGCTTCTGGTGGTGGGCCAGCTCGGCGATTTCGTGTGAAATGGCCCAATAGAGGCTCTCAATCTGGGCGCGTGTCTTGAGGTCGATGATGCCGTGGGCGAAGAGCTCCAAGGCTTCTTCGCGGATGTCCTGAGCATCGTGCCAGTCCTCCAACATGCTGCGCGGCGAGAGTTTGTCCCAGATGTCAGTGAGTTCGTGTACCAACTTATGGTCTTCTTCGCCCGGCTCGAAGTCTTCCGGCATGCGCGGTGCGGAAACGCTTTCGAGCACGTCGAGGATGAGCACCGAGTGGTGGGCCGAGAGGGAGCGTCCGCCTTCGGAGATGATGTTGGGGTGGGGGATGCCGTTCTTGTCGGCGGCGTCGATGAAGGAGTAGAGACAGTCGTTGACGTACTCCTGTATGCTATAGTTGACGGAGCTCTCGGAGTTGCTCGAGCGCGTGCCGTCGTAGTCCACGCCGAGACCGCCGCCACAGTCTACAAACTTGATGGGATAGCCCATACGGTGGAGCTGCACGTAGAACTGGGAGGCTTCTCTCAGCGCCGATGAAATGCGGCGAATCTTGGTGATTTGGCTGCCGATGTGGAAGTGGATGAGCTTGAGACAGTCGCCCATGCCCATCTCATCGAGCTGCTGCAGTGCCAGGAGCAGCTCAGAAGAGTTCAGACCGAACTTGGAGGCGTCGCCGCCGCTCTCGCTCCATTTGCCGGCGCCGGTGGAAGCCAGCTTGATGCGTATGCCCAAATTGGGGCGCACGCCCAGCTTTTCGGCGGCTTGGGCGATGATGGCGAGCTCGGGCAGTTTCTCCACCACGAGGAAGACTCTCTTGCCCATCTTCTGTGCCAGCAATGCCATCTCGATGAAGTTCTGGTCTTTGTGACCATTGCAGATGATGAGGGAGTCGGAGTCCATGTTGGTGGCCAGCACGGCGTGGAGCTCGGGTTTGGAGCCCGCTTCGAGGCCCAGGTTGTAGCGCTTGCCGTGAGAGATGATCTCTTCGACCACGGGGCGCATCTGGTTCACCTTGATGGGGAAGATGATGAAGTGCTCGCCCTGATAGTTGTACTCCTTAGCTGCTTTGCGGAAGCAGCTGTCGGTCTTCTCGATGCGGTTGTCCAGGATGTCGGGGAAGCGCAGCAGCACGGGGGCTGCCACGTGGCGCGAAGCCAAATGGTCCACCACCTCTTTCAGGTCGATTTCCACCCCGTTTTTCTTCGGACTCACCGTGACGTGTCCCTTCTCGTTGATGCCGAAGTAGTTCACGCCCCAACCTTTGATGTTGTAGAGTTCTTCAGAGTCCTCAATCCTCCATTTCTTCATGGCTCTTTATTCAGTGTATATGTGTGATTGTGTATCAGTCTCAGGCCTTGTCCTCCGCAATCTTCCCGGCGATGACGGCGGCGATTTGCTCCACGCGCTCTTTGGCGCCCAGATAGGGCACGTCGATGATGATGCGGGCCTTCTCGTAGAAGGGGGCGCGCTGTGTGAGGCTTTCGCGGATGAAGGCGTCGAGCTCTTCAGGCGTCTTGCCCTGAATGAGCGGACGGATGCTGCGCCCCATCTTCAGGTGGGCGGCGAGCGTCTCGGGGCTGCATTTGAGATAGACGGTGTGGCCCACCTCGTTCATGTAGTCGATGTTGTCGAAGTAGCAGGGCGTGCCGCCGCCGCACGAGAGCACGATGTCTTCGAAGGCCGCTGCCTCGTGGAGCATTTCACGCTCGATTTCGCGGAAGCCGCTCTCGCCGCGTTCGCTGAAGATCTGATGGATGGGTTTGCGGTAGCGCGTCTCGATATACCAGTCAAGGTCGTAGAAGGTGCGCCCCAGCTTTTGGGCCAGATGCCGTCCGACGGTCGTCTTGCCCGCACCCATGTAGCCGATTAGGATGATGCTTTTCATCGCCGTGCGTTTATGCGCCCACGATCTTGAGACAATCCTCCAGCGTGAGTTGGTCTGCTTTTGCAGCCTGCGCCTTGGTCAGGCGGTAGTTTTTGCCCTTGTAGGCGATGTAGGGGCCGTAGCGTCCGTTCATCACCTCCATCTCGGGTTCTTCTTCGAAGTGCTTGAGGTGGCGTTTTTCGTCGGCCTGCTTCTTCTCCTCGATCAAAGCGACGGCTTCATCGAAGCTGAAGTTCATAGGGTCGCTGCCCTTGGGCAGTGAGACATATTGTTTGCCGTATTGCACGTAGGGGCCGTAGCGTCCGCTGCCCAGCATGACGGTCTGACCTTCGTACTCGCCCAGCGTGCGGGGCAATTTGAAGAGCTCCAAGGCATCCTCCAGCGTGAGGGTCTCCATGCTCTGCCCGCGTCCCAACTGTGCGAAGCGGGGCTTCTTGTCGCTCTCTGCGCTGCCGATTTGCACCACGGGGCCGAAGCGTCCGATCTTCACCATGACGGGCTCGCCGGTAGCAGGGTCTTTGCCGAGCACCTTTTCGCCCACTTTGTGTTCGGTGTGGGTGTGGAGCGTCTCTTCCACCAGGGGGTTGAAGTCCTTGTAGAAGCTCTTGATGAGGCCGTCCCACTTCTTCTTGCCGGAGGCCACATCGTCGAAGCCCTTCTCCACCTGTGCCGTGAAGTTGTAGTCCATAATCTGGGGGAAGTTCTCCATGAGGTAGTCGTTGACGACGATACCGATGTCGGTGGGCATCAGTTTGTTTTTCTCGGCGCCGATGACAATCTTCTTCTGGGCACGGGTGATTTTCTCGCCCTTGAGGGTGAGGATGGCGTAGGGCTTTTCTTCGCCCTTTTTGTCGCCGCGTTGCACGTATTCGCGCTGCTGTATGGTGGTGATGGTGGTGGCGTAGGTGGAGGGGCGTCCGATGCCCAGCTCTTCGAGCTTCTTCACCAGCGAGGCTTCGTTGTAGCGCAGCGGGCCGGTGGCGTATTTCTCGGTGGCAACCACAGTGATGCGCTGCAGCTCTTCGCCCACGCGCATGGCGGGCAGCATGCCCTCGCTCTCACCTTCGACTTGTTCGTCCACGGTGGCGTGGTACACCTTCATGAAGCCGTCGAAGGTCATCACTTCGCCCTGAGCCTGGAAAGTGCTGTTGCCGCCGTCCACGGTGACAACGGTCTTCTCGACTTCGGCATCTGCCATCTGCGAGGCGATGGTGCGCTTCCAAATGAGGTCATAGAGGCGCTTCTCCTGATTGGTGCCGTCGATGGCGGTGCGCTCCATGTAGGTGGGGCGAATGGCTTCGTGGGCCTCCTGGGCGCCTTTCGAGGAAGTGTGGTATTGGCGCGTCTTGCTGTATTTGGCGCCCATTTCTTCGGTGATGTATTGCTTTGAGGCAGCCAGACAGAGGGCGCTCAGGTTGACGGAGTCGGTACGCATGTAGGTGATGAGACCGTTCTCGTAGAGCCTCTGGGCCACCGTCATGGTCTGCGACACCGTCATGCCCAGCTTGTGGGCGGCTTCCTGCTGCAATGTGCTGGTGGTGAAGGGGGGCGCCGGAGTGCGCTTGGTGGGCTTCTTCTGGATGTCGCTCACGGTGAAGCGGGCGCCCTGCAGCTGCTGGAGCAATGCGTCGGCTTCTTCCTCGGTGCGCACGCGCTGCACGAGTTCGGCAGGCACGCTCTCGCCCTTGGCGGTTTGCAGCTGTGCCACCACACGCCAGTAGCTTTCGCTCTTGAAGGCCTGCACTTCTCTCTCCTTTTCCACCACGAGGCGCACGGCTACGCTCTGCACGCGTCCGGCGGAGAGGGCGGGCTTGACTTTGCGCCAGAGGATAGGGCTCAGCTTGAAGCCCACGATGCGGTCAAGCACGCGGCGTGCCTGCTGTGCAGCCACCAGACTCATGTCGATGGTGCGCGGGTGCTGGATAGCTTCGAGGATAGCGTTCTTGGTGATTTCGTGGAAGACGATGCGCTTGGTCTCATCGCTCAGTCCGAGCACCTCTTTCAGGTGCCACGAGATGGCTTCTCCTTCGCGGTCTTCATCGGAGGCGAGCCACACGGTCTGGGCGTTCTTGGCCAGCTTGCGCAGTTCGCTCACCACGTGCTCCTTGTCTTCGGGGATTTCGTATTCCGGCTCGAAGGTGTTTTCGTTGATGCTGAATGATTTCTTTTTGAGGTCACGGATGTGGCCGTAGGAGGACTTCACCGTGTAGTCCGACCCGAGAAACTTCTCGATGGTCTTGGCTTTGGCGGGAGACTCCACTATGACGAGGTTCTTGTTCATCTCATTTTTGATTTGCGGCTGCAAAGGTATGACAAAAAAATGAACCGCACCTTATATATTAGCAAAATTTTCACTTTTTTTATAAACTTTATTTGGCCGCTTACGCTTTTTTTCTTACCTTTGTTTTCCAAACAAACGCAATATCACCATGTTCGACACATTTTATCAGTGGTACGGTCAGTTGGACCCCCATTTGCGCATTTACTGGTCTGTGGCGCTTATCACCTCCGCCCTTTTCGTCATTCAGGTGGCTTTAACCTTCATAGGTCTGGGTCACGGGGATGTTGATGTCGACTTCCAAGCGGCAGATGCCACACCCGACGGCGGCCTTGAGGGCGTTGACGGCGCCATGCAGATTTTCACCGTGCGCAATGTCATCAACTTCCTTCTGGGCGTCTCCTGGGGTGGTGTGTGTCTGTGGGACGTCATCCCCTCGCGTGTGCTCCTGGCTGTGGTGTCGGTCTTCATTGGCTTGTGTTTTGTGGGCCTGTTCCTGCTGCTCTATCGCCAGATGATGCGCCTGCAGGCCAGCGGCAACATCCGCATCGAGTCGGCTGTAGGCCAGGTGTGTCAGGTCTATCTGCGCATTCCTTCGGGCCGCAGCGGTGCGGGCAAGGTGCAGATTTCCTTTTCAGGCTCCGTGCAGGAGGTGGCTGCCCAGACCGACGGCGAGGCTCTGGCTTCCGGCACCCGCGTACGTGTCGTGTCCGTTATCGATACACACACGCTACTCGTCACCCCCATTTAACTCTAACCTCTAACCTTTAAACTTTAAACTTTAAACTTTACATAAATGGATCCCTTCTTTTTGATTATTGTCCTTGTGGTGGTGGGCGTCCTGCTTGTCATGGCGCTGCTCAACCGCTACCGCCGTTGTCCTTCCGACAAGATTCTGGTCATCTACGGCAGCAAGTCCGCCAACAGGAGCGCCAAGTGTGTTCATGGTGGCGGTGCCTTCGTGTGGCCCGTCATTGAGGACTATGCTTACCTCTCGCTGACGCCCATCGGCATTGATGCCAACCTCACCAACGCCCTCTCGCGTCAGAACATCCGTGTGGACGTGCCTTGCCGTTTCACCGTCGGCATCTCCACCGAGCCCGAGAGCATGCTGGCTGCCGCCGAGCGATTGCTGGGTCTGCAGTCGAGTCAGATTCAGGAGATGGCGCGTGATATCCTCTTCGGCCAGTTGCGTCTGGTCATCGCCACGATGTCCATTGAGGAACTCAATTCCGACCGCGACAAGTTCCTCGAAGCAATCACCGCCAATGTCGAGGTGGAGCTCAAGAAGATCGGTCTGCGACTGATCAATGTCAACGTCACCGACATCAAGGACGAGAGCGGCTACATCGAGGCCCTTGGACAGGAGGCTGCCGCCAAAGCCATCAACGAGGCCAAGGTGCGTGTGGCCGAGCAGGAGCGAAACGGTGAAATCGGTAAAGCCGAGGCTGTCCGCGAGACGCGTATCCGTACCGCCGAGGCCAACGCCGAAGCGGTGAAGGGCGAGAACGAGGCCAAAATTGCCATCGCCAACTCCGATGCCAACCGCCGTGAGCGTGAGGCCGAGGCCCAGCGCAAGGCCACTGCTGCCGAGAAGATTGCCGCCGCTCAGGCGCTCGAGGAGTCGTACACCGCTGAGCAGAAAGCTGAGTTGGCCCGAGCCGAGCGCGAGCAGGCCACCCAGAAGGCTAATGTCATTGTGGCCCAGGAGATTGAAAAGCAGCGCATGATTGTGGCTGCCGAAGCCGAAGCAGAGCGCAAGCGTGTGAACGCCAAAGGTGAAGCCGACTCTGTGGCCTTCCGGGCCAAGGGTGAATCGGATGCCGTTGCCATCAAAGCCAAGGGTGAGGCCGATGCGCTTAAGACGAAGGCTGAGGGTGAAGGCGTGGCTGCTGCCACCCGTGCCCGCGGTGAAGCCGAGGCCATCTTCGCCAAGATGGAGGCTGAAGCCAAGGGCCTCTTTGAGGTGCTCACCAAGCAGGCTCAGGGCTACGACAAGATGATTCAGGCAGCCGGCGGCGATGCCACCAAGGCCTACACGCTGCTCCTTTTGGAGAAGTTGCCCGAGCTCGTCCGCACTCAGGTGGACGCCATCAAGGGCATCAAGATCGACAAGGTCACCGTTTGGGACGGCGGACAGGGTGCCGGCAAAGACGGCCAGACCTCCACGGCGGGCTTCCTTTCGGGCCTGATGAAGTCCGTGCCTCCTCTGGGCGACCTCTTCGACCAGGCCGGCATGGCGTTGCCTGAGTATCTGGGTCGAAAAAACGACGGTGTACCCGCCTCGGAGGGTGAAAATGAAGAAAAAACGCCCTCAAAGAAAAAATAATATTGTAGGAGCGTAGCGCGTTTCGGAAATTTTCCGTACCTTTGCCGCCGGTTTGATGCCCAGATGGCGGAATTGGTAGACGCGTTGGTCTCAAACACCAATGCCGCAAGGCGTGCCGGTTCGATCCCGGCTCTGGGTACCAAAAGAGATGCAGAGCGCTTCGAGAGTCGAAGCGCTCTGTTTTTTTTCTGATTCCTTTGAGAAAATTCAGTCATAAGAAGTATAACCTTTTAATATGAATTGATGTGATGAAAAGAGTGATATACACACGATGGATGACGTTCACAGTTGCCCTGCTCCTATGGAGCGCGTTTTTTGCAGGCTGTTCTTCCGATGACGAAGTGCGCCACATTGGGCGTACAGATTCTGCGGATCGCACGGACGGGGCTCCCGTGCCTAATGGCTCGGAGGTGCTGGCTGGCATGAAGGGCGTCACCGTCATCAAAGATACAACCGATGCCGACAACCGCAGCATCACCTGGTTCTATTTCGACCAGCCCGTGGACCATAACGACCCCTCTGCCGGTACCTTCCGTCAGTATTGCGCCCTACACTATGTGCATCCCGACAGCGTCACCGTGCTCCACACGGAGGGTTATTCCACCACGGAGCGCAAGTTATTCCAGCAACGTGACCTCTCCAAGAATCTTGGCGGCAACTTCCTCGAAGTGGAGCATCGTTACTATCGCAAATCCCGCATCAACCCCGATGCCGACTACAACAAGGCCGAATACTGGAAATACAACACGGCAGGGCAGTCAACGGCCGACCTTCACGCCGTTGTCACCGCTCTCAAGGCTTCCGGCCGTTTTCGGGGCAAGTGGGTGAGCACCGGCATCAGCAAGAACGGTATTCTCACCGGTCTTTATGCCTATTACTATCCCAACGATATGGACGTCTACGTGCCCTTCTGCGCCCCCTTCTGCAACGGCTCCGAGACACCCGGTATCGGGCGTTGGCTGACGCAGGAATGCGGCAAAGGCACAGTTGCCCGGGATCGGATTTGGGCCACCCTTAAACGCATGGCCACCGATGCCGATCTGCAGGAAGATCTCGCTGCCCGTTACAAAGCGGAGTTTCCCAAGAATATGCGTATTCAGGGCTACAACACCAAGCAAATCATGTATTTTATCCTTTACCGCTATATGTCGCGCGTGTTCAGCAAGTTCTGCTACGTGCCCTTCTCTTCGTGGCAGGATGTCGTCCCGAGCCCGACAAGCAGTGGCGAGCTGGTCTCCCTCTTCACCAACATTTACGTCAAAAACTACTACAGTCAGATCAATAATCTGCGCAAGCTGTGGAATTTAGAGGAGGTGACCGAAGAAAACGACTATGAAAGCGAAACTTACGACGACTATGACTACGAGGACTACGACGATTGGGACGGGGAGGATGGAGAACCTGCGCCAGTCTGTGCCGACGCCCCTGAGGACGAGGAATTGGAGAAGTTGCTCAAGACCGTCTATTTCGTTCATGCCGCCAGGGAGCTGGGCTATTTCCTCTATGACTGGTCGCCGCTGACGGAGGAGAGCCTGATTACCGACGGCATGTTCCGGTGGTTGAAGAACAACCAAACCATTCATCGCTACAATCGGATATACGGCGTCACCTACGATGGGGGCGTTCTGATGAACAACTTCCTCAACTTTGTAGCCGAAAACCGTAATCGTGAGCGTTGCCGCATGCTCTTTGTTTATGGCGCCAACGACCCGTGGACCGGCGCTGCCATTCCTGACCCTGCTGCCGACGATCCCTGTGTCAAAAAGTATATTGTCCCCGGAGGCATCCACAGCGATAGGATCAACGACAAGGAGGAATATTCAAGGGATGATCGCGAGCGCATCGTTTCCACTGTCCGTTCCTGGCTCCGTGAGTAGCGATATATTGGGAGTGCAAAAAAGGACGGTTGGGATTTCTCCCGATCGTCCTTTCTCTTTTAGCGCAGCTCTTTCAGCTTTTCTTCGTCGTCTTCGTGCCAGTAGTCGAAGGCGTCCACGGGTTGCGGCGTGCTTTCCGAGAGCCCTTCGTCGAAGATGCGCCTCGTCTCTTCCCGTGAGCGGGCTTCTGCCAGCACCGTGTGCTCCTCTTCCTCGAGCTCCTGCAGGCTGTAGTCGTACTTCCAAAGGCGCAGGCTGTCATACGAGGCGCGACTCTCCCAGCTGCCGTATCGGGGATTCGAGAGCCCCAGCCTGCGCTCCGCCTCGTCGATGCGTCGTCCGAGCACTTCGCAGCTGCCTTCCGAGATGACGTCGTCCAGCCTCACGTATTTTGTGTCGAAGTTCACATCGATGAAATCGTCCCAGTCCCGGCGGTGGATCTCGCAGAGCGTCAACTTCCACACTTTCACGGCCCACATGAGGTGGTGCCCTTCGGCGCAGAGGTCTCCCAGGAGCAATCCCCGGTGGAACTTGTGGGGTGAGGCGGCGCATCGGATGGTGTGCACACCGTGGTTGACGAAGCGGTTGAGCATTCTGCTCTCCAGATACTCCATACCCTTTTTGGGGGAACAGGAGCACACGCGTTGATGAAATCTTTTTCTCATAACCACATGATTTTAGTGTAACAATAAGTCATAGTTCACGCATCACACCTCACTTTTCGAGAGGCGGTGCGGGGCTCCGCAGAACCCTTTGCTTGTTACACTGTCATGCAGTTGTGGTGTTATCCGAACATGGGTGTTTTTCGTTTCGGCGGGTGCAAAAGTATGGATATTTCCCGAATGCGCCAAATTTTTGGTTGAAAAATTCGGGGTGTTGGTTGAAAATATTTTGTTGTTGGCGCGAAAATCTCTACTTTTGCAGCGGTATCAACCTTCATACGCTATGAAAAAAGCCGCTTTATTCATCATGCTTCTGGCGGGAACGCTGTCGCTCAAGGCCGACGGCTACGCCTACCTCACTTTTGAGACCGCCGACGGAAAGAAAGTCTCCGTGCCGTTGACGTCACTCACGCTGAGCCTCAGCGCTTCCGAGCTGACAGCCGGGGCGCAGGTCTTCGCCCTCTCCAGCCTCACTAAGATGTATTTCTCCGTTTCTGACGAGACCGTCACAGGAATCACATCTCTCAGCGCTGAAGCCGCCGCAGAGAGTGATGAGAGTGCCGAATTCTATGACCTCCGCGGACAGCGCGTGTCCCGGGAGCAGATGCGCAGAGGCATCTACATCGTGAAGAGCAAAAACAAAACCGCTAAAATCTTTGTGAAATGAAAAAACTATATTCCCTCCTCACGGCGCTGGTGCTGACGACAGCTCTTGGCGCCCAGACGCTGAACATCAGTTGTGGCGCAGTCACCTACCGCTTTCCTGCAGCGCAGGCGGGCGATATGACCTACAGCGACGGCAGTGAGCTGACCGTTATGGGCAAGACCTTCTCTCTGAGCGAGGTCACGGGCATGAGTGTGGATGACAGCGAGGTGAACGACAACGAAGTGAGCGTTGGCTACGACGGCACGTCGGCCACCGTCACCGTAGCGGGCAACGTGGCACAATATGTGAACCCGACTGTCAGCGGCGCCCATGTGAGCATAGCCCAAACGAACACCGACGCCGTGGACGGCGACGAGATCACCTATGTGCTCTCCGGCTCCAGCGCCGACGGTGAACTGTCGCTCTCTGGATCCTACAAATGCACGCTGTCGCTCTGCGGCCTCACCCTCACCAATCCCTCCGGCGCCGCCATCAGCATCGCCAATGGCAAGCGCATCCAACTCAGCGCCAAGAGCGGCACGGAGAACACCCTCGCCGACGGCACTGGCGGCGGTCAGAAGGCCTGCCTCTACAGCAAGGGTCAGTTGCAGCTGCAGGGCAAAGGCACACTCAACGTCATCGGCAATACCAAACATGCCGTCAAGAGCGGCGACTATATCAGCGTGAAAAACCTCACCCTCAACATCATGAAGGCCGAGGGCGACGGCATCAGCTGCAACGGCTATTTCCTGATGACGGGCGGCTCGGTGAACATCAGCGGTGTGAGCGATGACGGCATCCAGTGCGACCTGGACGGCACATCGTCCACCGGTGAAACAGCGGATCATGAGGATGAGGACAGTGGCAACATCTATCTGGAAGGCGGCGCCTTGAATATCGGCATCAGCGCCAGCGCCGCCAAAGGGCTTAAGGCTGCCGGCGACATGAAAATCAGCGGTGGCACTTTGGGCGTGACCGCTACGGGCGGAGGCGCCTGGGACAGCGACGAAAGCGACGCCAAGGGCAGTGCCTGCCTGAAGACGGACGGCAACATGAGCATCAGCGGCGGCACCCTGACGCTGAAAGCCACGGGCAGCGGCGGCAAATGCATCAAGAGCGACGGCACCCTGGACATCAGCGGCGAAGCGGACATCACTGCTGCAACAACGGGAGGCACCTACAGCTACAGCGGCAGTACGGCACAGCCCAAAGCCGTCAAGAGCGACGGCGCGATGACGATCAGCGGCGGCACGCTCAGCGCGACATCCTCCGGACACGAAGCCATTGAGACCAAGAGCACGCTGACCGTCAGCGGCGGCACCGTCAGCGCGCTGAGTTCGTCGGACGACGCCATCAACTCAGCCGGTCACATGTACCTGAAGGGCGGTGCAGTGACGGGTGTCAGCAACGGCAACGACGGCATCGACAGCAACGGCAACATGTATATCTCCGGCGGCACGGTGATCGCCTGCGGTGCCGGACAACCGGAGTGCGGCCTCGATGCTGCCGAGCGTTATTACCTCTATATCACGGGCGGTACGGTGCTTGCCATCGGCGGCGGCAACAACACGGTGACGTCAACGACAGGCTCGCAGTGTGTGCTCAGCACCTCTGGCAGCGCCACTTCGGGCACGGCAGTCAGCGTGAAGAGCGGCTCCACCACTCTGGCCTCCTTCACCGTTCCCGCCGGCTATGCTCCGACGAGCGGAGGCGGCGGTGGATTCGGTGGATTCGGCGGATTTGGCGGCCCCGGTGGTCCCGGCGGTGGCGGTTTCGGCCCCGGCGGCGGTGGCAGCAGCAGTTACAGCTATCTGCTGAGCTGCGGGGGGCTCACTTCCGGTAGCAGCTACACCGTGACGGTGGGTTCGTCCTCGTCTTCGTGCAAAGCCTCCACCAGTTATTCGGGAAGGTAACAAGTCGCCGGACACAGGCAATAAAAGCGGACCGCCATGCGTTTCACAGAATATATGAAGCATCAGTCGCGACAGGAGAACGCCATCTATCTGGTCATGTGGGGTGTGCTTTTCATGACCCCTGTGCTGAGCATGTATCTCGGCATCGTCTCCGGCGGGCGCGATGGCTTCGAATGGCATGAGCTGTGGTTCGTGTGGCGGGAATTCGCCTTGTTCTTCGTCCTGTTTCTCGTCCACAATTTCCTGTTGGCTCCCCTGCTCATCAACCGGCAACAGCGCTGGCGCTACCTCTCGCTGACGCTGCCCCTCATCGCCTGCTTCGTCCTCTATCAGTGCACCACGCGCCCCGTGCCCCCCGGACGTCACCGTCCGCCGACGGAGCAGGGCCCGCACCGGCCTCAACGGGGCATTCATCCTGAGGGCGAGGGGATGATGCCGCCTCACCGCCCCCGGCGTGAGCATATGGGGCCGCCCTCCTTTCTCGGCGAGCACGACATCGTGGCCTCCGTCATCCTCATCCTGATGTTCGGCATGAATCTCGGGGTGAAGAGCTACTTCAAGAGCCGGGAAGACCGCAAGCGCCTCTCCGAGCTGGAGCACGAGAACCTGGAGCAGCAGCTGGAGTATCTGCGCTATCAGATCAATCCGCACTTCTTCATGAACACGCTCAACAACATCCATGCCCTCGTGGATATCGACCCGGAGCAGGCCAAGGGCACCATCGTCGAGCTCTCGAAGATGATGCGCTTCATCCTCTACGAGGGGGACAAAACGGGGTGACGCTCTCGCGTGAGATGGAGTTTCTGCGCACCTACGTCGCCCTGATGCGTCTGCGTTATACCGACAGTGTGAGCATCCGCACGGAGTTGCCCCCTGAGGTGCCCGAGCGGAGCGTGCCGCCGTTGATGCTCATACCTTTCGTTGAGAATGCCTTCAAGCACGGCATCAGCTACCGGAGGCCCTCGTTCATCGACATCCGGGTGAGGGTGGAGGGTGACCGACTGCATTTCATCTGCCTCAACTCCAAGGCGGAGAAGCCCAACGAGGAAAAGGGCGGAGTGGGGCTCGCCAACGTGCGCAAGCGTCTCGATCTGCTCTTCGGCAGCAACTACATGCTGGAGATCCGCGATGAGGCGGAGCGCTATTCCGTAGAACTCAACATACCACTGACATGATACGCTGTCTTGCCATCGACGACGAACCCCTGGCGCTGCAACAGATTGCGGCCTATATCGGCAAGGTGCCGCACGATACGGTGGACGCCATTTTCTGCGACATCAACATGCCCGACCTCAACGGGATGGACTTCATCAAGTCGCTGCCCTCTGCGCCCCTTGTCGTCTTCACTACCGCCTATTCCGAATACGCCGTAGAGGGCTTCCGGGTCAATGCCGTCGACTATCTGCTGAAGCCTTTCGGCCTACAGGACTTCCTGCGCGCCGCCAACCGTCTGAGGGAGCGCCTCGCCGCGTCCTCAGCCCCGGAGGCCCCGCAGTCTGCCGACGGGGACGACAGCCTCTTCCTCAAGACCGACTATCGCATCGTCAAGGTCAGCATCGCGGATATCCGCTATGTTGAAGGTATGAGCGAATACCTGAAGGTTTGGGTCAGGGGAGAGCGGAAACCCGTTGTCACCCTGCTGTCGATGAAGAAGATGGAGGAGAGGTTGCCCGACAGCTTCATGCGCATCCACCGCTCGTATATCGTCAACCTGAACATGATCCGCGAGGTGAGCAAAAACCGCATCGTTTTGGATGCCGACACCGAATTGCCCGTCGGGGAAGTGTATCGGGAGGCTTTCCAGCGCTATTTGGATGCGAAGTCCCTGGCCAAGTGATGCGGGTTATGGATCAGGGTTAATGGTTAAGGTGTCCTCTTATTTTAATTTTTCACTTTTAATTTTTCACTGATCGCTTCCTTCACTTCCAGCGCGATCTCGTCGTACGACTTTGCGGGATCTGGCTGGACGGGTTTGAGGAACTCCACCTCTATCTTGCTGGGCGAGATGAAGCGCTTGGAGCGCGGCAGGGCTTCGTAGGCGCCCCGGATGCACACGGGGACGATGGGCACCTGCAGCTCGCGGGCCAGGATGGCGAAGGTCTTCTTGAAGTCCGTCATCCGTCCGGTGCGGGTGCGTGAGCCCTCGGGGAAGATGATGAGGTTCTTGCCCCGCTTGAGCACTTCGGACATCTTGAGGATGGAGTCCCGCAGGTTGCTCCACTCCATGATGATGATGTTGTTGTGGCGGGCGAAATACTGTCGCAGGGCGCCCTGCACGTGCTCCTCCGTGGCGTAGAAGTAGCTCTCGCGCAGCGTCTTCATCGGCAGCCCCACGGAGAGCAGCGCGGCGTCGAGATAGCTCTGGTGGTTGGGGGCGATGATCATCGGGCCCTCCTGGGGTATGTTTTCCGTACCCTTGAAGCTCAGGCGGTTGTAGGCCTTGAAGAAGAGCGCCGAGGATTTCATCAGCAGGGGCATCGCCAGATTGCCGTGCGGCAACTCCAGGGCCGAGGCGTCGGCGTTGAGCAGCTCGTGCCAGTCCTCCACCTTCACCTCCATGCGTGTCTTACCCTCTGCCACGTGGCGTGCCAGCGCTTCGATGTTGCGGAAGCCCGGCATGTCGGCCACGCCGACGTTGGTGCCGAAGGTCTGCTGGATGAAGCCCTGCAGCGCCACCATGTCCAGCGAGTCGAAGGCCAGGTCGGTCTCGATGTGGTCGGTGGGCTTCAGCGTGAGGTGCTTCTCCTCTTCGATGTAGTTTTTGATGATGCGGTATTCCTCGAAGTCGGGATCCTTCACTGCGGTTTTCGGGGCCTCCTCCTTGGGTGCCGACGAGCCGCCGGCGAGGATGTCTTTGAGCTTGAAGCGCTGCAGCTTCTCCAGTCGGGTGCGGGGCAGTTCGCCGCGATACACCATCAGGCTCATCAGCTTCTTGTAGTTCGTCACCGTGAGGTTGTAGGGCTCCAGCACTTCGCGCTTGAGCGTCTCCTCCACCTCTTCGTCGCTCAGAGCGGCTGCCCAAGCTTCCTGGGGCACGATGATGGCGCGCAGCATGTCGCCGTCCTGCACGACGGCGGCTTCCTTCACGCGTTCGGCGTATTTCTCCAGCTTGTATTCGATTTCGTTGGGCTGCACGTTCTTGCCGTTGGAGAGCACGATGATCTCCTTGCTGCGCCCGGTGAGGTAGAGGCGTCCGCAGTCGTCCAGATGACCCAGGTCGCCGGTGTGCAGATAGCCGTCTTTGTCGATGACTTGGGCGGTTTCTTCGGGTCGGTTGTAGTAGCCCTGCATCACGTTGGGGCCTTTGGCGCACACCTCGCCGTTCACTATTTTGCAGTCCATCGCGGGGATGGGCTTGCCCACGCAGTTGGGCACCAGGTCGCCCGGACGGGTGAAGGCGATCATGGGGGCCGCCTCCGTCATGCCGTAGCCTTCGAGCAGCTCCAGACCCAGCGTCTGCAGCCCCATGGCGATCTCACGCTCCAGTGCAGCGCCGCCGCTCACCATGTATTTCACGTGTCCGCCCATCTTCTCGTGGACGGCTTTGAAGACGAGGCGCGAGAACTTGACGCTGTTCACCCGGGCGCAGAGGGCGAAGAGCAGGCGCCCGACGGCGCTGGCGTCGATCTTCTTCTTGATGCCGGCGTAGAGCGTCTGCCACAGGCGGGGCACGCCGATCATGATGGCGATTTGGCCCCGCTGCATGGTGTCCATGATGTCGGGTCCCGACATCGAGGGGCAGATGGCCACGCCGCCGCCTACGTAAAGCGGCATCACCACGGTGCCCACCAGCGGCAGCACATGGTGCAGGGGCAGCAGAATGAGCGTGCGGCGCTCCGCATTGAAGATGGGCACCTCTTCGGAGACGGCGCGTATGTTCACCAGTATGTTGCGGAACGAGAGCATCACGCCTTTGGGCGATCCCGTCGTGCCGGAGGTGTAGATGATGAGGGCGGTGTCTTCCTCGTTGTAAGCGATTTCGGCCTTTTCATCGCCCGCAGGTGCCGTCTCCAGCTCGTCGATGATGTGGATGTCCAGCGTCTGTCCGGCCTCTTTGACGGCGGCCTCCACCGTCTCCAGTTTCTGGCGGGAGACCCATGCGCTGACGGGCTTGCAGTCGTTGATGATGTAGCTCACGTCGCTGACGGTGGACGAGGCGTCCACGGGGACGGCGATGCCGCGGTTGGCCCACACCGAGTAGAAGGCGTAGATCCATCCCTCGCGGTTTTCCGAGAAGATGAGCGTCCGCTCGCCGGCGGCGTGTTGGCCCTCTTTGCTGAAGAGCGCGATGCGCTGCAGCAATTCAGTGAAGCTGACTTTTTTCTCCCCGCAGATGATGGCAATGCCGTTACGTTCTTTAATCATGGTGTTCAATATTTAATCTTTTTACCTTAAATTGTCAATTGTCAATTATCAATTATCAATTGTCAATTTTCTGCAGCCGTATCACCCGGCTTGCAAACTGTCCGTTCATCCTCGCTTCGATGCCGGTCTCCATGAGGAAGCGTCCGGTGAAGGTCTTGCCCTCGAAACCGCTGTGGCGCTCCGTGGCGCCGAACTCGTTGAGGCGGTAGCTGGCGTCGGGGTCGAGGCCGGCCATGTGCCAGCGCGGCGCATCCAGTCCGATGTAGTTCTCGAATTTGTAGCAGAAGAACACCGCTTCGCTCTTGTCCTCGCTGACGAACATCTCGCTGCAGAATCCTTTGTTCTCGTAGGGCGAGAGCAGGCGGTAGAGGTCGCCCAGCTGCACGACGGGGCGTATCTCCTTGTAGAAGGCGACGGCCTTCTTGGCGTAGTCGAGCTCCTTCTCGTTGAGGTCCGAGGGCTTCATCTCCATGCCCAGGCGTCCCGTCATCGCCACGTCGAAGCGGAACTTCAGGGGGATGACGCGCCCCGTCTGGTGGTTGGGCGAAGCGCTCACATGCTGCGCCATCGCCATCGTCGGGAAGAAGTGGCTGGTGCCCCACTGAATGAAGAGGCGCTGCTGGGCGTCGGTGTCGTCGCTCACCCAGAACTCGTCGAAGTAGGGCAGTGCGCCCCAGTTCACGCGTCCGCCGCCGCTGGAGCAGAGTTGGATGACGAGGTCGGGATAGGCCTTGCGGATGCGCTCCAGGGCACTCCGCAGTCCCAGATGGTAGTCCACGAAGAGGTGGCTCTGGTGGTCTGCCGTCAGATAGCTGCTGCCGAAGTTCTGCATCGACATGTTGCAGTCCCACTTGATGTAGTGCAGCGTGGGGTTTTCCTTCATCAGCCGGTCCACGATGCCCACCACGAAGTCCTGCACCTTGGGGTTGGAGAGGTCGAGCACCAGCTGTGTGCCGCCGCGCCCCTTGGAGAGCTCGCGTGCGGGATGGGCCACCACCCAGTCGGGGTGGGCCTCATAGAGTTCACTCTCGCTGTTGGTCATCTCGGGCTCTATCCAGATGCCGAATTTCAGTCCGCGGTCTTCCGCCGCCTTCACCAGTGCGGGGATGCCCCGGGGCAGTTTCACGGTGTCGGTCACCCAGTCGCCCAGGGCTTTGTCGTCGCGTGTGCGACGGTATTTCCGGCCAAACCATCCGTCGTCCACCACGAAGAGCTCTCCGCCCAGCGCGCTGATGCCGTCCATCATCTTCTCGCACACTTCCTGGTTGACGTCCATATAGACGCCCTCCCACGAGTTGAGCAGGATCTCCCGGAGCGCCGTGCCGTTGTGCAGCTGTCCGCTGCGTCCCCAGCGGTGGAAGGCGCGACTCACGCCGCCCTTGCCCTCCTGGCTGTAGGTCAGCGCCAGGGTGGGGGTGGTGAAGCTCTCGCCGCTCTTCAGCGTGTAGGTCGTGTGCAGGCCGTCGATGCCGGCCAGCAGGGTGTGACAGTGTCTGCCGCGCGTCTCGATGCTCAGGCGGTAGTTGCCCGTCCAGCAGAGGGCTGCGCCGATGACGCGTCCGCTATTCTCGCGGGGCTTGCCGTCGAGCGAGATCATCACCTCGGCGCGATCGTTCATCCCCGTGCGCACGCCGTCGTAGTCCACGATGGTCTTGAGTCCGTCCCTGAGGGGCTCCTCCGTCATCTCGGCCTCGTGGCCCCAGTCGCCGTGGAAGTGGGTCAGCCAGGCGCCTTCCTGCCGGATGGGCATCACGCCGCTGGCATACTGCTCCATCCTCACGGCTTTCTTCTCCCCGTTGCGCAGCACGGTCCAGGTCTCGATGACGTCGCTCCTGTCGTTACTCCTGTAGCAGAGGTCCACGTAGAAGTTGTATTTGCGGTCCTTCAGGCTGACAATGGTCACGTCGCCCTCCCGGCGCCATCCCGTGGCGGCCAGCTCCGTCGTCATGTTGCCGTCGGCGTGGGTCACGCTGAGTGCCGTCTCCCCGAAACTGTTGCGTCCGAAGGCGGGGTAGGCCTCGCCGCCCAGGGCTCCGGCGTCGTACACCTGACGGGCCTCTTCGGGCCGGAGGCGTGCGCCGTAGTAGGCGATGCGGGGCGCATGGCCCTCGTCCACAGAGAGCATCAGGGTTGTCTTGGGTGTGTTGACGAAAACGTTTTCCGCCTGCCCCGCCAGACTCAGGGTCAGGGCCAGTAGGGAGAGTGTCAGCTGTTTCATTGTGCTTTTGTTTTGTTTGATTACTGCTATTTCACCACCACCTTGCCGTCGATGATGTACGTGCCGCGCTGCAGGCGGGACGTATCCTCACCCGCTCTTCTGCCGCTGAGGTCGTACACGGCGGCGGGCCGGCTCTCCTCCGTGCCTTTCATCTCATGCACGGCGGCGGGAACGGGGGCTGTGTAGTCTATCTTGCTCAGGTGGCTGCGGGGTGCGGCGCCGGCCTTGAAGCTGATGTTGAACACGAGCCGTGCCACCGCCGTTTTTCCCGAGGCGTCGATGTATTTCAGGGCTTCGCGCACGGTGCGTTTGGTGCCGTCGGGATTGGCGTTGGGAAACTGGCCGATGAGGGCGCTTTTCGTGGATTTGGTGAACTCGGCATAGGCGCTGCCGTTGCTCCCGTAGGCGATGGCGGTGCCGGCGGCGTTAAACCAGTGGCCGAAGTCGCCGTTGGTGGTCTTTCCCAGTGCCTGCAACACGCCGTTGGCTCTGACTGGGTAGTTCATGATGGTGCCCCGCTGCTGCCCGCTGCTGTAGGTCAGCACGTTGTTGAAGATGTCGTCTCCCGTCATCTGGAAGGCCGTGCAGAGGGCGTTCAGTCCGCTGCCGCCGAAGACCACCGAAGCGGCGTCGTAGCCGTTGACGGGGGGCAGGGTGATCTCGTAGGTGAGGGTGACGTCGGCAATCTCCCTGCCGTCAATCGCCGGCTCGAATTCCGGTTCCGCCTCGTCGGGGATGACGCTCAGGGCTGTGGTGCCCTCCAGTTCTATCTGATACGGCCACTGATCGTCGTTGGTGATCCTTTCGTCCCAGCGGTGCGGGAAATACATCGTCAGCGAGGGGGTGATGACGAGCATGAGGCGCGTCGTGCCTGAAGGCACCGTTGCCATGATGTCTTCCGTCTTGACATCGATGCCCTGGCAGTGGACGATGCCGTCGTTGTAGTACTCCGTCGTGCCGTCGCTCTTGCAGAACACGTAGCCCGCACGGAATCCGCGTGCCGAGGGTTGGGCCACGGCGTTGTATTTCTTCACGCCGGCGGGGACTAGGTTGTTAGCCACGCCGTTGTTGTACACTCCGGGGTCGCCGTCGGCCAGGGCACATCCGGGTTTGAGTCCCGTCAGCCGCGTGGTGACGGCGGTGCCGGCTGCCGGCACTGCCAGCTCCACGACGTTGAAGCCCGTACACTGCGGTGCGCTGGAGTAGGACACCTGATATTTCTCCTCGCCGAGCCTGACGGCGTGGTAGTCAAACTTGCCGATGTAGGCGCTGCGGTAGTCCCGGGCGGCGGAGAAGTCGAAGGCGGCGCAGTGCATGGCGTAGTCGTGGTAGAGCTCGAAGAACTGCTCTGCCGTCAGCCCCTTCAGTGCCATGAGGGCCATGGGGAAGTCGCTTGCCGTGCCGTCCGTCTGTCCCGTCATGGGCTGGTTCCACACGCGGCCCACCGTGGTCCTGTCACCGTAGCGGTCGCAGAGGTAGTAGTGGAACCAATACGACTGGTAGCGCATCCATTCGTGCGAGAAGGCGTAGTTGGCGCAGTTGCCGAACAGCGGGTAGCTCTGGCTGAACATCTCCGAGGGGAAGGCGTTGGCGGCCTGCCACTGGGCCGTCTGCTCCCAGATGCTCTGACCGTTGCCGCATCTCAGGTGGAAGCCCGTGTTCACCGTCGTCGACTCGCGGTGGCCGGAGGCCTCTGCGAAGCACATATAGTGGAAGGCGTGGCCGATTTCGTGCGCCACCGTGTGGCCGATGGGTTTACACGTGGAGGGATTGATCCACAGGGCGGGCACCACGTAGTCGTAGCCGCCGCCGTAGGCCATCCACGTGGTGGTGTGGATGAGGCATATCATGCATTTGTAGCGCGACAGTGTGGTGGACTGCTCCGGGTTGACGAAGCCCAGCTCTTCCGTGTAGAGCCGGTAGAAATTCTCCGCCTGCTCCAGCATGTAGTCGATGTCGACATAGTAGAAATCCGTCGTCGCCAGCTGATCGGGTGCTGTGGTGCCGTATTCGCCGGACCAGAACACGACGAAGTTGTCGCTCTCGCGCGAACGGGCCACGCTGTACGACACGCCGTCATACGTGTATTCTCCGCTCGAGGGGTTGTACCCGCTCTTCCACACGTCGGGCAGATACAGGCCTTTCTCGCCCGTTTCGGGGTTGTAGGCACGGATTTCGTTGTAGGCATGCGCCGCAGTCAGTGTGATGACGGCCAGCAGCAGGGTCAGTATGCTTTTCTTCATCTTATATTTGTGTTTTCCGTGTGCAAATATAAGATTTTTTTCTTGAACAAAGAAAAATGAAGCGGAAAAGCCGCCCTATATGGCCTGAAAATGCATTTTCGCCGCCGGAATCAGGCTTTCAGTGCCCGCATGGCGTTGAGCACGGCCAGCACGGTGACCCCGACGTCGGCAAAGACGGCGAGCCACATGGTGGCCAGTCCGAAGAAGGCCATGACGAGCACCGCCACCTTCACGCCGATGGCGAAGGCGATGTTCTGCCGGGCGATGCCTATGGTGCGGCGCGCTATGCGTATGGCGGTGGCGATCTTCGAGGGCCGGTCATCCATCAGCACCACGTCGGCAGCCTCTATGGCGGCGTCGCTGCCCAGGCCGCCCATGGCGATGCCCACATCGGCGCGTGCCAGCACCGGCGCGTCGTTGATGCCGTCGCCCACGAAGGCCAGCGCCTGGGCCCCGGGTGCCAGCGCCGCCATCCGCTCCACCTTCTCCGCCGGCAGCAGTTCGGCGTGGTATTCGTCGATCTGCAGCTCTTCGGCCACACGCGCCGCCACCTCTTCGCGGTCGCCGGTGAGCATCACCGTCTTCCCCACGCCGAGGGCTTTCAACTGTCTGACGGCTTCGGCGCTGTCGGGTTTCGCCTGATCGCTGATGACGATGTGTCCGGCGTAGCTGCCGTCGATGGCCACATGGATGACGGTGCCCTCGTCGCCGTGCTCGCACTGGTGCCAGCGGGCGCCCACGGCGTCCATCATCTTCGTGTTGCCCACGCAGACCGTCTTGCCCTGCACCGTGGCGCGTATGCCTTTGCCGGGGAGTTCCTCCACGTCGCTCACCTGGCAGCCGTCCGTCGCCTCGTCGGGGAAGGCGTCGCGCAGCGCGGCGCCGATGGGGTGCGTCGTCGAGTGCTCCACGTGGGCGGCCAGATGCAGCAGCTGGAATTCGCTGCACATCTCCGGATGCACCGCCACCACCGCGAAGCGCCCTTCCGTCAGTGTCCCCGTCTTGTCAAACACCACGGTGTCCGTCTTCGAGAGGATGTCCAGGAAGTTGGCGCCCTTCACCAGGATGCCCTTGCGCGAGGCGCCGCCCAGTCCGCCGAAGAAGGTCAGCGGCACGCTGATGACCAGCGCACACGGACAGCTCACCACGAGGAACATCAGCGCCCTGTAGAGCCACTGCGGGAACGCGGCCCAGGCGGCAGTCATTACTTCGCCCCCGAGTCCCGTCTCCCAGAGGGCTTCGGCCAGCGGCATGCCGACGGCGATGACCAGCGCCAGCCCCACCACGATGGGGGTGTAGATGCGGGCAAAGCGGGTGATGAAGGCCTCGCTCTGCGACTTGTGTTCGCCGGCTTCCTCCACCAGGCGTATGATCTTCGTCACGGTGCTCTCGCCGAAGGTCTTCGCGGTGCGCACCCTGATGAGGCCGTTCAGGTTGATGCAGCCCGAGATGATGTCGTCGCCCTCGCGCACCTCCAGCGGCACGCTCTCGCCCGTCAGCGCCATGGTGTTCAGGCTCGAGCGTCCGCTCTCCACCGTGCCGTCCAGAGGCACCTTTTCGCCCGGTTTCACCGCGATAACTGCGCCCACGGGGACGTCCTGCGGATGCACGTCGCGCAGCCCGCCGTCCTCCTCCAGGTGCGCCACGTCGGGGCGTATGTCCATCAGGTGCTCTATGCTCTTGCGGCTCCGGCCCTCGGCGTAGCCCTCGAAGAACTCGCCCACTTGGAAGAACAGCATCACGAACACGGCCTCGGGAAACTCCGTCTCGGCGCCGGGGAAGAATCCGATGCACAGCGCCCCTATCGTGGCCACCGACATGAGGAAGTGCTCGTTGAAGGCTTCGCCGCGGGCCAGCCCCTCCGCCGCCTCTTTCAGCGTGCCTGCGCCGATGAGCAGATAGGGGATGAGATACACCAGCAGCAGCTGCCATGTGGGCAGCGTCGCGGTTTTCTCCACCGCCACCGCGCCGATGAGCAGCACCACCGTGGCGATGATGGTCCACAACTGCCCGTGGCCCTCGTGCTCCTCGTGGTGGTGTTCGTGGTGGTGTTCATGATGATGTTCGTGACCGCAGCCGTGCTGATGCTCTTCGTGCCGCTCGTGGCAGCAACAGGCGTGATGATGATCGTGTGCCATGTTTTTTTGCGTTTTTATCTGTTTTCGGCTGCAAAGTTACGGATTCTTTCTTGCAACCCGGTTGCAAAATGCAGAAATAAACATTTCTCTCAACTCTAAACTCTCAACTCTAAACTATTTTTCGTATCTTTGCGGTGCCTTAAACTAAAATCGTGCCTATGGGGCACCGGTTTCGAACCGCATGATAGAATTTGACCAGATTTCTTACTTTTCCTATTGGATCAGCGTCCAGGCGGCATGGGCGCTCCACTGGCTCCGGCTGCTGAGGGCGGAATACTTCGGGCAACCGCTGGTGATCAAGGTGGCCATCCTCGTGATTATCGGTTCCGTGCTGGCCATGTCGGTGATTGTGGCGGCTATGCTGTGGCGCATGCTGGGGGAGTGGCGTCAGCGCCGCAACCTGGAGAGCGTCAGGAGCAGATACGGTGCAAAGATCGACCATGTGATGTCCGACCCGGACGTTGTGGACCAGAACCTCGGCATCGACGACATCCTGGAGATTTTCGGGATCAGGAAGGGCAAGAGCGAGAAGGAGAGCCTGCAACACGCCAGAAACCTCATCCGCAGCAAGCGCGACAAGCGCCTCTTCTGCCAGCTGGTCTATGAGCGCCTATTGGCAGACACGGGCGAGCTGTGCAGCCTCAACAACATCAGGAGAATGCTGGAGGTGCTGGGCCTCTACCGATTCCTGGAGCAGGAACTGGACCACGGCAACTGGCGCACAAAGGTGCGCAGCCTGAACATGATGAGTGTGTTCCGCCTGAAGGTGGACGCCTGGCTGACCAACGCCCTGTTGCTCTCCAAGAGCCAGACGGTGCGCCGCCTGGCCGTGCATGCCTCCATCATGTCGGGCGGCGACGCCAAGCTGGACTATTTCGAGAGCGACCGCTTCGACCGCCTCTGTTGCATCAAGGACGAGATAGAGCTGGGCTACTCCCTGCAGCGCCGTCGCTCTGCGGGGCAGAAACTGCCCGATTTGGCCCGTCTGGCTCTGTTGCATGACGAGGTGGACGCGCAGTGCATCTTCGTGAAGCTGATGCGCTATTTCGGCCAGAGCGAACATTGCAGCCAGTTGGTGGACCTGTTCCGCGACAGCAAGGACCACCGCCTCGCCATGGAGATTGCCTCCACGTGGGGCTACCTTAAATATACCGACGGCGAGGAGCTGCTGCAGGAGGCCCTCCTGACGCGCTCCGACGATGTGCAGGTGAGCTTCATGCAGGCGCTGACCCGCATGGACACCGGACGCTCGGTGGACGCACTGGCCGGCGTGTTCGCCACTGCCGCCAGCAGCGTGACCTCCTACGAGGCGTTGCGTTGCCTCTACAACTACGGACAGGCCGGCCGTCGCAAGTTCGACGAGCTGAAGGCAGCCGCCCGCGACACGGCGAAGGAGGTGCTCTTCGCGCCCTTTGAGAAGGCCTCCATGGCGCCGTTCATCGCGATGGATAAAGCTCTGGACTACGCGCCGGCAGAGGCAACCGTTTACAACGTACACGAATAACAGAAGACAGCATCATGAATACACTCTGGCACGCCACCTGGTACACGTTCTCCTACCTTGTCTTCTTCTACAGCATGGCCATCATGGCCTCCTATCTGGTGCTCGTCTGGCTGAGCTACAGGGAGCAGAAGCGCAAAGAGAAGGAAGTACCCGACGACGAGACGCTGAAATACATGCTCAAGAGCTCGCCGCTGACTCCCGCCGTCTCGGTGATTGCTCCGGCCTACAATGAGCATGTGAACATCATCACCAACGCTTACTCGCTGCTCGGCCTGGACTATCCCAGTTTCGAGGTCATCATCGTCAACGACGGCAGCAAAGACGACACCCTGAATCTGCTGAAGCGGGAGTTCGATTTGGAGGAGGTCTCGCTCAGCGTCGAATACAAAGTGCCCTGCACGCGCATCGTCGCCGTTTACAAGTCCAAGAAGGAACGCTTCTCCAACCTCACCGTCGTGGACAAGGTGAACGGCGGACGCAAGGCCGACAGCACCAATGCCGGCATCAATGTGTGCCAGACCCCGTATTTCGTCTGCACCGATGCCGATTGCATCATCGACCCCATGGCCCTCTACCGCATGATGTGGTTGGTCATCAACAGCCACGAACCCATGATCGGCGTCGGCGCCACGATGCTGATGAGCAACGACTGCGACATCGACTGGGTGAAGCGTCAGGTGGCCGTCACCGACGAGAACAAGCGTCTGGACGATTTGAAGAAAAAGGAGGAGACAGCGGATGAGAAAGGGAAGACGCCGTCGCTCCCGGTGCGCTTCTTTGACTGGCTTGTCAACCTGCCCGTGCTGTGGGGCATCCTGGCCTGCTTCCAACAGTTGGAATATCTGCGCTCGTTCCTCATCGGCAAGCTGGGCTGGTCGGGCCTCAACGCGCTGCCCAACATCTCGGGCGGCTTCGGCCTGTTCGACACTGAGGTCGCCATCAGCTCCGGTGGCTACGACCGCACCTCCATGGCGGAGGATATGGACATGCTGCTGCGCATGGTCACCTATATGTGCAACAACGATCTGCCTTTCCGTGTGGGCCAGGTCACGCAGGCCTGCTGCTGGACCAAGGGTCCTGTGAGCGCCAAGGGCCTCTTCAACCAGCGTTCGCGCTGGGGTCGCGGCCTCTTTGAGATTATCGTCAACCATTGGGAGATGCTCTTCCGTCCCAAGTACGGTGTCATTGGCGCTGTCACGCTGCCTTACCTCTTTGTATTCGAGTTCTTGGCCGGCTTCATCGAGTTTGTGGGCTTTTGGTATTCCGTGTGGCTGTTCTTTCACGGCGCCATCAACTGGAACACGTTCTTCTACATCCTGGGCATGATTTACCTGTTCTCCGTCCTGATGACCTTCGTCCTGATGTTCTTCGACTACCGCACGAAGGCTGTGCTGTGGAAGCACCGGGGCCGCCGCTACGTGAAGTTCCTGCTGCTCTCGCTCGTCGAGCCTTTCTACCATTTCACCATCGTCCACATTACTCTGTGGGGCTACCTCAACTACCTCCGCAATAAGGGTACCGTCTGGAAGACTATTGAGCGATAGGGGCAAAGAACGGTATGAAGATATACTCGAAGTAAGCAAAACGTGAAATGAAATTATCCAAATTTCTTAAATCCATAAAACCCGGCAAGTACGGGACGCCGACCAATGGGGCGCTCATTGCCGTGGTGCTCTTTCTGGGCTGGCTGAACTATGCCGTGGCCTGGGAAAACATGCCGGTGAAGGACACCGTGTGGGCCCTCACGCCGCCCCTCATTGCCATCCTCATGGCGCTGGTCACCAGAGAGGTCTACAGCTCCCTGTTTCTCGGCGTGCTGACGGGCGCCATGCTCAATCGCGACTTCGACCCGATCAACGGCATCAACCGCCTTCTCCCCGACGGCATCATCGCCGTGCTCTCCGACAGGTGGAACATCGGCATCCTGCTCTTTCTGATCATCCTGGGCACCATGGTGCAGATGATGAACCGCACCGGAGGCTCCGCGGCCTTCGGCGCCTGGGCCTCCCGCCACATCAGGAGCCGTGTGTGGGCGCAGCTGGCCACGGTGTTGCTGGGCTGTCTGATCTTCATCGACGACTACTTCAACTGCCTCACCGTGGGCTCCGTCATGCGGCCCGTCACCGACAAGCACCGCATCAGCCGCGCCAAGCTGGCCTATCTCATCGACTCCACTGCGGCGCCCGTCTGTATCATCGCGCCCCTCTCGTCGTGGGCCGCTGCTGTGTCGGGCTTCATCAAGGACGAGAACGGCATCAGCCTCTTCATCCAGTCCATCCCCTTCAACTTCTACGCGCTGCTGACGCTGGCGATGATCTTTCTCCTCACCGTCCTGAAGGTCGACTACGGCCCCATGTTGAAGCATGAGAGGAATGCCCTCGGCGGCGACCTCTTCACCTACGGCAAATACCGCGCGCCCCGTGCGGAGGCTTCGGCCTGCGCGCCGAAGGGCCGTGTTGCAGACCTGGTGGTTCCCGTGGTCTTTCTCATCATCGGCTGCGTCATCGGCATGATCTACACGGGCGGCTTCTTCAGCGGCAAGAGCTTCATCGTCGCCTTTGCCGAGAGCAATGCCTCTCTGGGGCTGGCGATGGGCTCTTTCGTGGCCCTTGCGCTCACCGTGGCCTATTATCTGGTGCGCCGCTCGACATCGTTCGGCGACTGCATGGACTGTCTGCCCGAGGGCTTCCGCCAGATGGTTCCCGCCATCCTGATTCTGGTGTTGGCCTGGACGCTGAAGCACATGACGGACAGCCTGGGTGCGGCGACCTATGTGGCCGGCCTCACGGCGCATGCCGCCGGCGGACTGATGAACTTCCTGCCCGCCGTCATCTTTGTCGTTGCCGTCGGCCTGGCTTTCGCTTCGGGCACGTCGTGGGGCACGTTCGGCATCCTGATTCCCATCGTGATTTCCTGCTTCCAGGGCATCGACCGCGAGCTGATGGTGATCTCCATCTCGGCCTGTATGGCGGGTGCGGTGTGCGGCGACCACTGCTCTCCGATCTCCGACACCACCATCATGTCGTCGGCGGGTGCCCAGTGCAACCATCTCAACCACGTCATCACGCAGCTGCCTTATGCGCTGACGGTGGCTTCCGTGTCGTTCTTCACCTTCCTCGTGGCGGGCTTCACCAGGAGCGCGCTGCTCTCCCTGTCCTTCGGCCTCGCGGCCCTGCTGCTGCAGCTGTGGTTCTTCAGGAGAAAAGGGAGTAAATAAACACACGCCCCAACCGCAGACCCCTCGACGAGATTGTGAGGTTCCATTGATCAGAAATACTGAATGAGACTTTGATACAATGAGAAATGGCCGCCGGAACAACTCCGACGGCCTTCACTTTTCATTTTTAATTATTAATCTTTCATTGCGAAGCATGCTTCGCCTACGGCAACTCGCTCACCAGCTTGCGGTAGAGGCCGTACTTCACCGTCTCCACCACGCCGTCTTCCTGGAAGCGGACAATGGCACGAGAGGCAGCCTGCTGAGAGCAGCCGAACACCTCCATGAACTGTTGCGTCTTGAACTCCTCGGGCAGCTTGCGGAAGCAGTCGTCGTAGCGCGAAGAGCGCCGTCGCTGCACGAACTCCTTGCTCTGGTTCTCGAAGTAGTTATGCGCCATTTCACCGAAGAAGAAATGCTGGCAGCGATACTGGATGTCCATCGCCAGACGGCACAGGCGCCGGTCCAGACCGTCCATCGTCAGCGTGCGGTTCTCCTGCCACTCGTCCCAGTGGCGCATCAGGATGAAGGGCAGCGACACGCCGATGCCGTAATACGGGATGCGCTTGAGCAGCGTGCGGTCGGCCTTGTCGCCGTTGAACTCGGCAATCTCCAGACGGCTCGACTGCCACTCGAAGGTCTCGTCGTTGAGCGCCTCCAGCGGGATCTCACCCTCCACACGGTCCAGACGGTAGGCCCACGTGCGCAGCGTCTCGCCGGCGTCGGGGTCCACCGGCTGATGACGCTCGGCGCGCCCCTTGTCGGGCAGGGGAATCACCGCCAGGCGGGTGGACATGCCGGTGCCGAAGTTGCGTTGGTTCACCTTGCGGTGGAGCGCATAGGGCGTGCCCGTGTAGATGAAGTTCCAATAGACGTTGAACATCCCCGTGACGCTCTCCTGATTGGCATACATCTGTCCGTCCTCCTCGTTGTGGAAGGCTTTCAGCTCCAAGACCTCGCGGTCTTTCCAGTCGCCGCCCTTGTTCTGCTTGGTGACGTTGTCCAGCTCGGCGTCGAAGGAGAACATGTGGAGGTTGAGGGGACGTCCGTCCACCGTCTCCACCGCCGCATTCATGTGGCGGATGAACTCTCCCGTCGCCGTGCGGGCGGGGTGTACGCGGATGCCCACCATGGGGCGTTTCAGCGCCTCGCCCTTCTGCGCCTTGGTGGAGGTGGAGCGCTCGGTGCGCCCCTCCTTGTAGCGGTTGACGGCTTCGATGAGACAGCTGTCGGCCTGCACCATCGGGTCGGCAATCCTCTTGTAGAACTTCTCTATCACATTCTTGCCGGCACCGGGGTCGCCGATGATGAAGATGCAGTAGTTGAGGCGGCGGAGGATCTCGGGCTCAAACCAGAAGCGATACCAGGTGCGCGTCATCAGCGTGCCCAGCAGCGCCGCGCCGGAGAAGAGCACGGCAGGCATCTTGTGGGGATGCACATTCAGGAAGAGCTCCTTCATGCAGGGAAACTCCGGCGCCATCTCCTGCAGCTCCTCCGCCCAGCGGTCCAGAGGGAGCGAGGCGTAGACATCGTCGGGAGAATTGACAATTGACAATTGACAATTGGCAGGTGAGAGGGCGCCGGCCTTTTCGAGAGCTTCGCGCAGCTTCCTGGGCATGTGCTCGTGATACTTGAAGTCCATCACCGAACGCACGGTGGAAGCGACGTTTTCGCCCTCCGCTGCCAGCTGCTGCACCCACGGCAGCTGCATCACCGCCGCCTCGATGCGGACGGGATTCTTGCCGATGACGTAGCGCAGATGGCTGGCGAGGTCCACAAGGGTGTTGTGGCGGTTGCCCTCCAGACTCACCCCTTCCATCCAGGCCTCGATAATCCTGGCGCAGGGCACGCCGTTGTAACTCACAGGCGACTCAGCATCCACAGCGCCGCGCCCTTCAGCGCCTTGTTGAGCCGGTTGGTCGGCCACAGCAGGAGCCTGAGCAGCAGCACTGCGACCAGCCCTGTAGTCAGCATTGTATTTTTCAGAAAAAGCAGGGTTTTCATACGTAAACAGTTCTTTAGTGTTAATAAACAGGATGTCCTTCTCCCGGCAGATGAAGCTCATGCGCGAGGCGTCCTTGCCGCTCTCGTCCACCGCCACGCCGAGCACACGGCCCATGGCGTGCTGGTTGTCGATGAGGTTGCCCCGGGCCGCGTCGGCCTTGAAGACCACCTTCAGCCCGCGCCCCGAGGGCGTCACGTAGATGAGCAGGATGCCGAGCTCCGCCGCCTTGGCCCGGAAGGCCTCCGAGGCGTATTCTTCACTCTTCACGCTTAGCTCTTCAGGCTCCACATGGTCGATGTCCATCACGCAGAGCCCCGTCAGGCGCGAGGCGGACTGCTTGCGCCAGCGCCCCTTGAGGCCCGAGCGCGAGACGCTCTCGTCGAAGGTGGCCTGGAAGATGAAGGCCGGCAGACGGCGCTTGAGGGCGGCGTCGCCCGTAGAGCGGAAGCCCTCGATGAGCTCCGCGGTGTAGGGCGCTCTGACGAGCGCCCAAAACACCTCCTCAGTCACTGCTTCTGTGGGGCGACTGAAGCTTCGTTGATAACAAAACATTTGTCTATCTTGCTGGTCAGGTTGTACAACGCTTTCCTCATCTCAAGCAGGCTCTTCGTCTCGAAGGTGAGCCAGGCCACCACCTTCTGCTCCCCGGGAGCAAAGCGCACCTTCACGCTGGCTTCGTCGAGCAGATACTCGCCGTCGGGCAGCTCCGGCGCCTCTATCTCCATGTCGCGCGTCAGCTTGGCGAGCTCGCGGCGGAAGTAGGCCGCCTTGTCGGGCACCTCTTCGGGGCATTTCAGCTCCACGCAGGTCAGGGGACTCTTGCCGTTGGTCACGTAGCGCTTCGACTTGCCCACCTTCTTCACGTCCTTCTGGCTGGGCTCGCCGGGCAGCTGGGGATCCACCTCTATCGAACCGTCGTCGTAGAGGCGCGTGTTCGACTTGTATGATTTCGTCAACTTCTTCATGGCTTACTGCATGCTGATTTTGTCCACATAGATCGTCGTGGCCTGCATCGTCTCGCCGGTCTGACTCGAATTCCACTCTCTGACCACCATCGAGCACTGCACCCGGTAGAGGCGCATGGGGTCGTACTTGGGGCAGCTCACCGCCTTCTCGCCGGTGATCTCACCGAGGAAGGTGTCGAGCCCGTCCGTCATCTTGAGGGTCACGGAGTTCACCGTGCGCTCCTCGCCCGTCTTTTTGTCGTTGTAGCGGCGCGTCGTCAGTTTCGACTGCTGCAAAATTCTAACTGTTGATTCCATTTCTTATTTATTACAGTTATGTTCTCGTTCTTTCCTTGTCCTTGGGATCCGGTTTCCTTCTTTCGACGCTGCAAAGGTACGGCAAGCCCACAGAATGACAATGGACCGGACGGATTTGGGAAGGATTTGGGATGGATTTGGGAAAACGGATTTTTCTCAACCCAGCAATTCGAGCAAATTGACGTGCATGGTGTTCACCACATAGCGGTAATCCATGAACTCGTCCTGCTCGTTGCGGCTGACCGCGATGTCGTCGAGCCTCAGGGCGTGCTTCTTGGTGAAGCCGTAGCCGCTTCCTTTTCTTACGCTGTCGTACACGCACGCGTATTCGAGCTCCTCAATGCCGGGCAGAGCCTGGATTTTGGCGCAGAAGTCGACGAT
This sequence comes from uncultured Prevotellaceae bacterium, assembly GCA_900320435.1. Lineage (GTDB taxonomy): Bacteria > Bacteroidota > Bacteroidia > Bacteroidales > Bacteroidaceae > Physcousia. Next base: position 52,434 of record ONSH01000017.1, read on the forward strand.
ACGGGGAGGAAAGTTGCAGGCCCACTTGAGAAACCAGTGGACGGCGCCCCACAGCTGCTGTGTGTAGACGGGTTTGCCGCTCCCCACGACGGAGCGCAGCAGCGCGACGACCTGCTCGTCGGTGAGCTTGTAGAAGTTGAGCGGATAACGTCCGAACGTGTCGCCGTCGGACGGCTGATGCGGGGTGACGCTGACAGCGATGGGAGATAATGAGGCGTCAAGATCGATGCGGACGTCACAGTCCTTGAACACCAACGATTTTCCTTCTTCCCCGGGGTGTGATAAGTTCTGCGGGGAGGAAGTTCCCGTTGATGTAAGATTTTGCATTTATGAGCATGCTTTATTTTTGAATTAAAATGGCTGCAAAGGTACGAAAAAAATCGCCACTTACCCACTTACTCACTTACTCACTTTTGACATTTGTATCTTTTTGTCTTGAAAATGGTGGAAAAGAGGTTTAAATGGTCTATTTTAAATTTTATATATTATATAAATATAATATATAAAATTCTATAAAGGGTATTTTGTCCATACTGAAAAACCTAAATGTCAAAAGTGAGTAAGTTGTAACTGAGTAACCTCTTTGCCCCAAAATGCATTTTTCTTGAAAATAGTTGCCGAAAAATTTGGAAATCGCGAAAAAATGTCGTACCTTTGCATCATTGATGCAAAAGACAGAAAAAGCATCCAATTTTTACGGGTAAGGCATCCGGAAAATTTTTCTAAGTTTACCAGAAAATTCGCCGTAACTTAGCCGTAAAGCCGAGGCTCAAGGAATAGGTTTTAAGGACGTGACAAAAACTTTACACCCTTAAAATTTATCAATTTTATGGCACTTAAGGTAAAGGCAGTTGAGAGACTGCTCAAGTTCAACAAGGAAACGGCGGGCGAGTACCGCTACGTGATGAAGCCCGAGCTCTACATCGCCCTCTCGCAGAAGAAGGTGATTCGTGAGGCAGCGCTGCGCAGCGGCGTAAGCCAGGGCGTGATGCAGGCATGCTGGGACGCTGCCGGCGAGGTGATCAAGGCATGGGCCACCGAGGGCCACAGCGTTGCCCTGCCCGGACTGGGCTCCATGCGCTTCGGTCTGCGCTCCAAGAGTGTGGCTGACGTCAACGACGTGCGCACCGGTCTCATCAAGAGCCGCCGCATCGTGTTCACGCCCTCCGTTGACCTCAAGGAGGAGCTCAGCGCCACCGCCATCGTCATCACCTGCTACGACCGCAACGGCAACGAGGTGAAGCGCGTCACCTCCGGCGACGAGGGCAAGGTGGAGGACCCCGACACCGACCCCGAGGGCGGTGACGGTGGAAACTCTGGATCTACGGAATCAGGGAATCAGGGATCTACGGAGAATCCCAGCGCAGGCGAATCGTTCACGATCGCTGCAGGTGTTGGCTCTGACGGTGGTGGCAGCGTCACCATCAAGAAGAACGGCACCGCCGTAGCCGGTAACAGCGTCGAGGCAACGGGCAGCGACACGGTGGTCATCGAGGCTGTGGCTGAGAACGACAACTTCCAGTTCATGAGCTGGAGCGACGGCAGCAGCCAGAACCCCCGCACCATTCAGCCC
>ONSH01000011.1 GCA_900320435.1 uncultured Prevotellaceae bacterium
CATCGCCCAGGTCACGAGGCAGCAGATGGCGGCTACGGGCAGCAGGCCCAGCCGCATCCAGGCGGCGATGATGCCGGCCGCGAGCGCCGCGATGCCCGTCGTGAGCGAGGGCGGCGTCAGTATCATGTCGGGGAAGGTCATCACGGCCAGCGTCACGTAGGGCACGTAGTAGAGAAAGCTGCGCACGAAGCGGTGGCGTATGGGCCCTTTGATGCACGCCATCGGGATGAGGCGTATGAGGTTGGTCACGAGGATGGCCAGCGCGATGCTGATGATGATCTTATGCTGCTCCATCGCTTTCGTCTTTTACGGGTTTGAGCCACGCTGCGGCGGCGGAGATGACCACCGTCAGCACCACTGTGCGCATGCCGCTGCTCCACTCGCCGGTGACGGGGGCTACGGCGGCCAGTCCGCTCAGGGCGACGCTCACGACGAGGGCCCGGAGCACGTTGCGGTCTTTCCTTGCCGGCGGCATGATGATGGCCAGAAACATGCCGTAGAGCGACATGCTGAGGGCCGTCACCATTGTTTCGGGCAGCATGCTGCCGGCCGTGATGCCCATGGCGCATCCCGAGGCCCAGAAGAGGGTGGAGACGAGGGCGGCGGCGTAGGTGTAGGCCGGGGGCGTGTAGCCGGGATAGGCCACGCTGATGCCGAACACCTCGTCGGTGATGCAGGCGGCCATCATGAGGCGGTGGCCCCATGCGGTGCCGGGTGCGATCTTCTGCGAGAGGGCGGCGCTCATGAGCATGTAGCGCAGGTTCACCACAAGACACATCGCCACGATCTCGCCCCATGCGGCGCCGGCGGCGATGAGGGTGTAGGTGCCGTATTCTCCGGCGGAGGCCCGGGTGAAGAAGCTGCTGATGAAGCCCAGCGGCGCCGTCAGTCCGGCTTTCACGGCGATGATGCCCAGCGAGAAGGCCACTGCGAAGTAGCCCATAGCGATCGGCGTGCCGTCGCGCAGTCCTTGTATGACGGGGTTTCTCATCATAAAACGGCTGCAAAGATACGAAATTTAGTTTAGAGTTTAGGGTTTGGAGTTTAGAGTTTTATTTTAAAAGTTTATTTTTAATTTTACATTTTTCATTTTAAACTGAAAAAGCCCCGCCGGATTGATCAAACACGGCCCAGTCACCTCCTAAGCATACCCATAGCAAACCTTTGGCAAACCCAAAGTGCTTGCTGGGGTTTGCCTAGGGTATGCCAAGTGCTTGCCAAAGTTTTGCCTGATACGTGTGAAATGTATGCCAGAGGCAATCTTTATCGCTTTTTTTAATGCAGATAAAAATATACGGTCAAAAATTTGCAAACAGAAAGTTTGATGTTGTATCTTTGCAGTAGAGAGATTGAGGCGTTTTTTTTTCTAAGGATTAGTTGGGGGAGAGAAGAGTTGAGGTTTTGCAGCGCCCGCTGCAAAGTGTTCGCACGCCCGCTGCAAGATGTTCGCACGTTTGCTGCAAAATGTTCGCACGCTCGGTGCAAACCCTGTTGGCCCGGCTCACTGTTCCCGTTGGCTCACTTGGTTGTACCTGATGGCTCGGCTCATTGTACCGACGCCTTAATGAATTCTCTTTTTTGAATGTAAATTGAAGACCGAGAAGCATGACGCTTCCCGGTCTTTTTTTCATACATTATACATCGTCCATCAGAACGGATAGCCGATGGCGAAGTGGTAGCCGAGGCTCTTGCCGAAGGAGGGCATGTTGTAGTAGCCGCTCTTGCCCGTATCGTAAGGCGCGTGGAGGCCGCTGCAGAGCCGCTACAAAGCCCCTGATTTGTGGGATTCAACGGGAATCAGGGTTAAGTGCCATCAAGTACTTATACGGGACTTTAAGAATGCACAAAATTCAGCGTACAGGACGAATTGGCAGCCCATGGAAACGGTCGTCATGCCCTCCACCTACCGAATAATAATCGTAGATGTAGAAGAAGAGGAGCCGCGCATAACGCGAGTCTTCTGCAAGTATAGATGACGACCAATAGCAGCCGTACACTCCCACATAGTCAGAATTCCCATAGTAGGTCACACCCGCAGCGGGCAGGAAGATGCTTCCACCGTTATTTCCCGTAAATCTTATGCCTGCGACACCGTTCTCCTTAGTCCAATCATACTTGGTATTACTAACATTAAGGAGTTCTTCTATTTGACTGTTGGTCGGCATCTTCCAAGGTGCGCCCCAGTTGGCTGTGGCCGCATCGTAGTTCGTGCCTGCTATGTTCGTACCTATGTTTACATATACGTCCTTTCCAAGGGAATAATTGTATTCCGAATAATACACATGATTTTCTTTTGTGTATATGTTCTTGGGACTCGTTTCACCCCAGGCAAAGTATTTACCATAGCTTTCGGGAGTACTCGCGCCTAAGTTACAGCACGCCCACTTTGTGCCGCTCGGCAATCCGAGATCTATGGCATGAGGATGCTTGTTGTCCGGGCAATTCAGCAAAGCACTCCTGTTCTTATTATCAGGTTTGATTTCTTTTTCGTCATCGTCACCGCACGAGGCAAAACCCACACATACTGCTGCCAGAAAGAAAACGGACAGCCATTTCATCGTACTTGTTTTCATTTGTTATTTCGCTTAATATGATTATCTTACGGGACGGACAAGGAACGGATTGAAACGATCGGTAAAACTATGGAGTATTTCTGTTCTTATCACAGAACTTTCAACCCCATATCCAACCCCAATATACTTGCACGCGTAGGACGTTACGCCATAAAGATCCGATGTCATATAATTGGTCGTTTCTGTTGTGCATGGCAGGAATATGCGCTTACCGTTTTTCGTACTGGTCATGAGCCGACCTTTTACTCCGTTCACAATTGTAGATTTGTGAGTTGTATTATCAAGTAACTCTTGCATTTGTGTATCATTTGGCGTTTTCCATGAACCGCCCCAATTGACATGGGCAGCATCGTCAGCGGATTCCAATCTGGTTTTGCCATCATAATACGGGTTGTCAAATCTCCAACTATCTATGTTGTACTTAGTTATCTTGTCTCGGTCACTGCCAACACACCACTTGTAGTTACCCCAGTTGAATTTGTGGCCGGAGCCAAGGGCATAACCGGTGGTTTCTCCCCAAGCGAAAAACAGACCTATACCTACAGGTGTTCTCTCACCCACATTGCAGCAAGCCCATTTTGTGCCGCTGGGCAAACCCAAATCAACGGCGTGGGGATGATTGTTGTCGGGGCATGACGATACCGCAGCAGTGCCGGAACCTCCTGAGCCGCTACCACTGGGGCGGAGGGTCTTATCATCGTCATCGCCGCATGATACCGTACTAAACGCTGTCATCGCCGTCAGGAGAAGAATCCCGAACAGTTTGATTGTCTTCATAGTTTATGTTTTAGGATTAGTAAATATTGGTTTTCTGCGGCAAAAATATGAAAAACATTTAGCCAGACCTTTTCATTTTCACAAAAATACATTTCAAATTCACAAAAAGCCGAAATTTCAGCGCCAATTGAGCTAAGAACTAAGAGCTAAGAGCCAAAAGCCCTGCCGGAGCAACACCCGGCGGGGCTTTTCTCTAACCTCTAACCTCTAACCTCTAACCTCTCAGAACGGATATCCGATGGCGAAGTGGTAGCCGAGGCTCTTGCCGAAGGAGGGCATGTTGTAGTAGCCGCTCTTGCCCGTGTCGTAAGGCGCGTGGAGGCCGATGCCCAGGTCGAAGCGCACCACCAGGAAGTCCAGGTCGTAGCGCAGGCCGAAACCCGTGCTCAAAGCCAGCTCCTTGCCCAGATTGCTGAAGCTGAACGTGCCGCCCGGACGCGCCGGATCGTCCTCCATCAGCCACACATTGCCCGCATCGACAAAGGCGGCGCCGAAGAGCGAGCCCACGATGGGGAAGCGATACTCCAGATTGGCCTCGAAGCGCAGCGTGCCGACCTGGTCGAGGTAGCTGTAGTTGGACGCCGAGGGCTTGTAGCTGCCCGGGCCGATGGAGCGGATGGCGAAGCCGCGGATGCTGTTGGCACCGCCGGCGGCGAAGAGGTCGCCGTAGGGCGCCGTGATGCTGTTGCCGTAGCACTGGAGGGCGCCGAGATAGGCGCGCGTGAGGAGCTTCTGGCGCGGCGTGATGTGGTAGGTGTGCACGTAGTCCACCGAAGCCCTGATGAACTGGGCGAAGGGCACGCCGAAGAGCGCCTTGTCGCGCTCGGAGAACGACTTGCCGCCGATGGCGTAGAGGCACGAAGTGACGGCGCCGGCCTCCTTGATGTTGAAGATGAGCGAAGAGGTGGAGCGGCGCGTGAGCACGATTAGGCCCTGACCGGCAACATAGCGGTGCATGCGCGAGCGCCACGTGAGGGTGTACTCCATCGAGGGCACAAACTGGTCGCGCATGGAGACGGCCAGAGCGGGATTCTTGGCCATCACCTCGTCGAAGCGCGCCGTGGTGGAGAGCTGGCGCTCATAGACCAGATGGAAGGGCGTGATCTCGTGCTGCACGTTGTGCTGGCGCTGCAGCGTCCAGAAGACGCGGCCGCCCATGGAGACGCGCGAATAGTAGGCCGCACGGTTGCTCCAGCGGGCGTCGATCTTGAAGTTGGTCGTGGCGCGTGCCAGACGGCCCAGACGGCGGCCCAGGCCGAAGAACATGAAGCGGGGGTAGGAGAGGTTGAGGAAGGAGCCCAGCTCCCACGAATTGAGCAGCGACTTGTCGCCGCCCATGTTGGCGCCCGTCTGCCACTCGTAGGAGGCATCGACGCCGAAGGAGAGCGTCTCGGCCCCCCGGAAGGCGTTCTTCTTGGAGATGGTGTAGGAGGCGCCGGGACCCAGCTGGCCGTTGCTCTTGTAGGTGATGCGGCCCTCGAACTCGGAGTCGTAGGGCTTGTCGAGCGTGGCGCGGATGCGGATGTCGAGCGTGTCGGTGGAGTCGCGCGGCACAAAGGACATCTGCACCGAAGAGAACACACCCATGCCCGAGAGGCGCTCCTGCACGCGGTCCATGCGCGAGCGGTTGTAGCGGTCGCCCTTATTATAATAAAGGTAGTGGCGGATGGCGCCGTAGCGCAGGGGCGGCACCCAGGTGGGGCGGTTGGCCGTCGAGTCGGGCATCGTGCGGCCGGCCTTGGCCATACGCTTGGCGAAGCGCTTGTATTGGCGGGCGAACCAGCTCTGGCTCTTCTGCTTGCCGCCGGCGAAGAGCATGCGCGAGGTCTCCGTGCCGATGCTGTCGTGGATCTGGCGGTCGTCGAACTTGTAGAGCATCACGCGCGTGTTGCCCAGATAATACTGGCGCAAGACGTGGTCCTGAAGCCCCGGAGCGGGCGCCACCTCCAGCTGCACGTGTTCGGCGCGCTCCACAGTGTCGGCCCTGTAGGCGATGTGGGCGGGCTGCACGTAGTAGTAGCCCCTGTCCTGCAGCAGCTCGGCGATGCGCTCGCGCTCGTTCTGCAGGTCGGCGGCAGAGAAGGGCGAGCCCGAATGCAGCAGGCGCCCGCCCTCGTTGCGGCGCAGGATGCTGTCCACCGCCAGCGGGAAGCGCTTGTATGCGATGCGGTCGAGATGCCACAGCGGGCCGGGGAGGACGGCGTAGCTGATCTTCTGCTTGCGCGGATTCTTCTGAGGCACAATCTGATAGTCGACGCGGCCCTTGAAGTAGCCGTTGTTGTAGAGCATCGACTGGGCCGCCTTGGTGCGCACGTCGGGATTGAGCGTCGTCATCGTGCGCGGATTCTGCGAGAAGTTGTTGAACATCCAGCGGCCGAAGCGGCTCTCGGAGTTGACGTAGCGGTTCCATATCCACAGGCCCGGCGTGAAGGGTTGCGTCACCTTGGAAGAGCCCATGAGGCTGCCGTTGGGCGCATAGGACAGCGCGCCCGTGACCTCCTCGCGCACGTGTTCGTAGGTCTCCTTGTCCTTCTCGCGCAGGATGCGCAGCGAGTCCAGCTCGCGGGGTGTCAGCGTCAGCTCCGTGCTGTCGGGGCGCAGGCGCACTTTGCCGTCGGTCTGCTTGCCGCTGAGGAGCTGCTTGACGTAGGAGGCCGCCTGGCCCATCGCCTTGATGACGCCGGCGGAGTCGGTCTGCTCGGAAGGGTCGGGCTCCTTGAGGGGCGCGCCGTAGGAGAGCTCCTTGATGCCCGTGTAGAGGTATTCGTCCTCGGGCAGATTTTTCGTCTGGCTGCACGAGGCCAGCACGAGGAGCGCCGGCACGAGGAGGGCAATATGGCGGAGGAGTCTGTTCATTGTTTCGATCGGAAAAGGAAGAGTTCGCCCAGAGTGGCCGTCTTGCGGCGGAACACGAGGCCGGCGCCCGTCTTGGTCACCGTGCCCTCCATGAGGGTCTCGTATTCGCGGTCGTAGAAGGCACGCACGTAGCGGGTGCCGGAATTGTCGAGGCGATACTCCACGGAGATGTTGTTGACGATGCTCTCGCCCGTGTTCTTCACCTGGTTGCCGCTGGAGACCTTGCCGCCCACGATGACCGAGATGCGGTTGCCCCAGAAGCGCTTGGCGAAGGAGAAGTTGTAGTCGGTCTGCGAGACGCCGGCGGCGTTGGTCGTGTTGCCCATGCCGAAGCCGATGTCCACCGTCTTGAGCGCCTTGCCCGCAATGGAGTTGATCTGGCTCTGAAGGAAGGAGTTGAGCGCGCCGGAGGCCGTGAAGCCGCCGCCCGAGCCCGAACTCTGGTAGTTGTCGGTGACGTACATGCCGGTGGCCAGCAGCGTGACGGCCACGCGGCCGCGCTGCTCGGTGGACATCGCCGAGAGCTCCTGCTGGCAGGTGAGGTCCTCGGGCGCCTCGATGGTGAACTCCAGGCCCAAGTCCTTGAGGTTGCGCGTCACCTTGAGGCCCACGTCGAAGTTGACCGAACGCGTCACCTTGCCCTCCGTCACGCTGGCCTTCTTCAGTTGGGAGGCCGCGAGCGAAAGGGTGGGGTTGAGCGGGTCGCCCAGGAACTCGATGTAGGAGCCCGTGTGCAGCTTGAAGTCCTTCAGAGAAGCCACCACAAGCGAGTAGTCCAGCTTGCCCGAGAGCACCGTGTAGCGCCCGAAGAGGCGATTGCCCGTAATCGGGTCGTAGCTGAAGTTGAGGTCGCCGCCGCCCTCGATCTCGAGATGGTCGCTGCCGTCCTCGGAGAGGAGCACGTTCATCGTAGCGGCCTCGTCGATGGCGAGCGCCAGGTTGAGGCGGATGTCCATGGGATTGCTCACAGGGGCGTCCACAGCGGTGGTGTCGCTGAAGTCCACGAAGGTGACCAGGTCGTCGAGCTTGTTGTCGGCCGAGAGCGGCGTGTCGGTGACGACGTAGGTGAGATCCGTCTTGCCCAGAAGGCGCAGTTTGCCGCCGATGCGCATCTTCTGAAGGTCGCCGCCCAGACGCACGTCGGCATCGACGTAGGCCTTGCCGTAGGCCTGCGCCTTCTTGTTGCGCGGGGCGTCGATGAGGCGGAAGTTCTCAGCCTGCACCCTAAGGCCGAACTTGATGTGGTTCAGGTCCCGGCAGTCCACGCGGCCGTTGAGCGTCATCGCGTGCTCGACGTCGAGATCGGGGCGCTCGCCCTTCTTGCCGTCGACGACGGAGAAGGCGCGCAAATTGCGCATCTCGATGACGCTGTTGTCGATATGCAGCGTGTCGCGCGGCAGGGCCAGATGCACGCTGTAGGGCACGGAACGGATGTCCATCGAATCGGTGGCCAGAGCGCCGTTGAGGCTCAGCGCGGAGACGGGGCCCGTGACGGAGAGATGGCCCACGGCGTATCCGGCCAGAGTGATCAGGTTGTCGGGAATGAAGCCGTTGGCCAGCAGCAACGGCAGGCGCTGCAGCGTGGCGGTGGCGTCAATGCGGTCCTCTTTCGTCTCGCGGTCTTTCCAATAGCTGCCGTTGAGCAGCAGCACCTCGCGGCCGTTTTGCGTCATCTGTCCGTCGATGACCTGAGTGCCGTCGGGGTTGGGCATCCACACCATGTCGAGGCCTACGGTGCCCAGAGGCGCCTTCTCGTAGACCAGGTCGCGGGCCTCAAGGCCGAGGGCCACCGTAGCCTCCGTAGTGTCCACCACCAGAGCGTGGATGTCGCCGTCGAGGAAGCCGCTGACGCGAGGCATCACGATGGGCAACACCTGACACAGTTCGCCCAGATTGAGGCGGCGCACCGAAAGCGTGAGGTCCTGAAGCACGTCGTCGCGCTGCTCCCTGGGCGAGAAGAGCATCAGCTGCGTGCCGTCGTCGGCCAGAAGGTTGAAGTCGGCGCGGATGTGCTTCTTGCGGTCGAGGGCGATGTAGTTGTCGGGGTTCACCGTGAAGCGGCGATAGGCCAGGATGGGATTCTGCGGCGTGATGTGGCCCACGAGGGCCGAGTCTTTGCCCACGATGTGCAGACCCAGGTCGATGCCCTTCTCGCCCTGAGCGTCGTAGAACTCGAGGGCCGTCTCGATGGCGGCGGGCTGCAGCGAAGCGGAGAAGAGCGCACGGAAGGCGCCGGTGGCGTTCTGACGCGAATTCATGAGGCGCGAGAGCAGGTTGAAGCCCTTGCTGTCGTGGTCCACATGGAGCTGGAGGGTGTCCAGACGCACGTTGCCGTTGGTGATGCCGTAGGCATGGCCTTCGCCGTTGATGCCCCGCACGGGGTCGCTGGAAAGGCGCAGCGCAGCCTCGTCGAACTCGTATTGGAGATGCTGCACGATGCGGAAGAGCGTGTTGTCGCGGCCGCTCAGGAAGTTGAGGTCGAAGGTGGGCAGCATCGTCTTGAGCGAGTCGTGGTCCACCTGCAGCGGACGGTGGCGCTCCATCGACTCGTCCATCTGGTGTTTGAGGTACTTGTTGACATTATCCACCTTGGCGAGCAGCCGCTTGAGGCCGTCGGCGGAGGTGAAGCGCAGGAGCAGATCGCCGGCTTCGGCCCGGGCCCTGATGCTGTCGGGCGTGAGGCGGGCGTCCACCGAGAGGGGTAGGGGATGAAAGACGGTGTCCTTGGTCTCGATGCCCAGGTCGCTGAGTGTGGCGGCGAGGCTGTGGCGCTCGCGGAAGTCGGTGGCGGCAGTGGCCGAGAGATTGGCGGCGACAGAGAGTGTGTCTTTGACCAGGCGCAGCGCCCTGAGGTCGGCCCTCTCGAGCTGCATATCCAAACGGGCATCCCGGATACTGTTTTTCAGCACAACGGCCGAAGCCTTGGTGTCGGTCTTGAGCAGGCGGTTGTCGGCCTGAAGGTCGAGCGTGGCGCGATGGCTCCTGAGGGAGGCCCGGGCCTCCACGTTGTCGATGAGCCACGAGCCGTAGGCCAAACTCTGGAGCGAGAGCGATGCGGCCAGAGCGGTGGCGGCGTCGTAGGGATCGGTGCCCCTGCCTTGGACTTTGGCCGACGCCGAGAGGCGCCCGATGCTGTCGCGAGGCAGGAAGTCGCGGACGTTGAGCCCGTTGATGCGCGCCTGAGCCTCGTAGCTGTTGTCCTTGGTGTCGTAGTCGCCCACGAGGCGCACGTTGCCGCGACCCTCGTTGAGGATGGCGTTGATGTGGCAGCGCGAACCCTCCACCGAGGTGAAGGCGTTGAGGTCCATCGGCGGCAGCGCCACATCCTTAATTGAGAGGCGGCGGGCCAGAGGCGTGAGGTCGCGCGTGTGCACATCCCAGTCGAAGCGGGCCGAGAGCGAGTCGGGCCGGTCGAGATTGGAAGCCCTTCCGCTGCCCCAGAGGTCCACCTGGTCGGGCAGCCACACATGGAGCGAGTCCACCGCAACGGCCGAGAGGTCGCCGGCAGCCGTGAGGGCCGCACAGAGTGACGGCGTCGTGAGGCTGAAACGGCCCACGGAGAAGCGCAGCAGAGGCTCCAGCGTGAGCGAGAGGCGGGAGAGACCCACCGTGAAGGGCGTCAGGGGATAGGAGAGGGGCGAGAGGTCGGGCGGAAAGAGCGCCGAACGCTGCCCCAGAGAGTCGAGCGCTGAGACCGAGAGTGAGTCCACCGTAGCCTCGAAGCGGTCCACCACGTAGATGGAAGGCCCCAGAGCGATGTCGCCCCCTGAGAGGGTGGCTTCGCGCAACAGGGCAAAGACGCTGAGTGTGTCGCCGACGGTGCGGAAAGTGGCCCGCACGTCGCTGAGAGCCACGCGCCGGATGTTGACCTCGAGCGGAGGCAACTGGGTCTTCGAAGTGTCCTTCTCGGTGGTGTCGGGACGCAGCGCAATGTTGACCTGACCGCGCGACAAATCGAGCGCCTCGACGCCGATGCGCCAATGGAAGACGTGCTCGAAGTCAAGATCGGCAACAGCCTGGTCCACAGCAACTAATGTGTCGCATTTGTCAATTACGACAAGGCGATTGAGGTCGAGGTCGAGCGGGAAGCTGATGCCCAGACGGCCGATGGAAATCTGCATCCCCGTGGCCTCGGAAGCATAGCGCGCTGCCGTCTGGACGGCCCATCGCTGAACGGGCGGAACATAGAGCGCCGCCGCCAGCAGGACGGGCAGCAGAAGGACGCAGAGCAGCGTCCAAAGAAGCGTCTTCGTTATGATTCGAAGTGCTGCCATAGACGGTCGTCAGGCACGGGGGCCGTGACGGATACGGTGGTGTGGGTGACGGGATGTTCCAGCGTGAGGGAGCGCGCGTGCAGCGAGATGCTGCCGTCGGGATTGGAGCGCGGCGCGCCGTATTTGAGGTCGCCCTTGATGGGGCAGCCGATCTTGGCGAGCTGGCAGCGGATCTGATGGTGGCGCCCCGTACGGAGCGTGACCTCCAGGAGATGGTAGCGGTCGGAGGATGCCAGAAGCCGGTAGTCGAGGACGGCCTTCTTGGAGCGGGGCACTTCGCGGTCGTGGGCTGCAGCCTTGTTGGTCTTCTCGTTGCGCGTGAGCCAGTGGACGAGCGTCCCTTCTGCCTGCTCCGGCCGGTTGGCAACGATGGCCCAGTAGGTCTTGTGCACGCTCTCGTGGTCGGCAAAGAGGGCGTTGAGGCGGGCGAGGGCTTTGCTCGTGCGGGCGAAAAGCACCACGCCGCTGACGGGGCGGTCCAGACGGTGCACCACACCGAGGAAGACGTTGCCGGGCTTGCCGTAACGCTCCCTGATGTAGTCCTTCACCGTCTCCGAGAGGGGCTTGTCGCCCGTCTTGTCGCCCTGGACAATCTCGCCCGGAGCCTTGTTCACCACGATGAGGTGGTTGTCCTCGTAGAGTACCTGCATTTACATGTTCATGCCGCCGTCCACCTGGATCACCTGCCCGCTGACGTAAGAGGAAAGGTCGGAAGCCAGATAGAGCGCCGTGTTGGCAATGTCCTCCACCTGTCCGCCGCGGCGCAGGGGAATCTTCTTCTTCCACTCCTCACGCACTTCGTCGGGCAGAGCGGCCGTCATGGCCGTCTCGATGAAGCCGGGAGCGATGGCGTTGGCGCGGATGCCCTTCGGGCCCATCTCCTGAGCGATGCTCTTGGCCAGAGCGATGAGGCCGGCCTTGGAGGCGGCGTAGTTGGCCTGACCGGCATTGCCGTGAACGCCGACGACGGAAGCCATGTTGATGATGCTGCCGCCGCGCTGACGCATCATGACGGGTACACAGGCGTGGATGAAGTTGAAGGCGGACTTGAGGTTGACGTTGATGACGGCGTCCCACTGCTGCTCGCTCATGCGCAGCATCAAGCCGTCCTTGGTGATGCCGGCGTTGTTGACCAGAATGTCGATGGTGCCGAAGTCCTGTTTGATCTGGGCGACGACCTTCTCGGTCTCGGCGAAGTCGGCGGCGTTGCCGGCGTAGGCGAGACACTTCACGCCGAGGGCTTCAATCTCCTTGCGGGTGGCTTCGAGGCCGGCGGCCATATCGTCGTTGAGCACGAGGTCGGTGAACGCAATGTTGGCGCCCTCGGAAGCGAACTTCAGGGCGATGGCCTTACCGATGCCGCGTGCGGCACCGGTGATGAGAGCTGTTTTTCCTTGTAAAAGCATATCAGTTGTTTTTTTTGAAATGATGACCTATGGCGCGGTGGATGATGCGCTGCACGGCGGCGCGGGAGGCCGCAGGCGAAAGCCCGTTGTCGAGACGGCCGTAGATGTAGGGAATCTCCAGGCCGCGCAGGCAGTAGTGGATGATGTTGACGGCGAGTTGTATGTTCTCAATGTCGAAATAACCCTGACGCTCGCCGTCGGTGAGAATCTGGGCCAGGAGTTTCTTCTCGTTGGTGTCGAAACGCTTGCGGATGAGCGACACACGCCAGGCGTCGCGGAAAAACTCGGCGCGCATGTTGCCGTTGCGCTGCACGACCTCCTTGATGGCTTCGAGGTGCCCGTAGATGACGGCCACCAGTTTGTCCTCGGGGGAGAGCAGACGCGAAGCCACCTCGGCCATCTCGCGGGCCAGGCGGTCCATCTCGGCCTCGACGACGGCGTCGAAGATCTCCTCTTTGTTCTTGAAATAGGTGTAGAGCGTGCGTCGTCCCTTGCCGGCGGCCTGGGAGATGTCGTTCATCGTGGTCTCCTCCAGTCCCTTCCGGGCGAAAAGGCGGCGCGCCACATCAACGAGTATAGCCCGTGTTTTTTCTATAGCCATAATCGCGTGCAAAGGTACGAAAAAATCTCGGCAAAGCCTCAAAGATGCATAAAAAACTTGTCGAAAAGCATAAAAAATGACCCGTTTTTCGAAAAAAGTGCTTGGAAAATTTGGTGGAGCCGAAAATATGTCTTACCTTTGCACCCGCAATTGACACCGCGGGGTGGAGCAGTTGGTAGCTCGCCAGGCTCATAACCTGGAGGTCGCCCGTTCGAGTCGGACCCCCGCAACCAAGACCAAGACACAACATCATTAAAGCAATTTCCATGAGAAGCAAGTTGACGCTGACGCCCCTGAGGGTTGTCATTTTTTTTGTTCTTTTGTGCGTGCGCGTGAGCGCAGCCGTTTGGGTGGACGTGACGGACGCCTTTGTGACCAACCCCCGCTTTGACGATAATACCAAAGACGGATGGATCCTTTATCCGGGTGCTTCGTACGGCGGCTACAACGTCAACTACAACGCCATGGAGATGTGGTACGCCTACTACAGGGTGGGGCAGGAGTTGAGCGGATTGCCCAACGGCAAGTACCGTCTCTCGGTGAACGCCTACTACCGCCCCGGAGGTTTTGACAGCAATGCCGCCATCAACTACAGCGAAGCCACAGCCAAGCGCGACGCCTACATCTGGGCCAACAGTAAGCAGACACCCGTGCAGAGCGTCTACAGCCAGTTCTCCACCACCCGCATCAACGGCGGCGACAACCAGCTGAATGTGGGCGGCGTCAACCGCTATTATCCCAACAACATGGAAGGCGCCAGTGCCCGCTTCTCCACAGGCGCTTATCCCAACAGCCTAGAGTTCGATGTGACCGACGGCACACTCTCCTTCGGCATGGCCTGTCCCGACGACGGCACCGGGCAGCGCATCGCGGAGAACTGGACCATTTGGAGTAACTGGAAGCTGGAGTTTTACGGCGACATGCAGCCCGTGACGGCCATCACCTTCTCGCCCTCAAGCTACCGCATGACGCGCTTCAACTCGAGGCAGCTCACCCCGACGGTGCAGCCCTCGACGGCCACAATTCAGAAACTGAAGTGGGAGAGCAGCGACGAGAAAGTGGCCACTGTGGACCAGAACGGCAACGTGACGGCGCATTGGGTCGGTACCGCCACCATCACGGCTTCGGCCCTCGACGGCAGCGGTGTGTCGGGATCCTGCACCGTGAGGGTGTCGCAGACGAGTGTGACCAGCGTCACCTTCGTCGATCACACGCCGATTATGGAAAAAGGACAGCAGGTCGCTCTGAGCGTTGTCGTATTGCCCACCACTGCCACCGATCCATCGCTCTCGTGGTGGAGCAGCGACGAGAGTGTGGCCACCGTGGATGAGGCCGGCATCATCACCGGTGTGGAAGCCGGACAGTGCATCATCACGGCCACGAGCTGCGACGGCACCAACAAGAGCGACCAATGCACCCTGATTGTGACCTCGCATCCGGCCACGAAGGACAACCTCTTCATCAACGAGATACAGTCGCGCAACGTGGATATGTTCATCGACCCCTCCTTCAACTACGGCGGATGGATAGAGTTCTACAACCCCACGGCGCAGCCGGCCGACCTGGGCGGCGTCATCATCAGGGACGATCTGAGAGGCTACGAAACCCGTCTGCCGATGGACTACGGATCCGTTCCCGCCGGCGGATACAAGAACGTGTGGTTTGACCACTACGACGGGCAATACGGCAAGCTGGCCTACAAGCAGGTGGACTGGAAGCTCGACACCGACGGCGGCACCGTCAGCGTGCTCAGCCGCGAAGGCGAGTTGCTGGCCACACAGACTTTCCCCAGTCTGAAGGGGCGCACCTCGTATGCCCGCAAGACCGACGGCACGGGCGCCTGGGCCGTAACGGCTGAGCCTACGCCCGAGGCCTCCAACGCAACAAGCAGTTTCGCCACCACGCAGATCAGCGGCCCGACGGTGGACCGTCAGTCCGGGCTGTTCACCTCGCCCTTCACTTTCACGGTGACGTATCCCTCCGACGCCACGCTCGTCTACACCACCGACGGCAGCACGCCGACCTTGAGCAACGGCACCCGCAAGCAGGGCGGCGGCTTCTCCGCACAAGTCAATGCGACGGCCATTTATCGCTTCCGCCTCTTTAAGACGGGTATGATTCCCTCCGAAGTGGTGACGCGCAGCTGGATTTACAATGACAATGACTACGAGTTGCCGCTGGTCATCGTCAATACGGCGCCCGACAACCTCTACGATGACGAAATCGGTATCTACACTAAGGGCTCCAACGGCCGCAGCGGCAACGGTGTGACCGGTACGGACAAAGCCAACTGGAATATGGATTGGGAGCGTCCCGTCAGCTTCGAATATATTGATGCGAACCGCGACATCAACTTCTCGCAGGAGGTGGATATGTCCATCTCGGGCGGATGGAGCCGCATGTGGGGTATGACCTACAGCAACCTGCTCTCCTTCAAACTCAAAGCCACGAAGACCTACGGCCTCAACGACCTCTCGCAGCAGTGGTTCGAAGCCAAGCCCTACAACAAATACAAGCAGCTGATGCTGCGCAACGGCGGCAACGACCGCTATAACCAGAGCCGCTGCAAGGACAATATGTTGCAGCAGATCATCATCCGCTCCGGCATCTACTGCGACGCTCAGGAGACGAGCCCATCGCACGTGTTCCTCAACGGCGAATTCAAGGGCACGATGAACATCCGAGAAGTGACCAACAGGCAATACGGCTACTCCAACTACGGCTTGGACACCGATCTGCAGGACGCCTTCGAGATGAGTGTGGACTCGGGCTACGTGCAGACCACGGGCGACAGCCAGCTCTTCGACGAGTGGTACAACATCTCCGCTACGGCCTACGACGAGCACAGCTGGAACCGCATTGTGGATATTGTGGACATCGACGAGTTCTGCAACTACTTCGCCCTGCAGCTCTACACCAACAACTGGGACTGGCCCCACAACAACCTTAAGGCCTTCCGCGACAAGAGCGCCGGCGGCAAGTTCCACTTCGTCATCTTCGACTTGGACAACTGCTTCGACCGCAGCTTCAATCCCTTCACCGATTTCGAAAACCAGAGGATCTACACCTTCTACACCATCTACAATGAGGACGGTAGCTCCTACCGCATCACCGAAGAGGTCAAGATGGTGACCATATTCCTCAACATGCTGCAGAACGCCGAGTTCAGAAAGAAGTTCATCGACACCTACTGTCTTGTGGCCGGCAGCGTGTTCGAGCCCGGACGCTGCGCCGAAATCATTGAGGAGTTCCGCAGCAGGATGGCCAGTCTGATGCAGAAGGAAAGCTGGACTAATGTGTGGTTTGTCAACCAGCATGCCGACAATCTGCTGAACGCCCTGACGAGCGACATGCAGACCCGTCAGGTGAGCCTCATGGCCAACTATCTGAGTGCAACGGGTGCGCTCACGGCCTCGCTCTCCAGCAACATCGGGGCCGGACAGCTGCAGGTGAACGGCATCCCAGTGCCCACGGATAAGTTCTCCGGCCGTCTGTTCTACCCCGTGAAAGTTAAAGCCATAGCTCCGGCCAGCTACCGCTTCTTGGGATGGATGGACGTTGACGGCAGTTCGGAAAGCACAACGCTCTTCCCCATGAACGCCACGTGGCAGTATTACGATCAGGGCGATCTGACCGGCACCGACTGGAAGACCTCCGGCAGTCAGGTCAGCTGGCGCTCGGGCGGCGGACTCTTCGGATTCCACAGTCGCGATGACGGCGCCGTGATTGTCACCACGCTGGACTGGGGCAGCAATCCCAACCAGAAGCGTCCGACCTACTATTTCCGCAAGACCTGCAACCTGGCGATGACGCCCGATGCCGGTGATGTCTTCAAGATGACCGTTAACTTCGACGACGGCTACATCATCTACGTCAACGGTCAGGAAGTGGCCTGCAAGCGTCTCAACAGCGGTGCTGCCTACACGGACTACGCTTCCGCCTACGGTTCGGACCCCTACGACACGGATGTTATCAACATTGCCGCCTCATACTTTAAGAAAGGAGAGAACGTGATTGCCGTCGAGGTGCACAACCAGAGCGGCACGTCGTCGGACGTCTATTTCGACGCTTCGCTCCAGCAGAACTACAGCGGCGGAGGCGGTGGACAGATTGTGAACACCGATCCGGAAATGGAGCTCGAAGCTTCGGGCAACTACAACCTGAAGGCCGTTTGGGAGCCTCTGACCGACGAAGAAAAGAAAGAAGAGGGCTTGCCCACAGCGCCCATCGTCATCAACGAGGTGAGTGCCGGCAACAGCATTTACATCAACGACTTCTTTAAGAAGGATGACTGGATAGAGCTCTACAACACCACCGACGAGGACATCGATCTGGCCGGCCTCTGCATCACCGACCGCAGAGACAATCCTGCCAAGTGGCAGATCACGACGGCCACGAAGAGTGATCCCTCCGTGCATTCGAAGGCCTCCACTATCATTCCCGCTCATGGCTACAAGCTGATCTGGTGCGGCGACCGCTACAAGAACATTACGGCGGAGAACACGCAGATTCACGCCAACTTCAAGTTGTCCAACTCGGCCACCGAGCCGCTCTATGTGGCTATTGGCAAGTACGACGCGGACAAGAAGCAGTACGAATGGGTGGATTCGCTGCCTTACCGCGTGATGAACGGCGACCAGACCGTGGGCCGCTTCCCCGACGGCGGCACGCAGACCTATCTGATGACGCTGCCCACCATCGACAAGCAAAACACCATCACATCGTATGCCAAGGAGTACATCATTCCCGTCGATCCTACGGGCATCAACTCGCTGGCTGAGGAGGGCGGCGACCGCAGCGGCAGTCTGAGCGTGCGCTACTATGGGGGCAACCTCTATATCAGCAGCGAGGAGGCCGGAAGCGTCACCGTCAGCATCTACGGCATGAGCGGCGCAATGCTTGACCGCCGTCAGATCAGCGTGAGCGGCGGACACGCCGTGATGAACGTCAGCGGCATGGCGGAAGGACTCTATGTGGCCCGCGTGATGGCCGACGGAGAAGAGTGTGCCGTCAAGTTCCTGAAATAGGCGAGAAGAAAAATAGGTTTAAGGTAAAAAATATAAGAAGAAAAGAAAGTAGATGTTTGACAGTTTGAGCGAGCGCCTGGAGCGCTCATGGAAAATACTTAAGGGTGAAGGCAAAATCACCGAGATCAATGTGGCGGAGACGCTGAAAGATGTGCGTCGCGCCCTGCTCGATGCCGATGTCAACTATAAAGTGGCCAAGACGTTCACCGACCAGGTGAAGCAGAAGGCCCTGGGACAAAACGTGCTGACGGCAGTGAAGCCCCATCAGTTGATGGTGAAGATCGTGCACGACGAGCTGGCCCTGCTCATGGGAGGCGCTTCGTCGGAACTTGCTCTGCCCGGACGCATCGGACAACCGACGGTCATCTTGATGGCCGGCCTCAACGGTTCGGGTAAGACGACCTTCTCCGGCAAGTTGGCCAAGATGCTGCGCGACAAGCGTCAGAAGCATCCTCTGCTGGCTGCCTGTGACACCTTCCGCCCCGCCGCCATGGAGCAGCTGAAGGTGCTCGGCGAACAGGTCGGCGTGCCCGTCTACATGGAGGAGGGTGCCACCGACCCCGTGGCTGTCGCCCTCAATGCCATACAGGAGGCTAAAGCCAAAGCTAATGATGTGGTCATCATCGATACGGCCGGCCGTCTGGCTGTGGACGAGGAGCTGATGCAGCAGATTCAGGACATCCGCGATGCCGTGAATCCCGACGAGATTCTCTTCGTGGTCGATGCAATGACCGGACAGGATGCCGTCAACACGGCCAAAGAATTCAATGACCGTCTCGACTACTCCGGCGTGGTGCTCACCAAGCTCGACGGCGACACACGCGGCGGTGCAGCTCTGTCCATCCGTACGGTGGTCAACAAGCCCATCAAGTTCATCGGCACGGGTGAGAAGATGGAGGCCATCGATGTGTTCCATCCCGAGCGCATGGCCGACCGAATTCTCGGCATGGGCGATGTGGTCTCGCTGGTGGAACGGGCGCAGGAGCAGTTTGACGAGAAAGAGGCCAGACGTCTGGAGGAGCGCATCAAGAAGAACAAATTCGACTTCGACGACTTCTACAAGCAGATACAGACCATCAAGAAGATGGGCAACATCAAGGATCTTGCGTCGATGATTCCCGGTGTGGGCAAAGCGCTCAAAGATGTGGATATCGACGACAACGCCTTCAAGGGCATCGAGGCCATCATCCAGTCGATGACGCCCAAAGAACGGCAGCACCCAGAGTGTCTCAATACCTCGCGCAAGATGCGTATTGCCAAAGGTTCGGGCACGAAGCTGGAGGAGGTCAACCGTCTCATCAAGCAGTTCGACCAAACGCGCAAGGTGATGAAGATGGCCACCAATCCCGCCGCTATGGCGCAAATGGCTCGTGCGATGAAAGGACGCCCCGGATTTTAAGATGAATATTTAAAAAAGGATTATCAAGCATGACACTGATAGACGGAAAAGCCACCGCAGCAGCCATCAAGGCTGAAATCAAATCTGAGGTGGAGGAGATAGTGAGCAAGGGCGGCAAACGTCCCCATCTGGCCGCAGTGCTGGTTGGGCACGACGGCGGCAGCGAAACCTACGTGAAGAACAAAGTGCTGGCCTGCGAGGCCTGCGGCTTCCAGAGCACCCTGCTGCGCTACGAGGACGACATCACGGAGGAAGAGTTGCTCGCTGTGGTGGATCGCCTCAACAGAGACGACAGCGTGGACGGCTTTATCGTGCAGTTGCCTCTGCCGCGTCACATCTCGGAGCAGAAGGTGACGGAGGCGATTGACTATCGCAAGGACGTGGACGGATTCCATCCCGTCAACGTGGGACGTATGGCCATCGGTCTGCCTTGCTTCATCTCGGCCACGCCCCTGGGCATCCTCACACTCCTGCAGCGCTACAACATCCCCACGAGCGGCAAGAAGGTGGCTGTCCTTGGTCGTTCCAATATCGTAGGCAAGCCCATGGCGCAGTTGATGCTGCAGAAGCAGTACGGCGACGCTACCGTGACGGTGTTGCACTCGCATTCCGCCAACCTCAAGGAAGAGTGTGCGGCAGCGGACATCGTGATTGCCGCCATCGGACGTCCGGCTTTTGTGACGGCAGACATGGTGAAGGAAGGTGCTGTGGTCATCGACGTCGGCACCACCCGTGTGCCCGACGCTTCCAGAAAGAGCGGCTTCCGCCTGCAGGGCGATGTAGACTTTGAGCATGTGGCTCCGAAGTGTTCCTACATCACGCCCGTTCCCGGCGGAGTGGGGCCGATGACCATCTGCATGCTCATGCTCAACACCCTCGCTGCGGGAAAAAAGCAGGTTTACGCATAAAAAGTTGAACATTTTTTTGGTGGAGTCGGGAAAAATCCCTACCTTTGCGGCGGTTTTCACGAAAGACCATCAACACGGTGTCTATAGTTCAGTTGGTTAGAGCGTCAGATTGTGGTTCTGAATGTCGTGGGTTCGAGTCCCACTAGACACCCAAAAAGAAACTCCTCGCTACTAGCGGGGAGTTTCTTATTTTGTGTAAATCGAGTACTGCGGCCTGAGTGCTCAGAACATGTTGTCGTCGCTCATCCTGCCGGGCTCGCGGAGTCCCTCCATGCGTTCTCCCTCGCGTCTCTGCATCTGGCGCTGACGCATGCGTTGGCGCATACGTTGACGTTGCTCGTTTTGCAGTTTCTCATAGGCGGCATACTGTTTTTCGTCGAGAATCAGCTTTAGAGCGTCCACCACGACGTTTTCCCTCTGCTGCATCTTTTCGCGGTTCATCTGAGGGCGTTCACCTTCCTTTCTGTTGGCCATGATGGAGTCCCTCTCGTGTTTGCTCTCCTGAGCGCGCCACAGGTAGATGGCATAAATCTGTTCGTACTGCTGGTCGCTGATACCTTCAATTTTCTCCTTGAGATCCATCGCCTGCTTGGCGGCTACCTCTTCGGGAGTAAACTCCCTTCTCTGTCGTCCGGGGCGGTTCGACTCGCGACGTTCGGGACGTGCGTTTCCGATGCTGTCCTGAGCACAAACGCCCAGCGTCATTGTGAGTGCCATAATGGCAATAAAGAATTTCTTCATAGTGTTATGCTTTTAACGGTTTGTCATAGTTTAGACCTCCGGCCGGCCAAAAGGTTTAATGCAGCAGCTGTGGCGAGGCTGACAGCCAGGCCGATGGCGCCGTAGAGAAAGAAGTTGAGTGGCGTCAGAAGCCATACGGCAAACACCGCCGCTTCTCCGGCAATGAATCCCGTCAATGCTACGCCAGCTTTGAGCTTCGGCATAAAGACGGCCATAAAAAAGAGGCTGCCAAGGCCGGAAGTGAGCAAGCCGAGTGTGGTGTTGAAGTAGTCAAGAAGAGACGTAATCTGCCACGTGCTCATCATGAGGGCTACGGCGAGCCCCATCGTGCCTCCGGCAATGCTGGCCAGACGGGCAGAAAGGAGTAGCCGTCGTTCGGAGACGGAAGGGTGCAGCCTTTGTACGAAGTCCACGCAAAATGCGGTAGCCAGAGAATTGATGCAGGAAGACACAGTGCTCATTGTGGCGGCTGCGAGCGCAACCACCAGCAGTATGCTTATGGCGGTGGGCAGTTGGTGCACGATGAAGTAGGGATAGACGGCGTCGATGCTCATTTCGGGTAGTGCGTGTGTGGAATAATAGGTATAGAGTCCCGTGCCGATGGCGTAAAACAGCACGGAGCTGCCGATGTAAAGCCATGCGTTCATCCACAGGCTGCGGCTGCCGGCTGCGATGTCGTGCGTGGCCATATAGCGTTGGATAATGGTTTGGTCGCTGGTGTAGGAGATGAGGCTGGAGGCCAGCCCGCCCACCAGAATTACCCACCAGGTGGCCTTGCAGGCGCTCATGTCCCAGTCCACCAGACGCAGTTTGTCTGCTTCAAGTGCCATAGTGACAAAGCCTTCCGCTCCTCCTTCGGTGTGGATGACGAGATAGGCCAGCGAGAAGACTGCACCCAAAACGAGCACCGCCCCCTGAACGACATCGCCCCAAATGACAGCCTTCAGTCCGCCGATGGCGCTGTATATCATCGTGGGAAGAGCAACCAGCACAATGCACATCACAATGCTCCATCCGGCAACGGTGCTCAGAGCCAAGGCCGGGAGATAAAGCACGAGGGCGATGCGCACCACCATATAGATGCAAAACAGGCCGGAGGCCATCCAACGCGTCAGAGGTGAAAAACGTCTTTCCAGTAATTCGTAGGCCGAACTGCATTCGCTGCGTTGGAAGTAGGGCAGATAGCGGCGCGTCACCAGTGGCACCACCATTGGGATGGTCAGCAGCATGGGATAGTAGGTCCAGTCGGTGGCGAAGGCTTTGGCAGGAATGGTGAGGTAGGTCACCGATGAGATGATGGTGGCATAAATGCTTACGGCCGCAGCCCACGAGGGAATGCGGCCGGAAGCTCGGAAGAATTCGTCAGTTTTCATCTGCTCGGTTTACAGCACCTTGGCATAGAGCGCCTTGATGTCGTCCAGGGTGACGTCGCGCGGATTGCCCGGTGTGCAAACGTCGGCCAAAGCCTGATCGGCCAGAGCCGGGATGTCATCGGCGGTGATGCCCAGGTCGCTCAGATGCTGCGGAATGCCGACGCGCACGGATAAAGCCTGCACGGCATCAACGGCGGCCTGTGCAGCCTCCTCAGGGCTCATGCCCTTGGTGTCAACGCCCATATACTGTGCGATGATGCCGAATTTTTCTATACGTGTGGGCATGTTGAATGCCATAATTGTGGGCAGCAGCAAAGCGTTGGCCACACCGTGTGGTACATCGTGCAGAGAGCCCATCGGGTGGGCCATGCCGTGCACCAGACCGAGGCCGACATTGGAGAAAGCCTGTGCGGCAATATACTGAGCCAGGGCCATGCCTTCGCGTCCTTTGGGGTTGGTGGGTTCTTCCACTGCGATGGGCAGGTTTTCAGCAATCATCTTGATGGCCTGCAACTCGTACATGTCGGACATTACCCAAGCGCCCTTGGTGATGTAGCCTTCGATGGCGTGCGTCAAAGCGTCCATGCCGGTAGCGGCGGTGAGGCCTTTGGGGAGCGAGTACATCAGTTCGGGGTCTACAATGGCAACGGCGGGAATATCGTTGGGGTCGACGCAGACCATCTTCGCCTGACGCTCCTCATCAATAATGACGTAGTTGATGGTGACTTCGGCGCCCGTGCCGGCTGTGGTGGGCAGAGCGATGATGGGCACGCTCTTATGCTTGGTCGGGGCGCAGCCTTCGAGCGAAACAATATCTGAGAATTCGGGGTTGTTGGACACAATGCCGATACCTTTGGCGGTGTCCATCGAGCTGCCTCCGCCGATGGCGATGATACAGTCGGCTCCAGATGCTTTAAAAGCTTCCACGCCCTGCTTCACATTGGTGACGGTAGGGTTGGGCTTAATCTCGGAATAAATTTCATAGGGAAATCCTGCCTCATCGAGCACGTCGGTGACCATTTTGGTGGTGCCCACTTTGATGAGGCCCTTGTCGGAGCAGACAAGGGCTTTGTGGAGATTCATGCGGTTGATGACTTCGGGGAGCTCGCGGCGTGCGCCGGCTCCGAAATAACTCACTTCATTCAGTATAAAACGCTGGGCCATGATGTATATGGTTTAAGGATTAATCGTTTTCTCCCGACAAAGATACGAAAAATCGGAGAATAGACAAACAAAAGGCGTAATTTTGTGGCTTGTTTGAAAAAAAAGGATTATCTTTGCGCCCGATATTATGTATTGAAGTATATAAATAATACGCACAATAATGAAAAATCAACTTAGGAGTGCCGTATGCACCGAAGGACGTCGTATGGCGGGAGCCCGTGCCCTTTGGGTGGCTACCGGCATGAAGAGGGAGCAGTTCGGCAAGCCCATCATTGCCATAGTCAATTCTTTCACACAGTTTGTGCCCGGCCACACCCATCTTCATGAGATTGGCCAGATCGTTAAGGCTGAGATTGAGAAGCTTGGATGCTATGCAGCCGAATTCAATACCATAGCTGTGGACGATGGTATTGCTATGGGACATGACGGCATGCTCTATTCGTTGCCTTCTCGTGACGTGATCGCAGACTCTGTGGAGTATATGGTCAATGCTCATAAGGCAGACGCCATGATTTGCATCTCCAATTGCGACAAGGTGACGCCCGGTATGCTGATGGCAGCCATGAGGCTTAACATCCCCGCTGTTTTTGTCAGCGGCGGTCCGATGGAGGCCGGCAAGTACAAAGGTGAGAACGCCGACCTCATCACGGCAATGATTAAAGGCGGCGACAGCACCGTGAGTGATGAGGAGTTGGCAGAGATAGAGCAGTGCGCTTGTCCCGGTTGCGGTGCCTGCTCGGGTATGTTTACCGCAAACTCGATGAACTCGCTGACGGAGGCCATCGGTCTCTCGTTGCCCGGTAACGGCAGCATCCTGGCCACACATGTCAACCGTGTGCAGCTCTTCAAGGACGCCGCCCGCCTGATTGTAAAGAATGCGCTGAAATACTATGAAGAGGGTGACGACAGCGTGCTGCCCCGCAGCATCGCCACCCGTGACGCTTTCCTCAACGCCATGACGCTCGACATTGCTATGGGTGCTTCTACCAACACCGTGTTGCATCTTCTGGCTGTGGCTCAGGAGGCCGAGGTGGACTTCAGGATGCAGGACATTGACCGCCTTTCGCGCAAGGTGCCCTTCCTCTGTAAGTTGGCCCCCAACTGGCAGAAATATTCTGTGCAGGAAGAAAACCGCGCCGGCGGTATCCTCGGCATTCTCGGAGAGTTGGCCAAGGGCGGCCTGCTTAAGTTGGACTGCAAGCGTGTCAACGGCGCCACCCTGGGTGAGGATATCCGCAAGTACAGCATCACGGGCGAGAGCATTGACCCCGAGGCCGAGCGTATCTATCGCAGCGCCCCCGGCGGCAAGTTCTCCACGAAGATGGGCTCTCAAGATGCCCGTTGGGAGACGCTCGACACCGATCGCGTCAACGGTTGTATTCGCGACATTGAACACGCCTACACCAAAGACGGTGGCATGGCTGTGCTCTTCGGTAATATCGCCCAGGACGGCTGCGTTGTGAAGACTGCCGGCGTTGCACCCGAGCTATGGCATTTTGAAGGTCCGGCTGTAGTGTTTGACTCCCAGGAAGACGCCTGTGAGGGTATTCTCGGCGGCAAGGTAAAGAAGGGCGACTGTGTGGTGATTACCCATGAAGGTCCAAAGGGTGGTCCCGGCATGCAGGAGATGCTCTATCCCACAAGTTACATCAAGTCCATGCACATGGGTAAGGAGTGTGCGCTCATCACCGACGGACGTTTCTCCGGCGGCACCAGCGGACTCTCCATCGGCCACATTTCTCCCGAAGCTGCCAGTGGCGGCAACATCGGCAAGATTAAGGACGGCGACATCATCGTTATCGACATCCCTTCGCGCAGCATCAACGTGAAGCTCAGCGACGAGGAGTTGGCTGCGCGTCCACAGCAGCCGCTCAAGCGCAAACGTGTGGTTTCCAAGGCACTCCGTGCATACGCCCAGAGCGTTTCGTCGGCCGATAAGGGTGGCGTGCGCATCATTGATTGAACAAGATAAGAAACAACAATATAATGGCAGAAAAGATAACAGGTGCAGAGGCTCTGATGCTTTCGCTAAAGGCCGAAGGCGTGACCACCATATTCGGTTATCCCGGTGGCTCGATTATGCCCACCTACGACGCTCTCTTCGATTACACAAGAGGGGAGAAGAAATGTTTTGAACATGTTTTGGTGCGCCACGAACAGGCCGCCACACACGCTGCAGAGGGCTTTGCCCGAGTGAGCGGTAAAGTGGGCGTGACGCTGGTGACATCCGGTCCCGGTGTGACCAATACACTGACCGGTGTGGCCGATGCCATGATGGACTCTACACCCATTGTGGTGATTGCCGGGCAGGTCGGCACCGCCGTCTTGGGCAGTGACGCCTTTCAGGAGGTGGACCTCGTGAGTGTGGCGCAGCCCATCACCAAGTGGACTTATCAGATCCGTCGTGCCGAAGATGTGGCTTGGGCTGTGAGCCGTGCCTTCTATATTGCCAGCTCCGGACGTCCCGGCCCAGTCGTGCTCGACTTTACGAAGAATGCGCAGACGGAACTAGTGGAATACAAACCCGCCAAGGTGGATTTCATCCGTTCTTATGTGCCTTCTCCAGAACCTCAGGATGAGGCTGTACGTGCAGCAGCCGAGCTCATCAACAACGCCAAGAAGCCTTTGGCTCTCGTAGGGCAGGGTGTGGAGTTAGGTAATGCCCAGGAGGAGTTGAAGGCTTTCCTTGAGAAGGCTGATATCCCCGCCGGCCGCACGATGCTGGGCCTGTCGGCTCTGCCCTCCAACCATAAACTCAATATGGGTATGCTTGGCATGCACGGCAGTTTTAGCGTCAACATCAAAGAGCAGGAGGCCGATGTGCTGATTGCCATCGGTATGCGTTTCTCCGACCGTGTGACGGGCGACCTCAAGCGTTATGCCAAGCAGGCCAAGGTGATTCACCTCGACATCGACCCTTCTGAAATCGACAAGAATGTGAAGACTGCTGTCGCTGTCATCGGCGACTGCAAGGAGACTTTGCCGGCCATCACGAAGCTCATCAGCAAGGCCGACCATACGGAGTGGAAGGAATCCTTCCAGCCGTTGCGCCAAAAGGAGGTAGACAATGTGATAACACCTGCAACGAAACCTGTCAGCGGTCCGCTGCTCATGGGTGAAGTGGCCCACGCTGTAGCCAAGGCCACCGGCGGAGAGGCTATTCTCGTTACTGATGTGGGCCAGAACCAGCTGATGTCCGTCCGCTACTTCAAATACCACAAGCCACGTTCTATCGCCACTTCCGGTGGCATGGGCACGATGGGTTATGGCCTGCCTGCCGCTATGGGTGCCACATTCGGTGCTCCCGACCGTACGGTGTGCTGCTTTATGGGCGACGGTGGTTTGCAGATGATGATTCAGGAGTTCGGCACCATCATGGAGTATCAGATTCCCGTCAAGATGATTCTCCTCAACAACAGCTATCTGGGCAATGTGCGCCAGTGGCAGGATATGTTCTTCGGTCACAGGCGTTCGTTCACTCCGATGTGCAACCCGGATTTCGGCAAAGTCGCCGATGCTTATGGCATTCCGCATCGTATCGTTTCGGAGCGTGCCGACCTGGAGAGCGCCATTCAGGAGATGCTCAACGCTCCCGGCGCCTTTTTCCTGGAGGCTGTGATCAAGCCCGATGCCAATGTCGAGCCAATGACGGCTCCGGGCCGCGCTGTGGACGAAATGCAACTTAACGTAGAATGCTGATGGAAACGAAACTCTATACAATGATCATCTATTCCGAGAACTTCGCCGGAATACTGAATCAGATTACTGCGGTGTTTACACGCCGTCAGGTGAATATCGAAAGCCTCAACGTGTGCGCCTCCTCTACGCCCGGCGTTCACAAATACACCATCACCTGCAACTGCAGCGAGGAAATGGTGCAGACGCTCTGTAAGCAGATAGAGAAGAAAATCGATGTGCTTCAGGCTAACTATTTCACCGACGAGGAAATCTTCATCATGGAGGCCTGTTTGCTGAAAGTCAGCACAGAAGGTCTCTTGCAAAACCCTGCTGCCAGCAAGGCTGTGCGTCATCGCGGTGCCCGCATTGTGGAGGTGAACCCCACTTTTAGCATCATTGAGAAGAAGGGCCTGACGGATGATATCATTTCCCTCTTTTCGGAGTTGAACGCTTTGGGTATCGTGCGTCAGTTTGTGCGCTCCGGTCGCATTGCCGTAACGCGCGACTGCATCGAGCACCTCGATCGCTATTTGGAAAAACGTACGCAGCAAAACAGTTAAACACACTTGGAGAAGATAGACAATCATAAGGTGTTCGTCGAGCCGTTCCATGTGGATTTCACTGGGCGCATTTTTATGGGTGTCTTGGGCAATCATCTGCTCAATGCGGCCGGCAACCACTCTTCCCGTCGCGGGTGGGGGATAGGGGCGCTCAACGAGACGCGTCACACTTGGGTGCTCTCTCGCCTCTCCGTGGAGATGACCGAGATGCCCCGACAGAACGAGCACATTGAGATACTTACGTGGGTGGAGAGCGTCATGAAGTTGTTCACCAACCGTAACTTCTCCATCCATCGCGCCGACGGCACAGTCTTGGGTTATGCCCGCAGTGTGTGGGCTATGATCGACATGGAGACACGACGCCCTTGCGACCTGCTTTC
>ONSH01000074.1 GCA_900320435.1 uncultured Prevotellaceae bacterium
TAGTTGATGTGCTCATAGATCTCGTCGGCGATGACAATGACGCGGGGGTGCTTGAGGAGGACGTTCTTCAGGGCCTCCAGCTCAGCCTTGGAATAGACACTGCCCGTGGGGTTGGAGGGAGAGCAGAGGATGAGGGCGCGCGTCTTGGGCGTGATGGCCTGTTCCAACTGCTCGGGCGTCATTTTGAAGTTCTGCTCGATGCCGCACTCCACATAGACGGGCGTGCCCTCGGCCAGCAACACCATCTGGGGATAGCTGACCCAGTAGGGGGCGGGGATGATGACTTCGTCGCCGGCGTTGACCAGCGCCATGACGGTGTTGCAGACCGACTGCTTGGCGCCGTTGCTGCAGAGAATCTGGGCGGGGGTGTAGTCGAGGCCGTTCTCGTTTTTCAACTTGTTGACGATGGCCTGCTTGAGCTCGGGATAGCCGGGCACGGGGCTGTAGCGGCTCCAGTTGTCCTCCACGGCCTTGATGGCGGCCTGCTTGATGTGGTCGGGGGTGTTGAAGTCGGGTTCGCCCACACTCATGTTGATTACGTCGATGCCTTGAGCCTTGAGCTCGCTGCTTTTTTGACTCATGGCCAGCGTGGCACTCGGGGCCAGGCGGTTGAGTCTGTCAGATAGATTTTCCATTTTTTTATATATAACTTTTATCTTTAAACTCTAAACTCTAAACTCTAAACTAAAGCTTGTGTCCCATGCGCACGCGCTTAGTCTCCAGGTAGCGTTTGTTGTAGGGGTTGGGGGGGATGACGATGGGCACGTTCTCCACAATCTCCAGACCGTAGCCCTCCAAGCCGACGCGCTTGACGGGATTGTTGGTAATGAGGCGTATCTTGGAGAGCCCCAGCGAGCGCAGAATCTGGGCACCCACGCCGTAGTCGCGCTCGTCGGCTTTGAAGCCCAGGTGGAGGTTGGCGTCGACGGTGTCTTCGCCCTGTTCCTGGAGCACGTAAGCGGCAATCTTGTTCATCAGGCCGATGCCGCGCCCCTCTTGCATGAGGTAGATGACGGCGCCCTTGCCGGCCTCCTCAATCATCTGCATGGAGCGGTGGAGCTGGGCGCCGCAGTCGCATCGACAACTGCCGAAGATGTCGCCCGTGGCGCACGAGGAGTGCATACGCACCAGGACGGGTTCGTCCTCCTGCCACGTGCCCTTGATGATGGCGACGTGCTCCAGTCCGTTGGAGCGTTGGCGGAAGGGGATGATGCGGAAATGGCCCCACTCGGTAGGCAGATCGGCCTCGCTGCCGCGCTCCACCAGGCTCTCGCGCTGGAGGCGGTAGGCGATGAGGTCGCGGATGGTGATGATCTTCAGACCGAACTCGCGGGCCACTTCTTCCAGCTGGGGCATGCGGGCCATCGTGCCGTCGGGATTGAGAATCTCGATGAGTGCGGCGGCAGGCTGGAGTCCCGAGAGGCGTGCCAGGTCGATAGCGGCCTCGGTGTGGCCGGCGCGACGCAGGACGCCCTTGTCCTGGGCGTAGAGCGGATTGATGTGGCCCGGACGGCCGAAGTCGGAGGCTTTGGAGGCGGGGTCGGCCAGAGCGCGGATGGTGGCGGCGCGGTCGTGGGCCGAAACGCCGGTGGTGCAGCCCTCGAGCAGGTCCACCGTCACCGTGAAGGGTGTGCCCAGCACGGAGGTGTTCTCTTCTACCTGATGGTGCAGCTCCAGTTCGCGGGCCCGTGAAATGGTGATGGGGGCGCAGAGCACGCCGCGTCCGTTTTGCAGCATGAAGTTGACCTTCTCGGGGGTGATCATCTCGGCGGCGGTGATGAAGTCGCCTTCGTTCTCGCGGTCTTCATCGTCCACCACAATGACGAACTTGCCCTGGCGGAAGTCCTCCAGTGCGGCTTCGATATGGCTAATGGTTTCCTGTTTCATGTTTAAGTGTATCGGATATTTCTTGTGACAGCACATGAAGGTCGATGCGTTCGGCGATCATGGGCGAGAGTTTCTGTATCTGAGTGAGGTCGCGCCACAGGCGGATGCGGAAGCGCCAGACGCGCAGCCAGAAGAAGATGCCCAACGGCAGGAAGAGTCCGGTGGCCAGACACAGGCGGCTGGAATGGAAGGGGCGCGTGTGGGCGTCGGGCACGAGAATGGGATATTCGTTGATGGCGCCGATGACGACGTTGTCACGCGAGTTGTGCAACTCCTCGATGAGGCGTTCCAGGCGCTCGGAGATGGCCATCACGCGGCGGTCTTCTCGATAGTGGAAATAGAGTCGCCAGTAGGAGGGGAAACGGCGCAGATTGTGGTGCTCCTGATAGGAGCGACAATCGTCTGTCAGGCTCATGAGCTCGTCTCGCAGGCGCGGATAATCCGGCTCCTCGATGATGACCTCCTTGCGGTTGATCTTGCGCGAATAGCGCAGGCCCAGCACCACCATGAAGAAGTGGCGGTAGCCCTCGATGTTGAACACCATCGAGTCCTTGTTGGCGCGGCTGATGAGGAATGCGCCGATGGGGGCCAGCACCATGGAAGAGAGCCAGGCACCGAAAAGCATGTTCCACTCGCCCTGTTTGGCCATTTTCTCACCGGCCACATTGACGATGTAGTAGAAGATGAAGATAATCACCGAAACTACCACGGGAACGCCCAAGCCGCCCTTGCGGATGATGGCACCTAATGGTGCGCCGATGAAGAAGAAGATGAGACAGGCCAGCGAGAGGGAGAACTTGCGCTGCCATTCCAGCAGGTGGGTGCGCAGAGAGTAGTTCTCGCTCTCGGTGATAATGCCGCGGAAATCGAACTCGGCCAGCGTGGCGTGTGCCCGGCTGGTGGCGGCGCGGTAAGTGCGCTGGAGGTTTTCGGTGGAGAGATGGGCCAAAGCCGTGTCAAGCGGTACGGCCGTCTCCAGCAGGCGCTCCATGCGGCGATGGCGCGTGAGGCTGTCGGCGGTGCGGGGCAGGTCGCGCATGAGGTAGTAGTCGCGGGCGTTGGCATAGAAGGCATGGCCCAGGGAGTCGAGGCGCGCGGAGAGCGAGTCAATGCCGGTGTCGATGGCCTCAAGGTCTTTTGTCTGCGCGTTGTTGTTGAAGAGGTTGGCGTCCATCATAGAGAAGTTGTTGTCGAAGGGAATATAATCCACTTCGCGCACGAACGTTTCGCGCATATAGGGGATGGAGGCCTTCAACATGCGGCCGCTCTGAGCGTCCATGTTGCGGAAACGCTCGCCGCTGTAGAGCGTCATCTTCATGTGCATGTGATCCTCGGTGGACTGCAGGCGGGCTGAGTCGGCCAGGACAATCTGAGTGTTGTCGGGACCGGCGTCGCTCGTGTAGATCATCATGCCGTAGAGCATGCCCGTCTCCTTGTCCTTGCGCTCGATGAAGAGGTTGTAGCCCGGGATGTCGCTGTAGAAGATGCCCTCGGGGATCTCCACTTCGGGATTCTTTTGGCGCATGCTCCACAGAAGGGTGGCCAGCTGGCGCGTGGCCTCGGGACCGATGCGGTTCTGAAAATAGAAACTGCCCAGGGAAATCACCGAGGCCAGCACGAAGACCGGCAGGATGATGCGGATGAGCGGCACGCCGGCGGCCTTCATCGAGAGCAGCTCGAGTTTTTCGCCCATGTTGCCGAACGAAATCAACGAAGCCAGCAGGACCGCCAGAGGCAGCGACATGGGCACCAGCGTGAGCGAGGCATAAAAGAAAAACTTGCCCAAAACCAGCCAGGAGAGGCCTTTGCCGACCAGGTCGTCCACGTAGCGCCACAGGAACTGCAGCATGAAGATGAGGAGGCAGACGAAAAAGGTGCCGGCGAAGAGCAGCAGATAGCTCCGCAGGACGTACCAATCCATTTTCTTTATAATCCTCACTCGCATGGGCTCGCGTATGTACGCACAAATGACGGCGCAAAATTACAAAAAAATAGCCAAGTTGGTGAATTTTGTTGCCGAAAAGTTTGCTTGAATGA
Source organism: uncultured Prevotellaceae bacterium (assembly GCA_900320435.1). Classification (GTDB taxonomy): domain Bacteria; phylum Bacteroidota; class Bacteroidia; order Bacteroidales; family Bacteroidaceae; genus Physcousia. The sequence continues at coordinate 3,925 of ONSH01000074.1, forward strand.
AATATTTGTCATACCTTTGCACCGCTTTTAACGAAAAGGCGATGGCGGGATAGCTCAGCTGGTTAGAGCGTCGGATTCATAATCCGAAGGTCAAGGGTTCAAGTCCCTTTCCCGCTACAAACATGAGGGAGATAAGATCCAGATTACTGTTAGGTGATGATGTTATGACGCGGCTCAAAGAGATTCGCGTCATTATTTTTGGTACCGGCGGCGTCGGCTCCTGGTGTGCCGAAGCTCTCGTGCGCACGGGACTGCGTCATCTCACCATAGTGGACTCGGACAGGGTGGTGGACTCCAATTGCAACCGGCAGTTGATGGCCACCGTGAAGACCTTGGGGCGTCTCAAGGTCGAGGTTCTGGCCGAACGTTTCGCCGAAGTCAATCCTAAGGCGGAGGTGACGCCTTTGAGTCTGCGCTATACGGCGGAGACGGCGGAGCAGTTTCATCTGGAGGACTACGACTATGTGGTGGACTGCATTGATTCGGTGCGCGACAAGGCAGACCTGATTCTGCGCACGACGGGCAACGCCCGTTCCACGCTCTTCTGCAGCATGGGCGCTGCCCTCAGGACCGATCCCACACAGGTGCGTACGGCTGAGTTTCGTAACGTCAAGGGTGATGCGCTGGCGCGTGCACTGAGGAATCGTTTCAAGAAGGAGGGCCGCTTCCCGGGGAGGAAGTTTCGCTGCGTCTACAGCGAAGAGCAGGCCGCGCACAACCTTTTTGAAGGCGACGGCAACGGTAGCCTGATGACGGTGACGGCCGCCTTTGGGCTGACGCTGGCCTCGCTGGTGCTCAACGATTTGCGGAAATCTTAAGGCTGCCTTTCTGTTTGCCGCTGGAGGCCGTAAGGGTAAAACTGCCCGAGCCATCGGTCTCCACGATGACCGTGCATTGTCCGGAGAAGAGGTGCATGCGCGGCTCCTGCAGGGGATCGAGCGAAGTGGCGTCGCCGTTGGCGGCGGCTTTGAAGCGGCCGTTGCCTTTCACGCAGAACTCTACAAGCGAGGCGTCGTCGGGACACAGCGTGCCTTTTTTATCCACCATCGACACCGTGATGTAGCAGAGGCGGTCGCCGGGAGAATAGTAGGAGGTCTCCAACTTCAGACGGCTGGGAGCACCGGCCGTGCGGACGGTCTCTTCATGCACGGAAACGCCCTTTTCATCGAGAAACTCCACTTTCAGTTCGCCGGCTTCGTAGGGCACTTCGGGCCAGATGAGGCGGTAGCGGCGCAGGAGCCACAGAGGGTCTTTGCCCTTGAGTGCTTCGCTTTCTTCACGCGAGAGTTTGCGTGCCTCGCCGTGAAGTTTGCCATTCACATAGAGTCGTGCAGCGGGACACTGGCTGTAGGCCATCACGGGAACGGTGTCGCCTTCGTGCCAAGTCCAGTGCGGCAAGACGTGGAAAGTGCCGGAAGGCTGCCACTGACTCTGATAGAGATAGAAGCGGTCTTTGGGCAGAGAAGCCAGATCGATGATGCCGAAGAGGGAGGAGTGACTGGGCCAATCGTCCGTGTCGTAGGGCGAAGGTTCGCCGAGATAGTCAAAACCGGTCCAAACGAACTGGCCCATCGTCCAGGGAAAGTCGTCCTGCAGGCGGAAGTCTTCGTCGGGCACGTTGCTCCAAGAGCAGGCTTCTGTGTCGTAGCCGGACGACTGGTGGCCCTCGCGTTTTACGTCCTTACCCAACTTGAGGGGACGCGGATACACACCGCGTGAAGACACCGTGGAGGCAGTTTCCGATCCGAGTACAAACTTCTGGGGCAGAGCCTCATAGCCGGCTTCGTAGAACTGGGTGCGGTAGTTGAAGCCCGGCACGTCAAGCGCAGCGGCAAAGCCGTTGGAGATGACCGTGCGCACCTGATCCATGCCGCAGGTCACGGGTCGCGTGGCGTCCTGCTCGTGACAGAAGTGTTGCATCGCTTTAGCCAGCTCGATGCCGTCCTTACTGTGCTGCTGGGGAATCTCGTTGCCGATGCTCCACATCACCACGGAGGGGTGGTTGCGGAAGTTGCGTATCATATTGCGCAAGTCGTGCTGTGCCCAAATCATGGGATACTCAGCATGCGGTGTCATCGTCGTTTCGTTAAACCAGCAATGGTAGCCGTTCTTGCATTTTGCGGCGGTCCATTCGTCGAACGACTCCACCATGACCATCAGTCCGAGCGAGTCACAAAGCTCCACCTGCTGTGGGTCGGGCATGTTGTGCGCTGTGCGGATGGCATCGGCGCCCATGGCCTTGAGCATGAGCAGCTGGTGGCGAAGCGCGTCGCGGTGTACGGCGGCACCGAGTGGACCCAGATCGTGGTGGAGACAGACGCCGCGGAACTTGCGCTTCACGCCGTTAAGGAAAAAACCTTCACCCCGTCGCACCTCCACCTGGCGGATGCCGAAGACGGTGCGGAATGTGTCCACCACGACGCCGTTTTCAATCAGGCGAGAGAGGGCGGAGTAGAGGTAGGGGGTCTCGGGCGCCCACAGATGCGGACGCTCCACGGTGATGTTTTGTGTGAGTTCTGCTTCTTCGCCCTCATTGGCCGAGGAGGTAAAGTCTTTGTTGCTGGCCACAACCTGCCCGTTGGCATCGAAAATGACGGTTTCAACGATTACTTTTCGGCCGATGGTGCCGGCGATGGAGGTGGTCAGAGCGACGTTCCAGCGACCGTCGCCCTCAGGCGTTGTCACCACCCGTGTACCCCAAATCGGCACGTAAAGCCGGGGTGTAGTGACGAGATGCACGCGACGGAACAGACCGGCGCCGGGATACCATCGGCTGCTCTCGTTGGGGTTGTGGAGGCGGATGGCCAGCAGATTCTCGCTGCCGTCATCCTTGAGATAGGGTGTGAGGTCCAGGTAGAAGCTGTTATATCCGTAGGGCCAGATGCCGATGCGCTGGCCGTTGAGGAAAACGAGCGAATGGGACATGGCACCGTCGACGAGCAGATGGACGCGCACACCCCGGTCCTTAACGCCGGTGGGTGTTGCGAAGCGGGTGCGATACCACCCCGTCCCCGTCCAAGGCAGTCCGCCAGTGCGTCCGGTCTTCCATGTGGCAACGGATTCGCCGTTTTGTTTGACGGCCACCTTCTGCAAATCATAAGTGCGTGAGAATGGCTGCGTGATGGCCCAGTCGTGAGGAATCCGGACCGGCGTCCAGCTGCTGTCGCTGATGAACTCGGACTCGCCGCCCTCGGCTTCGCCCAGATGAAAACGCCAGTCGCTCAAGAGTGAATCGCGGCGCTCCAAAGCATAGGAAGAAAACGGTAAGAAGACGGTGGTGAGAAGGGCAAAAATGAGTCTGTTGAACATACGATAGGGGTGTTATGCATGCAAAAATATAAAAAATATCTTTTCTGCGCTCCTTTTTGACAGATGCTTGGGGCCTAACTCCTCTTTTTTTTATAAATTTGCGCCCGAAAATATTCAATCACAAAAAATCCATATTCAATCATGGCAGAAAAAAGAAAAATCAGCCGCGCTCTGGTGAGCGTATTGACGAAATCCTCAAGACCCTGCACGCTCAAGGCGTTGAGCTGCTCTCGACGGGCGGCACGCAGGCTTTCATTGAGAGTTTGGGCATCCCCTGCACTAAGGTGGAGGACGTGACTTCGTATCCCAGCATCTTGGGCGGTCGTGTGAAGACGCTTCATCCCAAGGTCTTCGGCGGCATCTTGGGCCGTCGTGAGAACGAGGGTGATCTGGAGCAGATGGCGCGCTATGAGATTCCCGCTATCGACCTTGTTATCGTGGACCTGTATCCCTTTGAGGAGACCGTTAAGAGCGGTGCTTCCGAGGCCGATATTATCGAGAAGATTGACATCGGCGGAATTTCTCTTATCCGTGCCGGTGCCAAGAACTTCAAGGATGTCATCATCGTGCCTTCCAAGGCCGAATACGCTCCTCTGTTGGAACTGCTCAGGAAGAAGCAGGCTTTCGGTGTCAGCAGCCATTACGACACGGCCATTCATGCCTATTTTGCAAAGTAAAGACAACTAGGAGGTAAAAAGACAGATATGGGATTCTTCAGTTTTACCAAGGAGGTCTCGATGGACCTCGGCACCGCAAACACCGTCATTATCAGCGACGGACACATTGTGGTGGATCAGCCCAGTGTAGTGGCTATGGACCGTCACTCGGGCGCCATGCTGGCCGTGGGCGAAATGGCCAAGATGATGTATGAGAAGGTCAATCCGAACATCCGCACGGTACGTCCGCTGCGCGACGGCGTGATTGCCGACTTCAACGCCTGTGAGCTGATGATGCGCGGCCTGCTGAAAATGGCCGACACGGGTCGTCATCTTTTCACGCCTTCGCTGCGTATGGTCATTGGTGTACCCAGCGGTTCGACGGAAGTGGAATTGCGCGCTGTGCGCGACAGCGCCGAGCGTGCCGGCGGCCGTGAGATATACCTGATTTACGAACCCATGGCAGCGGCCATCGGCATCGGGCTCGATGTCCTGGCGCCGGAGGGAAATATGGTCGTGGATATCGGTGGCGGTTCTACGGAGGTTGCCGTGATTTCTTTGGGTGGCATCGTGACGGACAAGAGCCTGCGTATCGCCGGCGACGAGTTCACCGAAGATATTCAGGAGTATATGTCGCGTCAGCACAATGTGCGCGTCAGCGAACGTATGGCTGAGCGTATCAAGATTCATGTGGGCAGTGCCCTTTCCGAATTGGGTGACGAGGCCCCTGAAGACTATGTGGTTTATGGTCCTAACAAGATTACTGCGCTTCCCATGGAGGTCAGCGTCACTTATCAGGAGGTGGCCCGCTGCTTGGAGAAGACTATCGCCAAGATTGAGACGGCCATTCTGGCTGCTCTTGAAGACACGCCGCCAGAGCTTTACGCCGATATCGTCCACAACGGCATCTGGCTGACCGGCGGCGGTGCGCTCTTGCGTGGTTTGAGCAAGCGTTTCCAGGATAAGCTCAATATTCCATTCCATGTGGCCGAAGACCCGCTCCACAGCGTGGTGAAAGGCACTGGTGTGGTGCTCAAGAATATCAATCACTTCCCCTTCTTGATGTAGTTGAGATCAGTAATCACCTTTCTTGTCAGGAAAGTCCATTGGCTTGTATTCCTCCTGCTGGAAGGAGTGAGTCTGACGCTGGTCGTGCGCGGCAACCACTATCAGGGCAGCGTGTTCTTTACGCAGGCTAATGTAGTGGTGGCAGGTGTGCAGGGCATGGAGAGGAAGTTGTTGCGCTATGCTTACATGCCGGAGGTCAACAGAGAGTTGACCGAGCGCAACGTTATCATGCAGAAGCAGATTGCCGATCTTCGTGCTGCCCTGGCCCGCTTGAGTCACGACAGCACGGAGACCGAACGCATGATGGCGGACAGTTTGCGCAGGTGTGATTTGATTTCGGCCAAGGTGATTGGGCGGAGTATACGCAGCTTGGACAATACGTTGACCATTGATCGGGGCAAAGACGATGGCGTGGCCGAAGGCATGGGTGTGGTTTGCGGCACAGGCATCGTCGGCATTGTGACTCGGGTGACTCCGCATCATGCCGAAGTGATGAGTATTCTCAACTCACAGAGCAACATCACCTGCCGCATCCGCGGCTCGGGCTATATCGGTTATCTTCACTGGCAGGGCGGCAACATGCTGGTGTCCACGATGGACGACGTACCCCCTCACGCTCGGGTGAGGGTGGGGATGGCCATCGAGACCAGTAACTATTCTCAAGTGTTCCCGGCGGGTCTTTTCGTGGGGCGTGTTATTCGGATAGGCACTGCACCCGACGGTCTCAGTTTCCGTCTGTTTGTACAGTTGTCCACCGATATGGCGCGACTGGATGACGTGATGGTGGTGAAAAACAATTAATGCGGTCAGGGGTATGGATATCTTGCGCAAAAGTATAGAAATATTGACGTTGCTGGCGGTTCAGGTGCTGGTGCTCAATCACATCCATCTTGGGCTTTACGCCCTTCCTCTGCTGACGCCGCTTATTGTAGTGTGGGCGTCTTATGACCTTTCTCCCGTTAAATTGACGGTGACGGCTTTCCTTGTCGGACTCATACAGGATATGTTTGCAGGCACTCCCGGCATCGGAGCTTCCGCACTCACTTTTGCCGCTTTCATGCAGCGTCCGCTTTTGCGTCTGCTCATGGGGAAGAACCTGACGGATAGCTTGGAGCCTTCTCCTGATTCAATGGGGGCGCTGAAGTTTGTTTTCTATGCTGTGATGATTTTCACGCTGCATCATGCAGTTTTCTTTTTCCTGGAAGATTTCAGAATGATTGATGCCTGGGGTACGTTACTCTCCGCGCTTTCGTCTCTGCTGTTCTCTTGCGGCTTAGCCCTTCTGGTGGATTATGTCAGAAGAAAAAAACTTTGACTTCGAGCGCAGGAAGTGGGTGTTGGCAGCCGTCACGGTGGGCATTGTGGCGGTCTATATGTGCAGACTTTTGTATCTGCAGCTTATGAGCGAGGATTT
>ONSH01000005.1 GCA_900320435.1 uncultured Prevotellaceae bacterium
TCGGACATATCCATGCCGTAGCTCTTCGCCATGTCGTCGAGCGGAATCTTGCGGTCGATCTGCTGGACAATCTGTATCTTGTTCTTGCTCTTGTTGGGCACCGTCTTCACCCGAATCTCAAACGGGCGGTCGATCTCCTCTTCTTCGCAGTAGCGGGCGATGAGTTCGCAGAAGGCTTTGCCGTAGCGTGCGGCCTTACCCTGCCCCACACCCGGCATCTGCCGCAACTCTTCCTGGGTGATGGGATACATCGTGGCCATAGCCTCCAGCGTGTTGTCCTGGAAGATGACGTAGGGCGGAATGTTCAGCTCCGCAGCCTTCTGGCGACGCAGGCTCTTGAGCATCTTCATGAGCGTGCCGTCCAGCACGGAAGTGCCCGACTGCTCGGCCTCGTAGTCTTCGAAGTCGTTGTTCTCGCTCACGAGGAAGGGCTCCGGATGCTTGATGAACTCCTTGCCGGCGGGCTGCAGCTTGAGGATGCCATAGTTCTCCACATCCTTGCGTATGTATTCCGAAAGGATGGCCAGACGGATGAGCGCCTCCCAGAACCTCTGCGAACGCTCCGCGCCGACGCCGAACAGGGGCAGCGACTCGTGGCCGCGAGCCGTCACGCGGTCCGTCTCCCGACCCATCAGCACATCGATCAGATAGTCGCCCTTGAAGTCCTCCTTGAGCGCCGTGATGAGCTTCAGCAGGTTCACCAGATCGCCTTGGGCCTGAACCTGATGCTTGGGCTTGCGGCAGTTGTCGCAGGCGCCGCAGTTGTCCTTGTCGTAGGTCTCGCCGAAATAGTGCAGCAGGATGCGCCGGCGGCACAGGCTCGTCTCGGCGTAGTCTTTCGTCTCGCTCAGGAGCTGGCGGCCGATCTCCTGCTCGGAGAGGGGCTTGCCCTCCATGAACTTGTCGAGCTTCTTGAGATCCAGCGGGCTGTAGAACGTCACACAGAGGCCTTCGCCGCCGTCTCTGCCGGCGCGTCCAGTCTCCTGGTAGTAACCCTCCAGACTCTTGGGGATGTCGTAGTGGATGACGTAGCGCACATCGGGCTTGTCGATACCCATGCCAAAGGCGATGGTGGCCACGATGACGTCGATGCGCTCCATGATGAAGTCATCCTGCGTCTCGGCCCTCTGCGTGCTGTCCATGCCGGCATGGTACGCACGCGCATTAATATTGTTCGCACGAAGCACTTCGGCCAGCTCTTCCACCTTACGCCGTGAAAGACAGTAGACAATGCCGCTCTTGCCGGGGTGCTGCAGGATGAAACGGATGATGTCTTTCTCCACGTCCTTCGTCTTGGGGCGCACCTCGTAGTAGAGGTTGGGGCGGTTGAAGGAACTCATGAAGTCCTTCGCTGCGGGGATGCCCAGATTCTTCTTGATATCCTGGCGCACCTTGTCCGTCGCCGTAGCCGTAAGGGCAATGACGGGCGCCACACCGATCTGGTTGATCATCGGACGGATGCGCCGGTACTCGGGACGGAAGTCGTGGCCCCATTCCGAGATACAGTGGGCCTCATCCACGGCATAGAAGGAGATCTTCACCGAAGAGAGGAACTCGGCGTTCTCCGCCTTGTTCAGACTCTCGGGCGCCACATAGAGCAACTTGGTACGGCCGGCGAGCACATCATTCTTCACTTCGTCAATCTGTCCGCGACTCTGCGAAGAGTTAAGGAAGTGGGCCACGCTGTCGTCCTCCGTGGCCTGACGGATGGCGTCCACCTGATTCTTCATCAGGGCGATGAGCGGAGAGATCACGATGGCCGTGCCCTCCATCACAAGCGCAGGCAACTGGTAGCACAGACTCTTGCCGCCGCCCGTAGGCATCAGCACGAAAGTGTCGCTGCCGGAGAGCAGGTTGTTGATGATGGCCTCCTGATCGCCTTTGAAGGTGTCAAAGCCGAAGTACTGCCTCAGTGCCTGGTGAAGATTGATGTCCTGTTTCATAGCTGTGTGGCGGTTAGGTGGTGGTTGTTTCGCTGACGTTATGATGCGAGACGCTCGCTGCGGGCGAGGCGCTCCATGATGTAGTCTTTAGTGATGCGGATCTGCTTCTTCTCCGAGGACGGCGCGTCGAACTGAGCCTCCTGCATCACGTCCTCCACAATGCTGCGCAGGCCGCGTGCACCGAGCTTGAACTCGACGGCTTTGTCCACGATATAGTCCAGAGCGTCCTCCTCGAAAGTCAGCTCGATGTCGTCCATCTTGAAGAGCTTCTTCTGCTGACGGATGAGTGAGTTCTTCGGCTCCGTGAGGATGCGTCTGAGGGCCGTGCGGTCGAGGGGATCGAGATGGGTCAGCACGGGCAGACGGCCGATGAGCTCGGGGATGAGCCCGAAGCTCTTGAGGTCCTGCGGCTGGATGTACTTCATCATGTCCTTCTGGTCGATGCGCTTGACATTTTGCACACTGTTGTAGCCCACCACGTGGGTGTTCAGACGTTGCGCTATCTTGCGCTCGATGCCGTCGAAGGCGCCGCCGCAGATGAAGAGGATGTTGCTCGTGTCGATCTTCACATAGTCCTGGTCGGGATGCTTGCGGCCGCCCTTGGGGGGCACGTTGACCGTGCTGCCCTCAAGCAGCTTGAGCATGGCCTGCTGGACGCCCTCGCCGCTCACGTCGCGCGTGATACTGGGGTTGTCGCCTTTGCGGGCCACCTTGTCGATCTCGTCGATGAAGACGATGCCGCGCTCGGCAGCCGCCACGTCGTAGTCGGCGGCCTGCAGCAGACGCGAGAGGATGCTCTCCACATCCTCACCCACATAGCCGGCCTCGGTGAACACCGTGGCGTCCACGATGCTGAAAGGCACGTCGAGCATCTTGGCGATGGTGCGCGCCAGCAGGGTCTTGCCCGTGCCGGTGGAGCCCACCATGATGATGTTGCTCTTCTCCAGCTCCACGCCGTCGTCCTCCACCTTCTGGGTGAGTCGCTTGTAGTGGTTGTAAACGGCTACGGCCAGAGTCTTCTTGGCCTCGTCCTGACCGATGACGTACTGGTCCAGATGCTCCTTGATGTCCATCGGCTTGGGCAGGGGGCGTGCGCCCCAGGGCTTGGGTGAGAAGCCCGAAACCGCTTTGTGCTCCTGGATCACGTTCCAGGCCTGCTCTACGCATTCGCTGCAGATGCAGCAGCCGTCAAGACCCGTGAGCATCAGACTCACGTCTCTGTCGGCGCGTCCGCAGAACCCGCATCTGGCTGTTGATTTCTTCGTCATTTATTCTGTTTCTCCAATATTTGGTCAATCATTCCGTAATCCAAAGCCTCCTGCGCCGTCATCCAGTGGTCGCGGTCGCTGTCGGCCCACACTTTGTCGTAGGGTGTGTGCGAGTGGTCGGCGATGATGGTGTAGAGCTCCTGCTTGAGCTTCTGGATCTCGCGGGCCGTGATCTCGATGTCCGAGGCCTGACCTTGGGCGCCGCCCATCGGCTGATGGATCATCACGCGGCTATGCTTGAGCGCGCTGCGACGACCGTCGTTGCCGGCCACCAGCAGGACGGCAGCCATCGAGGCGGCCATACCCGTGCAGATGGTGGCTACGGGCGAATTGATGAACTGCATCGTGTCGTAGATGCCCAGTCCGGCATACACGCTGCCGCCGGGGCTGTTGATGTAGATGCTGATGTCCTTGCCGGGATCGGCGCTGTCCAGATAGAGCAGCTGGGCCTGCAGCGTGTTGGCCGTGTAGTCGTCGATCTCGGTGCCGAGAAAGATGATGCGGTCCATCATCAGGCGGCTGAACACGTCCATCTGCGTCACGTTGAGCTGACGCTCCTCGAGAATGTAGGGGTTCAGATACTGATTCTGCATCGACACCACATCGTGCAGCGCCATGCTGCTGATGCCGGTCCGGTCTTTGGCAAATTTTTCAAAATCCTTGGTCATGCTCTTGTCGGCATTTTGGGGTTACGTCTTATCTTATTTCTCCTCCTGGAAGAGCTTGTTGAACTCCTCCTGGCTGACACTCTTCTTCTGGAGCTTCACGACCTCCTTGGCCTTGGCGCCGATCTTGCGGTCTTCCGTGCGGCTCACGAGGCCCTCGATCTGCTGCTTGTCCTTGAGCATGCCGGCGGCGTAGTTCTCGATGGCCTCATCGGGCACGTTCATCATGCCGTACTGGGCAAACTGCATGCGGGTCACCTCCTTGGCGGTCTCCAGCACGTCGTCCTGCTCCACCTTGATCTCCAACTGGTCGCAGAGCTGCTCCTTCAAGAGGTGCCACTTGAGCTCCTCGATGCTGGGAGCGAAGTTCTTCTCGAAGAAGGCCTCGTCCTTGTCGGGGTTGTTGAGCTTCATGATGCGACGGAGCAGAGCCTCGGGGAATTCCACCTTGCCCACTCTCTCGCAAACATACTTGCGCAGATCCATCATGAAACGGAAGTCGCTGTCGATGGCAAACTGAGCCTCGAGGGTCTTGCGCGTCTCGGCGCGGAACTCCTCCTCGCTCTTCACCTTGCCCTCGCCCAGAACCTGGTCGAAGAGCTCCTGGTCGAGCTTGTGGGCCTCGTAGCGGGTGATCTCGGTGATCTGATACTGGAAGTCGCTCTTCATGCCGGCGGCCTCCTCCTTCGTGATCTTCAGCAGGCTGGAGAGCTCCACCTCGCTGCCGTCATAGGCGGTGGAGGGGTTGAACGTCAGCACGTCGCCCACCTTGGCGCCCTCGAACTTCTTCTTCTCGTCGTCACTCTTGAAGTAGCCGGGCAGCATCACGGCGTCCTTCACCTCGATACCGCCGGCCTTGGGAGCGCCGCCTTCGAGCTCGGTCATGACGCCCTTCACCATGTCCTTGTCCTGATAGTCCTGCACCTTGTTGTAGCTGCCGGCGCGCTGGCAGTAGCCCTGGAGCTGCTGGTCGACGAGTTCGTCGCTTACCTTGATCTCGTAGTAGGGCACCTTGTCCTTGTCGCTGATCTTGCCGTCCATCTCGGGGGCCAGAGCCACGTCGAAGACGAAGGTGTATTCCGTGCCGTTCTCGAAGTCGATCTTGGGCTGCTTGTCCTCGTTGGGAAGGGGCTCACCCAGGATGTTGATCTTCTGCTCGCGGATGTATTTGTAGAGCTCGGCGCCCAGGAGCTTGTTCACCTCCTCGGCCTTCACTTCGAGTCCGAAACGCTTCTGCACCAGAGACAGGGGCACCTGTCCGGGACGGAAACCGGGCAAAGAGGCCTTCTTGCGGAGGTCCTTCAGTCCCTTTTCCACTTTTTCCTTGTAGTCTTCTTCCTTCAGTGTGACGGTCACGAGGCCGTTCACCTTGTCGATGTTTTCAAATTTGATTTCCATTGTCGTTTGTATGATTTTACGATTTTATTTTTCGGTTTGGTTTTCGTTTTGGTTTTCGTTTTCGTTAACGTCAGCGTTAGCGTTATCGTTATCGTTGCTTCCTCCCGAACGCTCGCGGTCCATCTTCTGGAAGTCCTTCAGGCGGAGTTTGAAGCTGCGCGTGAGGTATTTGTCGAGCACCACGGGATTTACGGCCAGCTCCTCGGGCGTGCCGTGGAAGAGTATCTGACCCTCGAAGAGCAGATAGGCGCGATCGGTGATGCAAAGCGTCTCTTCTACATTGTGGTCGGTGATGAGCACGCCGATGTTCTTCTGCTTGAGCTTCCACACGATATACTGGATGTCCTCCACGGCGATGGGGTCCACACCGGCGAAAGGCTCGTCGAGCATGATGAAGAGGGGGTCGATGGCCAGGCAGCGGGCAATCTCCGTGCGACGGCGTTCGCCGCCGGAGAGCTGGTCGCCCAGATTCTTACGCACCTTCTGCAGACGGAATTCGTCGATGAGACTCTCCAGCTTTTCGCGCTGATACTCACGGGGCTTGCCCGTCATCTCGAGCACGGAGGCGATGTTGTCCTCCACCGACATCTTGCGGAACACCGAGGCCTCCTGCGCCAGATAGCCGATGCCCTTTCGGGCCCGCTTGTAGACGGGGTCCTTGGTGATTTCCTCGCCGCGCAGGAAGATGTGGCCGCCGTTGGGCACCACGAGGCCCGTGGTCATGTAGAACGAGGTCGTCTTGCCGGCGCCGTTGGGCCCCAACAGACCCACAATCTCCCCCTGGTGAACATTGAACGAAACGTTGTTCACCACGGTACGCTTGCCGTAGACCTTCACGAGTCCCTCGCTGCGCAATTCTGCTCTTTCCTGCTCTTTCACGCGTAAAAATTTTGCGCAAATATACAAAAAAATCTTCAGAAAGGGCCACTTTCGCCAAAAAAATCTCCGCCTATATCCCCGAACCTTCATTTTTTTACTTATTTTTGCAGCTGAAACACTAACGAAACATGTATATTTCCGACTCAATAGCGACCTTTGGTCGTTACCTTCAGCTCATGTGGCGCGTGCTTGCTCTGCCCGAACGCTGGCGCATGTTCGGCAGGGAGTACGTCAAGGAAATGGCCTCCCTCGGCGTGGACAGCCTGGGCATCGTGGTGCTCATTTCCTTCTTCATCGGCGCCGTCATCTGCATCCAGATCAAGCTCAACATCGCCTCTCCCTGGATGCCCGGATGGACGACGGGTTACACCACGCGCGAAATCATGCTGCTGGAGTTCTCCTCCTCCATCATGTGTCTGATACTGGCCGGCAAGGTGGGCTCCAACATCGCCTCCGAAATCGGCACGATGAAGGTGACGCAACAGATTGACGCGCTGGAAATTATGGGCGTCAACTCCGCTTCTTTCGTCATCCTGCCCAAGATCGCCGCCCTCATCACGATGATTCCCTTCCTCGTCATCTTCTCGGCGCTGATGGGCTTCATCGGGGCTTATGCCACCTCGCTCGTGGGCGTCATCAACGTGGACGACGTCACGGCCGGACTGCAGCACGACTTCAACCAGTGGTACGTGTGGATGTCGCTCATCAAGAGCCTCTTCTTCGCCTTCATCATCAGCAGCGTCTCCGCCTTCTACGGCTACACGGTGGAGGGCGGCAGCTTCGACGTGGGCAAGGCTTCCACCGACGCCGTCGTCTCCTCGTCCATCCTCATCCTCTTTTCCGACATCTTCCTGACTTCCATGCTCTCATGATAGAACTCAAACAAATCCGCAAGGCCTTCGACGGCCGCGAAGTGCTGAAGGGCATCGACGCCGTGTTTGAAGACGGCAAGACGAATCTCATCATCGGCCAGTCGGGCTCGGGCAAGACGGTGCTCATCAAGAACGTCGTGGGCCTCTACGTGCCCACTTCGGGCCAGGTGCTCTACGACGGGCGCGACATCAACGCCATGACCAAGAAGGAGAAGGCCCTCATCCACCGCGAGATGGGCATGATCTTCCAGTCGGCGGCGCTCTTCGACTCGATGTCGGTCCTGGAGAACGTGATGTTCCCGCTTGACATGTTCTCCGACATGAACACGGCCGATCGCGTCAAAAGGGCCAAATATTGCCTCTCGCGCGTCAATCTGGCCGGCGCCGAAGACAAGTTTCCCGGCGAAATCTCCGGCGGCATGCAGAAGCGCGCCGCCATCGCGCGCGCCATCGCGCTCAATCCCAAATACCTCTTCTGCGACGAGCCCAACTCGGGCCTCGACCCCAAGACCTCCATCGTCATCGACCAGCTCATCCACTCCATCACGAAGGAGTACAACATGACCACCGTCGTCAACACGCACGACATGAACTCCGTGATGGGCATCGGAGAGAAAATCATCTATCTGGCCAACGGCGTCAAGGAGTGGGAAGGCACGAAGGACCAGATTATGTCCTCCACCAACGAGAGCCTCAACTCCTTCATCTTCGCCTCCGACCTCTTCCGCAAAGTCAAGGAAGCCAACCGTTAACGCGACTGCCGCCATGGCCGTAAGTCTTCCTCCCGATTTCATCCGCATGATGCAGGAGCAATACGGCAGCGATGCGGCCTGCGCGCTATGTCACGCGCTCCTCGAAACGGAGCCCGAAGTCTCCGTTCGCATCAATCCCCGCAAACGACCGCAAACGACTGAAGGAGAGACGCTTCCGTCGGAAACGGAACTCACGCTGACGCCCGTCCCCTGGTGCCGGGAGGGCTTTTACCTCTCCGGACGTCCGCCCTTCACGATGGATCCTCTGCTGCATGCCGGCGCCTACTACGTGCAGGAGGCTTCGTCGATGTATCTCGCTGAAATCCTGCACCGTTACGCTGCTCTGGAAGCGCCCGTTCAGGCCCTCGACCTCTGTGCCGCTCCGGGCGGCAAGAGCACGCTCGTGGCCGGTCTCCTGCCCGAAGGCTCCACGCTGATTTGCAACGAGCCGATGGCCAAACGCGCCCAAGTGCTCTCGGAGAACGTGCAAAAATGGACACGCATGCGTGAGGGCCATTATCCCGTGCGCTGCATCGTGACGCAGCAGATGCCGGCCGATTTTGCCCGTTTCACCGATTGCTTCGACCTCATTGTTACTGATGTGCCCTGTTCGGGCGAAGGCATGTTTCGCAAGGACGAAGAGGCTGTCCGGGGCTGGAGCCCGGAGGCGGTGATGCGCTGCAGCGCGCTCCAGCGCGAGATTGTGGAGAGCGTCTGGCCCACGTTGCGCGAAGGGGCTTTATTGGTCTATTCCACCTGCACCTTCAACCGCTTCGAGGACGAAGACAACGTGCGCTGGATTTGCGAGCGTTTGGGCGGCACGCTTTTGGAGGAACGCCACTTCCTGCCCGGACGCGATCGCGGCGAAGGTTTTTACATTGCCGCCGTCAGGAAAGAGAGCGATGGGGCGCTTCAGGAAGTCCGCGAACGTCAGCCGCTGCCTTCGATGCGCACAATGCGCGTGCTTTTTGACTCGGACGAAGCGCCTCTCTGCGACGGTAACTGCGTGGCGCTCAGCTATGACGATGCGCTGCACTATCTGCGCGGCGAAGCCCTGAGGCTGGAGGCTCCGCGAGGTCCCGTCACGCTGACTTATGCCGGCCTCCCTCTGGGCGAAGGCAAGAGCGTCGGCTCCCGCATCAACAACCTCTACCCCGCTCCTTGGCGCATCCGCACCACCTATCTGAGCCGCTTTTCGCTCGCGCTACCCTGCTGCTGAGGTGCAGCAGAGCTGCTGCATCACTGCTGCATCACCGCTGCATCACCGCTATTGACTCGAAAGAAACACGAGAGATGAACGAGAACTGAACTAAAACTGAGCGATAAGTGCAGTTTTACCAACATTTTTTCTGAAATAATGTTGTAATTTTAAGATTTTTTCATATTTTTGCAATTGAAATCGTTTATCAAATTCACGTGAACCACATTCAGTAAACGAATAATTATGAAAAAATTCCTCATTCTTTTGACATTTGCAGCAGCCGCACTCGGCGCACAGGCCAAGCTCGGCTACATGCGCACTTCACTCGGTTACACCCCGCTTTACCTCTCGTCGAACGCCGCAGGCGGATTCTCTCCGACACTGCACGGCGGATCGGTGAACTTCGCCCTCGGCATCAAGACCTACAAGAACCTCTTCATCGAGGCCGGCGCCGGTATTCAGGTCAACGGAGGCACCGGAGCCAGCTTCATTGACGATGCTGCCCAAACCGACCCCACCAGCATCTCCTTTATTGACGATCTGCTCAACACCTCCACCGTGATGGTGCGCCTCAACGTGCCCGTCAACCTCACCTACCGCTTCGAGTTCGCCAAGATCTTCGCCGTAGCACCCTATGCCGGCCTGAACTTCGGCTTCAACCTCTACGCCTACAGCGGCGAGAGTCTGTTCAGCCGCAGCGGCGACGTCATCACCGACAGCTTCGGCATGCAGTACACCTACAACCCCAAGCGCTTCCAGATGGGCTGGCAGGCCGGCGTCAACTTCAGCGTGATCGGCATCACCGTCGGCGTGGGCTATCAGGGCAACTTCTCCTCCTTCGACAGCAGAGAATACCTGCCCCAATTCCAACAGGACGCCATCAACACCTACGGCACCGACACGCCCAAGATCAGCATGGGCAACCTTGTTGTCAGCCTGGGCTGGGGATTCTGATGACATAAACAAAAAGGATTTGACTTATAAACCATTTATTCATTAACCATTTAAAGTATTTAAAGTTATGAAAAAGGTTCTCGTTTTGTTGGCCGTATTGGCTATGACTGTTGGCGCCAGCGCCAAAGGTTTTAATGACTACAACCGCGTAGAACTCGGCTACAGCCCCATGTTCGCCACCGGCGGCACCATGCACGGCTTTGAGGCTGCCTATGCCCGCGGCTTCCATCTGAGTCAGAAACACCCCATGTATATTGAGACCGGCGGTCGCCTGGCCTACAGAGGCGCCACGGAGACCAATTTCCTCCGTCTCACCGTACCCGTTGACTTCACCTGGCGCTTCACCGTGGGTCGCAGCGGCAACTTCAAGATCTCTCCCTACAGCGGCTTCACCTTCAACATCAACCTGCTGTACGATGTATTCGACCAGAATCAGTTTAAAGACCCCTACGGCGGCAACCGCTTCCAGGTAGGTTGGGAAGTAGGCTCCAAGTTCAACTACAAGGCTTTCGTTTGGGGTATCGGCTTCAATGTAGACTTCAATCCTCTCGTAAGCTTCGACAACGTTTGGCTCGGTGGAGTAAACACCTACACCAGCAACCTGTTCATCAGCGCAGGCTACGAGTTCTAAGTTTCATAAAAGATTAAAACATATTCAACTATGAAAAAGATTTTTGCTCTTTTGGCCGTATTGGCCATGACCCTCGGCGTTAACGCCCAAAACCGCCCGGGTGCAGGCAAGGACTACAATCGCGTAGAGATTTACTATGCTCCCATGTTTGTCGACAATTTTAATACCCGATCAAACAGGTTCAATAATTGGAGCACAAGCTCTATGACGGCCCACGGCTTCAAAGCCGGTTACACACACGGCTTCCACCTGAGCAAGAAGTGGCCCATGTTCATCGAAGCCGGTGCCAATCTCCAATACAACCACAAGACACATGAGGATGCGGAATTTGACGAAGACGGCAACTTGTATGACGTGTCAGTTAAATACCTGCGCCTGAACATCCCCGTTGCCTTCACCTGGCGCTTTGCTGTCGGCAGCAAGAAGTTGTGGAAAATCAGCCCCTACACCGGTTTCAATTTCGGCATCAACCTGTTGTACAAGGCTAACGACAGAAACATGTTCAAATTCGTTGAAGAGTACGGCAGCATAGTTGGTTACACAGACGATGACTATAGCGCCGAGCGTTTCCAGTTCGGTCTGATTGAAGGTGTCAACTTCACCTACAAGTGCTGGAACTTCGGTTTGAACTACGTGATTGACTTGATGCCTATGGAAAAATCCAAGACCCTCGGCATCAACAACTACTCTGGCACCTTCGCTATAGGCGTAGGCTACGAGTTCTAAGTCATTCAGGATAAACCCGTTAAGTCAACAATGAAAAAAGTTCTCGTACTTTTGGCCGTTGTGACGCTTGCAGTCTCGACTGCAAGCGCCAACAAACTTGCCGGCGAAGACTACAACCGCGTGGAAGTCGGCTACGCACCCATGTTCATGAGCGACATGTTCTATTGGGGCAATCCCTGGTCCACAGCGCATGGCGTCACGGGCGGATACACCCGCGGCATCCATCTGAGCAAAAAGTGGCCCATGTATATCGAAGTGAGCGGCATGGTGCAGTACAACCACAGGTACAAAAGCAGCATCGACACCTCTCTGGATCTGTTGCGCCTGAACATCCCCGTGTCGTTCACGTGGCGCTTCACCCTCGGCAGCAGGAAGCTGTTTACGATCGCCCCGTATATCGGCCTGAACTTCGGCATCAACATGCTCTACAACATGAACGGCGACAATCAGTTCGACGACAACGACGACATCTACTCTGCGAACCGCTTCCAGCTCGGCATGGTGGAGGGTCTCAACCTCACCTACAAGAGATGGAACGCCGGCATCGGCTACGTCCTGGACTTCATGCCTCTGGACAAGTCGGACCTCTACAATGTGACCAACACCGGAGGATCGCTGGTAGTCAGAGTCGGCTACGAATTCTGAAAAGAGTTGATTGCTTAAACTTTAAAGAACACCCGAATCGGACATTCGGGTGTTTCTTTTTCTGCCACAAGCTTGCCCGTATCCGTGAAGCCGGCCTTCTGCATCACACGCAGAGAGGCCTCGTTGTCGGCATAACAGTTGCAAAACAGGACCGCAAAACCCTCCTCGCGCAGCAGCTTCTCGCTGACGCGCCTCAACGCCTCAGAGGCCAATCCGCGACGGCGATAGGCCTCATCCACGCGATACGAAATCTCGGCCATGCGGCCGTCGCATTCGGAAGAAGGTGACGACTCGAAAGCCGTCACCTCCCCTACCTGTATGCCGTCGCATTCAATCGGAAACAACAAACTTCTTCCCATCGCGGATATAAATGCCCGGCTTGTCGGCCGACACACGGCGTCCGGACATATCATACGTAGCGCCCTCCGCGCCTGAAACGCCATTCTCTCCACGCACAAGATTCACCTTCGTCGGCGTGTAGACAAAGCGGAAGTTGTCAAATCCGCCGAACTTCTCGTTGCCGTTCGACGTATGGTTGTTCTCCAGGCCAATACGCACGGTCTTCTCGCCGTCGGTCTCAAACGAGAGAGAAGCCGTCTGCCAATAGTCCTGATTGGAAGGCGGAGTGGCCGTGACGCGAGCGGCATCACCCACTTTGGCGTAGATGATGACATCACCGCCGCTGCCGCTGCGCCACACGTCGGCCGTCATCGTATATTTCCCCTCCGGCAGCTTCACGTCCTGATAGAGTCCGATGACGGAAGTGCCCCACTTTTGACGGATCCAGTAGCTCTTGCTGCCACAACGGGCAGCATCCGCCTTCGTGGCAAAAAAGCTGCTGTATTGGAGATCGCCTGTCGTGAGGGCGGTGATATCGTTTTCATTGTTGTTGGTGTAGCTCACTTTCCAGCCCTCAGGGATGTAGATGGCGCGGTCGCTGGTGACACCGCTGCCGGACATCACGCTGTAGCTCTCTTCGAAATCGGGATTGACGAGACTGGTGGGAAGATCTTCCTCTTCATAGGGCAGATCCTGCAGCTGACAGATTTCCTTGCGCGTCAGCTTCACATCGTAGAGCATCAGGTCCTTGATGATGCCGCAGAAGTCCTGGTTGTCGTTGGCAACACTGGTGTCCCACCACTGGGTGCGTCCGATGTAGTTGCGCGTGTCTTTGGCCAGAAGATACAGCATATAGGCCTCATTCAGATTGGCGCCTCCGGACACATTTTCCTCGCCGTCAATATAGATGTACGTGGTGTGCGTGTCGGCGTCATAGGAAACGGCGAGCTTGGTCTCCGTGTTGGCCTTCAGCTGCGTCGTCGCATTCACCATCGTGGTCGTGCCGCCGTTGTATTTGATGCCGGCAGAGAGAGGATTGGCCCTCAGAAACAGGCTGTTGCCCGAGGCCGAACCGAAGTCGTAGATGCGGGGCATTCCCGTGAGGCGATTGGCCTTCACGGTGACGAGAAAGGTGAAAGAACGCAATCCGTCGAGCAATCCTTCTTCTGCAAGACCGTATTTGTTGGTGGGGAATCCGCTGGCGGTATTGCCCGTGAGATCCAACGATTCTGCCAAAGCGTAACGCAGGTTTTTGGTGATGTCGCGGACAGGCACTTTCACGTCGAACACACGCTCCCCGTCACCCACAATAGCCGTGAGTCTCACCTCGGTGTCGCTCTTCTTCGGCCTCAGTATGCCGGAAGTACTGATGACGCTTTCATCGGAAGACGTCCACTGCACGTTCTGCCCGAACGAAACCGTGGGCAGCACGAGATCGGTGCGTGCCTCCTCCGGAATCTGAAGCGCTTCAAGAGCTGTTCCTTCCATCGATGCAGAGACCAGCTGCTGCACCTCCAGAGGGCTGGCGGCCTTGCTGTAAGTAGCGGCTGCGATGCACGTGTGGTTGAAGCCTTCGCCGCGAACGAGCAGATTGTCGAAATCGAGCCCCTCGATGTCAACGACCTGATCCACAAGGCCGTTGCGATAAACGGCGAGCCTCTGACCGTCGTAGGTCATGGTCAGCACCCATGCGGGCATCTTGGTGGGATGATTGTCGCCGCTGGTGCCCGAACTCTGCGTCGCCCAATCGTCACTGGTGAGCAAGCGGTTCTGGCTCCGGTATGTTGTGCCGTTGACGGTCAACACAGGATACGACGAACTGCCGTCAAGGGAATACGTGAAATTGCCGTCGTCGGATTTCACGATGACGCCCTCGTATTGTGCCGTATTCATCGCAATGGCCATATTCAGCGTGCGATTTGCCTTCAGGCAGGTGCAGTCGACCATATACGGCGAGAGGTCGGAAACGCTTTCCTCCCAATTGTGATTGCTGTAGACGGCCGTAGGATAGCCCAAGGGGTAACCCTGCTTCACGATCCAATAGTAGTAGTCGCCCTGCATCCACACCAGTCTCAGAGGACTGTTTTTCGAGCCGGGAATGACATACGGACGGGCATTGTTCTTCGGTGAATTCTGAGTGATTTGCTGCGAGCCGGACACAGTGCCCTCGTCATTGACGGTGTATTTCCAGATCTCATACACGCCGTCCTTGTTATACTGACCGTCAGTCGTCGGGATGCTGAGATAGAGGTCGTTGATGTTGTCGGGATCCAAAGCCATGCCGCCGCTGTAGCACTTCTCCGTGGAGTTCCAATTCTGATGGAATGCATGGCCTCCATACTGCACCCATGTGTTTTTCCACGAAGAACCGTTCCAACGGGCATACCAATAGACGTGCGAGGTCTTGGCGTCGTCGATGTGAGGATAGGCAATGACGGGATGCTCGTCGGCGTCGAGGGCAATCTGCCACACCCAGTTGCGGATGTTGGCCGACTTGTCCACAATAGTGGCGGGATACTGGCTGGCATACGAGTCCGTCTTGCTGACATTGAACACCCCGCTGCTGATCACGCTCAATTGCGTGCCGTTGAGGTCGCGCAGGATGGGACCGTTGCCGTGATTGATGTCAATCACGTTGAAGTAGAGCCAGTTGGGCATCTCGTTGTCAGGATGCCCGGTGGTGTAGGAGACATAAATCTTATCCTTGCCGTTGCTCTGATACTTGGCGTAAGGACGCGCGCCGGTGGACTGCACGATCTGCTTCGGGCCAAAATCGAACGAGCAGTTGTCGTTGGCGTCGGGCATCGTGAGACGCGCGATGGTGGGATGCCAGTTGATGCCGCGCCAGCAGAGATAGATGTGCTCGGGATCGTCGCTCAGGATAAAGGGCGAAGGATAGGTCGTATTGTTGGCCGTAGCCAGATACTTCTCGTCGCCCAATTGGCTGATGTCACCGGGCTTTTTCGATATACGGTACCAAATCTTGGGCTCATCCGTGTGGCGTGTGTAGAAGATCATCACACGCTCGTCGGGCAAGACGATGAAGGTGGGGTTGTTATGGTCGTCGGGCTGAAAACACGAGCGTACAAGAACGTCCGTCTTGCGCTGCTTCAGCCAGTCGTACTGCGTCGCTTTGACATTGCCGTGCACATCGATGTAACCGATGTAGGTCATCTTGACGGTGCCGGCAGCATTTTCATAGTGTGTGGCACGCGGATCGGCAAACCAACACCAGGCTCCCTCGGAAGCCACCAGATTTGAAGCCTCTGCCTTGAGACCGAAGCCGAAGATACTACACACTAACGACGCCTTTAATAGCAGGCCAAGGGTCATAACCCTCCAGTTGGAAATCTTCATATTTAAAGTCAAAAATGTTTTTCACGTCGGGATTAAGGATCATGCGGGGAAGAGGACGAGGCTCGCGCGAGAGTTGCTCGCGAATCTGGTCCATGTGGTTGAGATAGATGTGCGTGTCGCCCGTCGTGTGGATGAAATCACCGGGCTCCAGGCCGCACACCTGCGCCATCATCATACAAAGCAATGCATAAGAGGCAATGTTGAACGGCACGCCGAGGAAAGTGTCGGCCGAACGCTGGTAGAGCTGCAACGAGAGCTTGCCGTTAGCCACATAAAACTGGAAAAAGGCATGACACGGCGGCAGATTCATGTTGGGCAAATCCGCCACATTCCAGGCGCTCACGATGATGCGACGGCAGTTGGGGTCACGCTTGATGGTGTCGACGGCATTTTGAATCTGGTCGATGAAACCGCCGTTGTAATCGGGCCACGAGCGCCACTGATAGCCGTAGATATGACCGAGATCGCCCGTTTCCGGATCAGCCCATTCGTTCCAAATGCGCACACCCCGCTCCTGCAACCAATGCGCATTGGTGTCGCCGCGCAGAAACCACAACAGCTCATAGATGATGCTCTTCAGATGGACCTTCTTCGTCGTAAGAAGAGGGAAGCCGTCCTGAAGATTGAAGCGCATCTGATGTCCGAATATGCTGACGGTGCCGGTGCCGGTGCGATCGCTCTTCTCGACACCCTCGTCCAATATGCGTTGCAACAAGTCAAGATATTGCTTCATAATCTGAAAATTTAAAGTCGTACTGATGACGCTCGTCCTTCGAATGCAGTTCCTCCTTCACAAGACGGAATCGGTCGCGATAAGCCGGGAAAAAGGCGTCAGCCTCTTTCGGCGTGTCCTCCACCTCTGTCAGATAAAGTCTTTGGGCCAGAGGCAATGCCGCACGGTAGAGGCTCTCTCCGCCGATGACAAACACATCCTCGTCCACCCCACACGATGAGAGTGCCTCCTCCAGAGAAGCATAGACGTCGCAGCCGGGAAAGAGCCCGGCCGCATCCGCCCTTCTCGTCAGCACCACATTACGCCGATTGGGAAGAGCGCCCTTGGGAAGACTCTCGAAGGTCTTGCGGCCCATGATGATGGTGTGGCCCGTCGTGAGCGCCTTGAAACGCTTCAAATCGTCCGGGAGCCAATAGATGAGCTTGTTATGAAAGCCGATGGCCAAATTCTCTGCTACTGCAGCTATAAGGTTCAGTGTCATGGCTGCAAATATACGATTTTTTTATCTATTATCCCACATCTGTCCGACATCAGAACAGACTTTTTACGAAAATTTGGCATCGGTGTGCATCCTGCGCATGGTAGCAACATCTTCTGTAGGGCAAATCATAAGGTATTCGCCCTCTTCTGCGACGACATAACCCTTCAACCCTTTCACCACAGCCTGACGGCCCTTGGGAAGACGAATCACGGTGTCTTCACAGTCGTAGAGATGCCCCTGGGTGTCCAGGAGGACATTGCCCTTCTCGTCACCCGCCACATAGTCGTGAAGCGAAGACCAGGTGCCCAAATCGGCCCATCCGAATCGGCCTTCCAACACAAACACTTTTTCCGCATGATCCAGAAAGTCAGCATCGAGCGAAAGATTGGGCAGCACCTCGAAAAACTCCGGCACAAGTTGCCCGGTGTCCGA
Source organism: uncultured Prevotellaceae bacterium (assembly GCA_900320435.1). Lineage (GTDB taxonomy): Bacteria > Bacteroidota > Bacteroidia > Bacteroidales > Bacteroidaceae > Physcousia. The sequence continues at coordinate 17,277 of ONSH01000005.1, forward strand.
TGCTGCAGCCTCCATCATTCGCGGAATTTCTAACTGATATTCCGGGATATTCTTATACAACAAGTCCAACATGGAGCGCACGGGGAAGATGTGAATGCCCACATTCCACAGAAAGTCCTCCTCATTCATGAAAAGCTCTGCAAAATCCTTCTGAGGCTTTTCCGTGAAGGTCTTCAGACAGGTGATACGGTCCACGTCGGTAGCCTCGCCCTTTTGGATATAGCCGTAGGCCGTGTCGGGCCGGGTCGGACGTATGCCCATCACCAGCATCGCATGCTCACGGGAGGCAAAGTCCAGTCCCTTTAAAATATCTTCTGCATATGCCGTCTCGTCGAAAATCAGATGATCGGAAGGCGTTACAAAGAGGCAGGCATCCTCCTCCATTCGTGAAACGAACACCGAAGCCCAGGCCACCGCTGCCAAGGTGCCGCGCCTGACCGGCTCTTCCAAAATGTGAAGGTCATCCACCTCAGGAAGCTGCTCGTGAACCAACGACAGATATTGCACGTTGGTGGACACAAAAATGCGGTCCTTCGGCATGAAGCGCGACATACGGTCGTAGGTTTGCTGCAGCAGAGTGCGCCCGTTGCCGAAAAGGTCCAAAAACTGTTTGGGCTTTGCACTTCGGGACACGGGCCACAAACGCTCGCCGTTTCCTCCGGCCATAATGAGACAATAATTGTTCATATCTTGCTGCATTTAATTAACACATGTGATCGATCCGCCATTGTGGCGGCAAACAGATAAACGTCCCCACCCTCTTCAAGACGCAACTTCTTCCGGAGCTGCGCCACCGACATCGGGAAACCCCGCACCGTGAGATTGGCCCGATGCAAACCCTCCGTCATTTCCTTCAATTCTTTCTTGGAAAAACCGGAAGCCCGCTCCACTTTAAAGCTGCGTCCGGGAAAATCCGGCAACAATTCATCAGAAGTAAACAGATGGGACTGGGGTGAGAGCTTCTCTCCCGGCAGGGCATCCTGCAACCCGGCTTTCAGGACTGCGGCAGACGGCTCGTAGAGATAACGGGACAACTGACGGGCATAAGTCGTTTTGCTCACGGAGTCAGTCTTTGGATGGAAGTCACTGATGCCCGTTCGGGTTATGTTGACGGCGTGTACTCCGGAGGCACGGGACAGAAGCAGGAGCTCCTTGCACTCCCCCTCAACGGCAACGGCATATACGGCCCATTCTCCCGATAGCTCGCGCAAAGCCGCCGTTACATCCAGCATGGGAGACAGTTTCAACATCACCCGCACACCGCGCGCCAACAGCTCCGGTACCAGAACGGTCACATCCGGAGTGCAATCCTTCAGACCCACCATTTTACGGTTATGGTCGTCACGTCGGGCCGGATCGATAAAACAACATACACCGTGCCCTTCATCCGGAATCTGCGACATCAGGAGCCGCTCCGCAGGGCCTTCCAGGCAAGCCACATGCGACAGGCCCAACAGGGAAAGATTTTGCTGCACTAAATGGCAAAGCTCTGCGTTCTGCTCAATATACACCGCTTTTTGAAAGAGCGGAGCCATAAAGGCAAAGTCCACGCCGAATCCACCGGTGGCATCCACCAAAAGTGTCCGCTCTTCCGACGGGATATCTTGAAGGAGTGAAGCTTTGTAGCGGGCTGCCAGCTCGGACGAGCACTGCTCCATCGACAGGCGGACTGGCCACTGAATGCCATCCGTTTCTGCCCAAGAAGGTATCTTTTTATGTGCAAGTGCAAGGCCTTCAATTTGCTGAAGTTCCCATTTGGATGCGCCTTGCAATGCCTTTTGAAAGATTTCTTCGTTCATTTCTGCCTACAAATGTAGGAAGAAACTTTCAAAAAAACAAATCTGAGCAACGAAAAAGTTGCTTTTTTATTTTTCTTTAACGATGGAAATCAACGCCCACTTTGCCGAAAATGGTGTCAGCCGCCCCGGCATTGGACTCAATATAGCGACGCCCCACCGCACCGCGACGAAGTCTGTACTTATCTTCCGTCACCAACCGGTCGACCGAAGCATTGAACACCGCCTGATCCGTAATCTCAAAGCATCCGCCCAATTTCAAAAGATCCTGCGCCTCACGGAAGCCCTGATTGTTGGGTCCGATGAGGACGGGAACGCCATAAACAGCCGCCTCCGGTACGTTGTGAATACCCACACCGAATCCACCGCCCACATAAGCGATGTCCGCATAGCGATAAATGCTGGAGAGCAAACCGAAGCAGTTGATGATCAAGCAATCCGCCTCCTTGACATCTGCATTGCCGCCCTGAATTTCCGTATAACGGAGAGACGGACGATGCAACTTATTCTCTATCTGGCGGAGGTGCTCTTCATCTATAACGTGAGGAGCCAAAATGAGCTTCAAATCCGGATGGTTGTTGAAATAAGGGATTATCAAGTCTTCATCCGGTCCCCAACTGCTGCCGGCGACGAAGGTCATATTCTTACCTCTGAATTGCTCAATCAAGGGCAAGTCTTTTGCCTGCTTGCGAATATCCAGAACACGGTCGAAACGGGTGTCGCCCACGATGGTCACGTTGTTGATGATGTCCACTGAGCGCAAGAGATCTGCCGACTGTTGATCCTGCACGAAGAAATGCGTGATGCGACGCCTCAGCGTGGACGCATAGCTCTTCCCATACCAGCGGAAAAAGATTTTCTCCGGACGAAATATACTGCTGATGCTGTAAACGGGGATTCCTTCGTGGTCGCAACCGACAAGGAAATTGCACCAAAATTCATACTTAATCAGGAACAACGCCACCGGATGAATCAAACTGAAGAAGCTCAAGACGTTACCCGGAGTGTCAAACGGCAGATAGCACACGATGTCCGCCCCGTCGTAGTTCTTGCGCACCTCGTAGCCGGAGGGCGAGAAAAACGTCAGCAATATCTTGTATTGGGGATATTCCCTGCGATAACGCTCGATAAGCGGTCTTCCCTGCTCAAACTCACCCAATGAAGCGGCATGAAACCAGATGTATTGCGCTTTGGGGTCCACTTCCTCCTTAAGCCGCCTGAACGTGGAGAGATGACCCTTGACCATCAGGCGTGCCTTTCTGTTGAAGACAGAAGCAATCAACACGCCAAGCATATAGGCATAAATGCCGAAGTTATAGAGTATTGTGGTCAACATAGCGTGTCAATGGCGTATTGCATTCGACGAAGCGTTTCTTCTTTACCGAGGAAAGCTGCCAACTCATACATATCCGGCCCCTGGCCCTTGCCGACAAGGCACACGCGCCACGCATTCCAGGGTTTGATTCCCTGCTGCTCCACCCAGGCATCCACGACCGGCTTCATTCCGTCCACGGTGAAATCGTCGACAGACGCCAAAACCTCTGCCATCCGCCTCATCTCGTCGGCAGAAGATTCCGTCCAACTCTTGCGCACGAACTTATCCTCACGGTCAAACGAAACGGGAGCACGGAAGAAGAACTCCGTCAGCGGCCACAAGTCGGACACGAAAGAAATATTTCTCTTCTTCTTGTTGTTCTCGCCGTCCACGTATTCTATCACTTTGGACTTCATCATGCGCACCACCTCCGTCTCTTGACGGGCAGTGGCAGAGACACCCTGCTCCCTGAGCAACTTGTCAAAAGCAGGCACCCACTCTTCGTCACTGCGGCGGATTAAATACTGATGGTTGAACCAAGCAGCCTTCACATAATCGAATTTGGCTCCGTTCTTGCTGCACTTGGAAAGGTCGAAGAGCTGAACCATCTCGTCCAGACTCATCAACTCGTCATGCCCTTCACCGGGATTCCATCCCAAAAGCGCCAGAAAATTCACCACGGCCTCCGGTAAATAACCCTTTTCGCGATATCCACTGGACACCTCCCCGCTCACGGGGTCGTGCCATTCGAGAGGGAACACGGGAAAGCCCAACTTGTCGCCGTCGCGCTTCGAAAGCTTACCGTTGCCCACAGGCTTGAGCAACAAGGGCAAATGGGCAAAACGCGGCTGAGTGTCCGCCCATCCGAACGCGCGATAGAGCAACACATGAAGCGGTGCACTCGGAAGCCACTCTTCTCCCCTGATGACATGGGTCACTTCCATCAGATGATCGTCCACGATGTTGGCCAAATGATAGGTTGGCAGGTCGTCTGCAGACTTATACAGCACCTTGTCGTCGATAATGCTGGAGTTAATGGTCACGTCGCCACGGATGATGTCGTCCACATGCACATCCTCGCCGGGTGTCACCTTAAAACGCACAACATACTGAGCTCCGGAAGCCAAGAGAGCATCCACCTCCTCCTTGCTCATGGACAGGGAGTTACGCATGGACATACGCGTGGAGGCATCATATTGGAAATTCTCAATTTCAGCGCGTTTTGCATTGAGCTCCTCCGGAGTATCGAAGGCCAAATAGGCATGCCCTCCGTCCAGCAACTGCTTCACGTAGCGCCGGTAAATGTCACGACGCTCGGACTGACGATAGGGGCCCTTGTCACCGCCGAAACTTACGCCTTCATCAAATTTGATGCCCAGCCATTTGAACGATTCGATAATGTATTCCTCTGCACCGGGAACAAAACGCCCCGAGTCAGTGTCTTCAATGCGGAAAATCAAATCGCCGCCGTGCTGACGGGCAAAAAGGTAATTGTACAATGCAGTACGAACACCTCCGATATGTAACGGCCCTGTCGGGCTGGGCGCAAAACGCACACGAACTCTTCTTTCCATACAATATTGTCTATTTCGCGGACAAAGATACTAAAAAAAGGCGAGAAACCGACCACATGCCCTGCAATAAAGACACAATACACGATGTTTTTACTTCCATTTTCGCTTCATGTCGATTCTTTGTCATATTTTTGCGCAGGAAACCTTATAAAATTACTATGGGACGATACAACCACAAGCACAAATGGGAATGGAAGGATTACTTTTACAGAGTTGCCGGCGTCATACTGACCACCGCCATTCTCGTCGCCCTAATGCCGAGAGAGCGGTTCGTCAGCTACGACTTCCATCTCGGTGAGCCCTGGGACGGCGAAGCTCTCATCGCAAAAGACTCGTTCCCCATCCTCAAGAGTGCAGAACAGCTGACTGCCGAGCGCGACAGCCTGATGCACCTTATCGAGCCCTATTTTCAGAACAACACAGAGGTTGCCGATTCACAGATTGCCGCCTTCCACAAAGCGTTTGACAGCGAATGCCAGGATATCAATGCCCCGGGCCTGAAAACCTATCTGACCAAGCAACTGGAGGATGTCTATGCCCACGGCATCGTACCCGTCAACGAATTCGAGCGGATGCAACAGGAAGGTACCCGCTACCTGCGCATCTTCGAAGGCCAGATGGCCGTCGTACGTTCGGTCAAAGATGTTTTCTCGTCCAAGACAGCTTACGAACATCTGATGGCAACCTCCGACGGCAACCCTTATCCCGCAAGCCTCATCTCACGCTGCTCCATGAGCCGCTTCATCCATCCTAATCTTGCGTTGGACGAGAACAAGAGCGAGCAACAGAAACAGGAAGTGCTCTCCATGCTCGTGCCTTACATGGGCCAGGTGATGGCCGGCCAAAAGATCATTGACAAAGGCGACATCGTTGACCAATACACCTTTGCCGTGCTGACCTCTCTGGAACACCACGAGAAGGAGCGTTCTCTCACGATGGAAGAACGCCTGTTCCGCATTGCCGGACACGTCTTTTACGTCCTGGGCTGGACCATCATGCTCCTGGTCTTCTTCCTGGAGTTCCGCAGCGACTATCTGGAAAAGTGGCGCTATGCCAACCTGATATGCCTGATGTATATCGCCTTCCCCCTCACGGCCTACGCGCTGGTTTCCTACACCAGTCTGTCGGCCTACCTCATCCCGTTCGCCGCCGTACCGATTTTCGTGCGCATATTCATGGATTCCCGAACGGCATTCATCACACATCTGATTGTAGTCTGCGTGACCTGCCCCATCGTGCCCGAACCCGTCATCTTTGTCATGACGGAAGCCGTGGCCGGACTTGTAGCCATCTACTCACTCCGGGATCTCACCCAGCGCAGCGAGTTGTTCAGAGCTATGCTGCTCGTGTTGATTGCCTCATTGGTGATGAACGGGAGCATGAATTTGTTGTTGGGCTACTGCGACGACCTGCACAGCGTCTTTTTCAAAGATTCCATCACCATTTGCGGCAGCGCCGTATTGCTGCTCATTACCTACCTGCTGCTCTTCCCCGTGGAGCGTATGCTGGGATTCACCTCAAGCATTACCCTGCTGGAACTGTCCAACGCCAATACACCGTTGCTGCGGCGTCTCGCAGAAGAAGCCCCCGGCACCTTCCAGCACAGCATTCAGGTGGCCAATCTCTGCGCTGCCGTTGCCAGCCAAATCGGCGCCAAGAGTCAACTCGTGCGCACCGGTGCACTCTACCACGACATCGGGAAATTGCATCATCCGGTATTTTTCACTGAAAACCAAAACGGCATCAATCCCCACACCCGACTGACCAATGAACAGAGTGCGCAGATTATCATTTCCCATGTAAAAGAAGGATTGGCCCTGGCCGAGAAAAACCGTTTGCCGAAGGTGATCAAAGACTTTATTGCCACCCACCACGGCACCAGTGTGGCACGCTTCTTCTATACTCAGGCCGTCAACAAAAACCCGGGTGAAGAGATTGATCCCGGCATTTTCACTTATCCCGGGCCCAATCCTTCAACCGCCGAGCAGGCCATTCTCATGATGGCCGATTCCGTTGAGGCCGCCAGCAGAAGCATGAAAGACGTGACGGAAGAAAACATTAACGCCCTTGTGGACAAGGTGGTAAACGCACAGTTGGAAGCCGGCTATTTCAAGAATTGTCCCATCACCTTCAACGACATTGAGGCCGCCAAGGAAGTGTTCAAGGACAAACTGCGCACCATCTACCACACGCGCATTCAATATCCGGAACTGAAAAACAAAGCACAGGGCTAAAGCGGATCCACGTCCAATACGACGGAAGCCGACCGGAACACATCCTTGGATTTGATGTAGTTCACGATTTCCGTCAAGCGTGCCGAGACGGCTGAAGGACTGGCAGAGGTCTCTGCCTTAAGGGTTATTTTTCTGATGTGCAGCGACTGCTGCCGGGCCACCGGAGGCGCCACCGGACCGAGCACACGCGTCCCGAACACCCGACGCAAGACCGCGGCCATTTCCTCTGCCATATGCTCGGCCACCGCCATATCCTTATGCTTGACATAGATATCCGTCAAGCGGCAAAACGGAGGATAGGAAAACTGGCGCCGCTCCTCAATCTGTTCCCGGAACATGCCTTCATAATCGTGATTCACGACCTGAGCAATCACACTGGCCGAGACCTCCATCGACTGTAAAATCACCTTACCACGCAATTCATGCCGTCCGGCACGACCTGCCACCTGAGCCATCAGTTGGAAGCCTCTTTCATAAGCGCGGAAATCCGGTTGACGCAGCATCGACGAAGCGTCCAATATGCCCACCAGGCGTACACCGGCAAAATCCAGCCCTTTGGCCACCATCTGCGTCCCAACGAGAATATCGGCGCGCCGCTCCTTCACATCCGTAAGCAGCTCTTCGTAGTGGGCACGCGAACGCGTCGTATCCAAATCCATGCGCTTCACCGTTGCGTGGGGGAACAGTTTCGAGAGAGTGTCCTCTATGCGCTCCGTGCCAAATCCTTTCGAGGTGAGACTCTTCGTCTCGCATTGCGGACAAATCTCAGGCACGGGCACGGAATAACCGCAATAATGACACGATAGCATTGCCAGACGTCTGTGGAACGTCATCGAGACATCGCAACGGGGACATTGGGGCACCCAACCGCACACCTTACACTCTATCATCGGAGAGTAGCCACGGCGGTTTTGAAACAGAATCACCTGATAGCCGGCATCTAAAGTCTGGCGGATTTCTGCCAACAGACGCGACGAGAAAAGCCCCGTGGCCATCTTTCTGCGTCGTTCTTCCTTCATGTCCACCACTTCCACCTCGGGCAGCATCATGTTTTCGTAACGTTGCTTAAGGGTCACCAGGCCGTATTTCCCCTTGAGTGCGTTTTCATAACTTTCCATCGACGGCGTGGCGCTGCCGAGCAAGGTTTTTGCGCCCACCATGGAGGCCATCACCAACGCCACACTCCGGGCATTGTATCTCGGAGCGGGATCCTGCTGTTTGAAACTTGTTTCGTGCTCCTCATCCACGATCACCAATCCCAAGCGCCGGAAGGGCAACAGCACACTGCTCCTGACACCGACAATGATGTCGTAAGGCTCATCCGACAGTTGTTTGCGATACACCTCCACCCTCTTGGCGTCGCTGTATTTGCTGTGGTAGATGCCCAAGCGCGAGCCGAACACACGACGCAAACGCTCCGTGAGCTGAGTGGTCAGCACAATCTCGGGCAAAAGATACAGGACCTGCTTACCCTCTCTGATGGCCTCATCGATAAGATGTATATAAACTTCCGTCTTACCGCTCGAGGTCACGCCGTGCAACAGACAGGTGGGCTTCTGCTGCCACGATTCCTTTATCTGGTCATAAGCCCTCGTTTGGTGCTCTGTCAGCGGATGAATCGGACGCACCTCGAAGTCCAACTCCTCAACACGGGTCGCATGGCTGTTTTTCTTTTTTGTGCTTTTCAGCCCAGCAGGAATGGCAGCCTTAAAGACCTCCCCCAAGCTGCACATATAATAGTCGGACACCCACTGCCAAAGTTTCATTTGGACAGGCAGCACAATGGGCGTCTCATCCATGACCTCCAAAATATCCTTCGTCTGACAATCCGGTTTTTGGTCATGCACTCTGACAACCAATGCCGTATAATGCTTGGATCGCCCCAACGGCACTAGAACACGCTGGCCGACCTGAGGAAACAGGCCGGCCGGAACGCTATAAGTCAAGCTGCCGTCCAACGGCAGCGGAAGGACACAGTCGCAATACACTCAATTACCTCCTTTGCCGGCGCACGCTTACACGGGGAGAACTGCTTGCCGAACCTCCACTGCTCTTCCCGGCCGAAGAGGACCGGCTGCTACGGGCAGACGATGAGGAGCGGGACGATGAAGATTTTGCCTTCACCGTCTTGGTCTTGCCCTGGGCAGCAGCAATGCTGTCCTGACGTGCAATCTTCAGGCTGTCCTCATGCGACAGATGGCCCCAAACATTGTTCTGGAACAGCACGATTTCGTTCTCAATCTTCTGCTGTTCTTTCACCATATCAGAGTCCGTCTTGCAGTAGTTCGCCAAGGCCTTGCCCTGCATGTTGTTGGTCTTGTAGATTTTGCCGTCGTACCGGTTCATGGTGAAATAGTCGTCGGCAGTCATATTGTTGACATTGTTGTAGTTCGAGGCCATCATCGGCAACTTGGCCAGCCATGGAGCCACATCGTCATAGTTCACCCAAAACAGAGGATAAGGCGTGGCATCCCCGCCCCATTCGTCGGCACCGCGCATCAGCACGGGACACAACGCCGTCACTTTGGTGGAGAAGGTGCCGGTGCGCTGATCCAGGTAAACACTTTCCTTAATATAGTAGCGGGTCACTTCTGCTGAAGGCACATCGTTGGCCTCCACCGTGTATTTCCCGTCCTTTTCCTCATAATATATACCATAACGATCCAGGACATCCTTCACGGCCAGCTTGTCTTTCTCATCAAACGACTCCACTCCGTCCAGCTTATAGGTATAGGCCGAGATGCGTCCGGTGAGCATCAGGCGGAAAAGATAAGTGAACAGGTTCACTTGACGGCCCATAGGCTCCACGGGATAATAAAGAGGAGCGTTCTTGTCCTTCGTGAGGTCCAACGAGCGATAAATGTCGCGCTTCCAAACCACGTCCTCCGGCATCTCCGCTGCTGTGGGGAAAGACATTGTGGCGCGGTCTGCGGTCTGCTTCTTCGGCGCTCCCGCAGCAGCGGCTGCATTACTGGTGGTGACACGGCGCTTTGCCGGCTGGGCGCTAACACCCAGGAACACCGCCAACGATATAATTAAGATCAGACTTCTTTTCATGGTCTAAATTTTAATTTACAATAACTTCCATTGCCCCGTTAAGCGTACGTTCTATGCCGTCGGGACCGGTGGCACGAATCTTGGTGATATAGAAACGCTTGCCTCTTGAAAGGGAGCGCATCATCGCCTTTTGTCGGTCGGTGAACGAGGCAGATTGGCTCACTTCAGGCACAGCGTTGCCCATGTTGTCATAGAACACGGTTTCGAATCCGTGCACCGTGAACGGGATGTTGAGGAGACCGTCGTCGATGGCCGCACCCAACTTTTCCGTATTCATGAGCACCTGCTTGGAGAGGCGACCGCCCAGGAAATGCGTGTCACCGTTGGGGATGAAGGCCGTAGGATCGGGCAATTTCCTCACTCGGAAAGTAAACTTGCCCATTTCCTGGCTGCGTCCTTCGTTTTGAGCCACCACTGTGAACACTGCTTCACCGCCGACATTGGTCGGACGTGCGATATAATGGCCGTCACCTTTGGGCGTCAGCTGCCCGCCGGTCATCGACACCGAAAGCTTGGATGAAGCCACACCGGGCACCGACACACTCATGGGGTTGTCGTATCCGGCATACAGCACATTCATGATATCGGCTGACATGGTGGCCGAAGGAGCCACTACGCTGTATTTCTGCTCGAAATTACGCTTCACCTTCTGACCTTCTCCGTTGAGCATTTCGATGTATCCCGACAGAGTGAAGTCACCCGTGGAAGAGCATACCGCTTCGTAAAGACCGTTCTCGCTCTTGTATTCCTTTCCGCCGATGTAGATGGTCGGTTTGTTCGTAGAGTCCACTGCAGCCATGATGATCTGGGCGGAGAATCTGCCGCCCTGAACGACCGTCTGACTCTGCGGAATCACATAGGCGTTCAACTGGTTGACACGGATATCCTTCACGTCGATGTTCTGCACCAGGCTGTGAAGCACCTCACCTTCCGCATAGCGCACGTCGCTCTGCAATTTGGTCAGCAACGTGACGGCAGCGGCCGTGGGCATATTCTCAAACATGTATTCCGGCCAATCCTTACCCATCATACGCTCCTTGACGGGAACGTCGGTGGAAAGGTTGGAAGCGATGATTTCCCGCTTCTCCTTATCTTCCACCATGCGCAGGATACGTTCACGATAGTGGATGATTGCTTCATACAACTCCTTACCTTTTCCGGTGCCGGGAGCCAGCATCACCTGCGTGGAAGCTTCCAGGTCTTCACGGTTACGGATGTTGTTTACGTCACCGTCTTTGCCGTCGCTCTCCTTGACAATCTTTATCTTGAGGTCTTCGGCAAGGTCATAGATGCTGTCGCTCATCGACTGCACGAAATGCGCCTTGTCATACCAAACCTTCACCTTCTGAGGATTCGCCTTCATCTGAGCCTCGAACTGATCCAATATCGTCTTGTTCGTACGCGATGCGTTGGCCGTCGAACGGTTCAGTCCCTGGCTCACCAGAGAGAAACCGTTCAGCACGTCACTCGACACATTGAGTGCGAGCATAGCCATCAGGACCACATACATAAGATTGATCATCTTCTGGCGGGGCGAAACTCTTTTCTTCTGTATAGGCATCTTTAAGAAGCTTACTGTGTCTTAGTCTTCCTTTTTATCTTCGCTTTTTGCCGGCGCAGCACCCATGTTGATGGTCAGGGCGCCGATCATACGCCCGTAGACGTTGTTGAGCTCAGTGATTTGGTCTGCCATGCGGCGGGTCTGCTCATCAATCTGCTCGATGGTGTTAACCTGCTTGGAAATATTGCGCAACTGCAACTCGTAGACCGTGGCAATGCCGGTGAGCGTGCGGTTAAGATTCTCCATTTCTTCAGAATCCGTGGACATGCGGGCTGCCTGCACCTTGACACGCTCCAGCACCTCCGTCAACTCCTTCAGCTCTTCTGCATAATTCTTGACAGCCTCCTCGATAGCGGCCGGATCAGTGGCCTTGATGCTGTCGGGGTTGATGGTGCCGCCCTGACCGTTCTGCAACTGCGAGAGAGCCAGCTGGGCCTGCGTTGCCGCCTGACCGGCAGCAGCCAGATTGGCAGCAGCTGCACTGAGCGAGGCGCCCTGAGCCAATTGCTCCGGATTCATCGATGCACCGCCGACTGCACCGCCACCCATGATGACGGTGCCGCCCGCAGGAGCGCCTCCGCCAATTACCACGGTGCCGCCCGTCGCTGTGCTCTCGGAGCCCTCGGCTATAGCCTGCCCCTGCACGCCCGTACCACCGACAATCACCGTGCCGCCGGTGCCGTTCTCAGAAGCAGGAACTTTGGTATAGGTCTTCTCAAAACCGGATATGAAGAACACGAAGACCTCCGTGCCCATGCCGATGAACAGCATCAGGTTGGCCCCCGGTATATGGGTCAGTTTGAACAAAGTACCCAGGATAACGATGGCTGCGCCCCAACTGTAGGTGTACTGCATAAACACCTGCCCGAACGGGGAATCCATCCACTTTTGCATTTTAGCGATAATATTCATGGCTTTCTTCTGTTTTTCTTAGTTTATTTCCTCCGTACCGATGTTGTTGCGGGCAACTTAGTCTGCTTGAGCATGCCGTCGCTCACCATGGTGCGCACGCAGCGGAAGCCGATGTAGCAACGGGGCTGGTTCTGATATTCGTAAGAGCGCCAGGCCGAGCGTATCATGCTCTCAGGGTCCTTCCATGAGCCGCCGCGCACGCTCTTCTTCTTCAAGCGATAGGGATCTTCACGCGCTGCATTGTATCTCAGGTTAGGATTCATGTCGCTCATGGCTTCCACGCCTGCTTCCGTATAGGTCGTACTGGTCCATTCGGCTACATTGCCGGCCATGTCATACAGCCCGTTGGAGTTGGCGGAGAAAATGCCGCACTTGGAGGTGATCAGACTGCCGTCCTTGGTGTAGTTACCCTGATCGGGCTTGAAGTTGGCGTAGTAGCAACCCTTGTCGCTCTTCACCTCCTTGGCCTCCCAAGGGAAGGGATTACCTTCCTTGCCGCGGGCAGCGAACTCCCATTCCACCTCAGAGGGCAGACGGTATCTCTGCAATTGCTGGGCGTATCCGCCGAGACCTCTCTTGAGGAACAGCGTGCGCCAGGCACAGAAGGCATTAGCTTGCTCCCAGCTGACACCCACCACGGGATAATCATCGTAAGCGGGATTGTTAAAATAGAGCTTCATGTAGCGCTCGTTGTCCGCATTCTGGAAGTCGTTCACCCAACAGGTGGTGTCGGGATAGATGTTCACGATGTAAGTGTTCAGGAAATCCCATTCGCCGGAAAGAGGTCGCGTGATGGTCTGACGCACAATCTTGCCGTCGTCGTCAATCCAAGCCGTATCCTTGGAAATCATCACCGCAGCATTGCTGACGGCATGGTCGGTGTTCAGGTCGCGCTCTTCGGCATTGAGCCTGTACTTGCGCTGAGCTGCAGCGGCATAGTCGTAGATCTCATAGCGGAAATTCATCTGAGAAGCATCCAGCATCTTTGTGCCGTCGACGGGATGGTAGCGGTAGACGCTTTCGATGGCGCGCATTTCGTCTTCCGTGGCCTTTCTCTCGTTGGGGATGGGCTTCTTCCAATTGAGGTGAGGCGGAATGGGCTCTCCGTACTTATCCTCTTCAATCTTATACGTCTCATCGCCGCCGAAAGCGGGATCTGCCAGACGTTCACGAATGATGCTGTCTCTAACCCACTGTACGAACTGACGGTACTTGGCGTTTGACACCTCCTGAGCGTCAATCCAGAATCCGTCCACGCTGATATCGCGCCTGGGGAAGTCTGCACCCCAAAGCGTATCGTTTTCTTCCAAGCCCACTTTCAGGCTGCCCTTTCGCACAGCCACCATACCATAAGGCGTGGGTTCACCGTAGCCGCTGCCGCGCACACCGGTCACTTCACCGCCATCTGCCATTGCAGCACCCTGAGAGCCGAAACAGGCTGTCAGCGCCAGTGTTGCCACTGCAGTGGCCATCAGACCAAAGATTTTTTTCATTATCTTGTTGTTATCTGTTATTCCGTTTCTTTTCTTAAAGGAAGCGTACACTCTTGTGCATGTTCTTTCCTTTCTTTGACTTTTTCATATCCATCTGGTAGCCCAGCACGATTTCGTGCGTACCGTTTTGAAGACCTACGCCTCCGGTATACATTTCGTAGCTGTATCCGATTTCCACGCCGTGAAAGTTCATACCGAAGAGGAAGCCTACGGAGTTGGTCGGAGAATAGAGCACGCCACCGTAAAGCTTGTTTTTCAAACCTTCATAACCCAAGCGTGCCACGATGTCGCCGCGTATGGCCTGAAAATCGGATCGGAGAATGCCGTGTGTGTCCAGACTGTAACGTTTGTCGCGAAACTTGAGCTTGTAGCCTCCGGTGAGATAAAACGTCGGCGATATCTTCATTTCGTTGACCTTGTCGTCACCCAACTCAATGGTCGGGCCGGTCAGGTGCATCGCCGAGGCGCCGACATACCACACATCGCTCCAGGTGTACCTGGCACCGATTTCAGCGTCAATGGCAAAACCGGAAACCTCTGACGTCGGAAACGCTTTATCGTTCGACTCATCCGTATCGACGCCGCTGCCGTCAAACTTCTCGCTGAGAATCACCAGGCGTGCGCCGATGGAAATCCTTGACTTTTTCTGCCATCCCAACGGTATATGCAGGGCATACTGAACGTAGATTTTCTTGTGGGAGAACAGACCGATGGCGTCGTTCATAAATCCCGCACCGGCAGCGTGATTAGGACTCCAGAAAGAAAGTGGCAGATCGGCCGTCACGAGCATCGTTTTGGGGGCTCCTTCATAGCCTGTCATCTGCATGCTGTAGGCTCCCCGGATGTTCAGGTAGCCATCCACGCCCGCCGCTGCGGGGTTGAAGTAGGACTGCAAGGCCCAGGAGTTGGTGAAAGCGGGATCGTATTGCGCACTCGCCGTGAGTGCGAAGAGGCCCGTCACTGCAATCCAAATCAGCCTTTTCATCTCTCGCCATAACGCAGTGATGCCGGACTTTATTGCCCGGCACCACCTTTTTCTTTTTTTATTTTTTAACTTTGAAGATAGCTTTTCGCATCGGCCCGTCGGAGATCATCGGCTGATGGCCTTCCAAAGGGAAATAGATAATCATCTGCCCGGGCACGACATCCACGAAAGTAGAGGCCTTCTCGTCATGGAAACAAATATCCTTTTCCGCATCGTAGCCAGCCTGGGAGAACTGCTGTCCGGGAGCGTAGCCGTGACGCTCGCGACCAGACACCAACACCTGGATGTCGATCATCTTCTGATGAGTCTCCATGCGTGCTTCTTCCGGCGTCTTACCCTGCACGTCCATGATGTTCACAAACACGTCGTCGCCCTTGATTTTGTGCTTGCCCACCGGCAGCGCGGCCAGATCGTGTCCCTTGAGGAACTCTATCACTTCGTTAAACAACGGATTGAGCGCCACATAGGCACTCAATCCGCTTAAATTATCCAAAATCATCTTGTTGAGGTGATTAAAGGTTTACATCATGCCGCCCATGCCGGGAGCTCCGCCCATAGGCATTTCGGGCTTTTCTTCCTTCTTCTCGCAGATGACACACTCGGTCGTCAGGAACATTCCCGCGATGGATGCGGCATTTTCCAGAGCCACACGCGTCACCTTGGCAGGATCGATGATGCCGGAGGCCTTCAGGTTCTCGTACTTGTCCTCGCGGGCATTGTAGCCGTAGTCACCCTTGCCGTTACGCACCTCGTTCACAACCACGCTGCCTTCGCGGCCGGCATTCTCCACAATCTGACGCAGAGGCTCCTCGATGGCGCGACGCACGATGGCGATACCGGTCTCCTCGTCGGCATTGGCGCCCTTCACACCGTCCAGCTTCTGCTGAGCACGTATGTAGGCAACACCGCCACCGGGGATAATACCCTCTTCAATGGCTGCACGGGTGGCGCACAGAGCGTCGTCCACGCGATCTTTCTTCTCCTTCATCTCTACCTCGCTGGGAGCGCCCACGTAGAGCACTGCCACACCACCGGCCAGCTTGGCCAGACGCTCCTGCAGCTTCTCCTTGTCATAGTCACTCTTGGTGTTGGCGATTTCGCTCTTGATCTGAGCCACGCGGTCGGCAATCATCTGCTTGTCGCCCTTACCGCCGGCGATCGTAGTGTTATCCTTGGTAACAATCACCTTGTCAGCCGTGCCGAGCATGTCCAGAGTGGCCTGCTCCAGCTTGAGGCCGGTCTCCTCCGAAATCACTACACCGCCGGTCAGAGTGGCGATATCCTGCAGCATGGCCTTGCGGCGGTCGCCGAAGCCGGGAGCCTTCACGGCACAGATCTTCAGCTGACCACGCAGACGGTTAACCACGAGGGTGGTCAGAGCCTCAGAGTCGACATCCTCTGCAATGACCAGAAGAGGACGACCGCTCTGCACTGCGGGCTCCAAGATGGGCAGGAAGTCCTTCAGGTTGCTGATCTTCTTGTCGTAGATCAGAATATAGGGAGACTCCATCACGCACTCCATCTTCTCCGTGTCGGTCACGAAGTAAGCGGACAGATAACCTCTGTCGAACTGCATGCCTTCAACCACGCCGATGGTGGTGTCGCGACCCTTGGCCTCCTCGATGGTGATGACACCGTCCTTGGATACCTTCTGCATAGCGTCAGCCAGCAACTTGCCGATTTCGGGATCGTTGTTGGCGCTCACGGTGGCCACCTGCTCTATCTTCTGATAGTCGCTGCCGACCTGCTCTGCCTGAGCCTTGATGTCGTCCACAACCACCTTCACAGCCTTGTCGATACCGCGCTTGAGGTCCATAGGATTGGCACCGGCCGTCACGTTCTTCAGGCCTTCACGCACAATAGCCTGTGCCAGCACAGTAGCCGTGGTTGTGCCGTCGCCGGCATCGTCACCGGTCTTCGAAGCCACGTTCTTCACCAGCTGGGCGCCGCAGTTCTGGAAAGCGTCGGCCAGCTCCACCTCCTTGGCTACGGTCACGCCGTCCTTGGTGATGTGGGGAGCGCCGAACTTCTTTTCGATAATGACATTGCGACCCTTAGGGCCCAAAGTCACCTTCACTGCATCGGCCAATGCATCCACGCCCTTCTTCATCTCGTCGCGGGCGTCCAGACTGTATTTAATTTCTTTTGCCATGATATTCTGATTTTATTGTTTACCTTATATATTAATTACTTCAAAATGGCTACCACGTCGGACTGGCGCATGATGAGGTACTTCGTACCCTCAAACTCCACCTCCGTGCCGCTGTATTTACCGTAGAGCACCTGGTCTCCTACTTTCAGCACCATTTCTTCGTCTTTTGTGCCGCCGCCGACGGCCACCACTTTACCCTGCAGGGGCTTCTCCTTGGCTGTGTCGGGAATGATGATACCACTGGCGGTCTTGGTCTCTGCAGGTGCAGGCTCAATCAGCACACGATCTGCTAAAGGTTGAATGTTCATAGTATTCTGTATTTTTAGTGTTAAACGATTTCAATGGGATATCCTGCGAAAAGTGTGCCATTTCGCCTCCCCGTGACAAATTGTCAGCCATGCGCGTCAGAACGTCACAGCAGCTGCAGCGTGTAGAGATACACCACCACTGCCGGAATGGCCATCATGCTGGAGTCGAAACGGTCCAGCATGCCGCCGTGACCGGGCAGGATGTTGCCCGAATCCTTGATGTTCAGTTGCCTCTTGAACAGGCTCTCCACCAGGTCGCCCCAAGTGCCGAACACGACCACCACAAGGGCAAAACCTACCCACTCCCAAAGCGTCAGCGTGGTGTCCCACCGGGCCACGAGGACGGCAACAGCGATGGCCAGAAGACCTCCGCCCACACTGCCGACCCATGACTTATGGGGCGACACGCTCGGGAAGAGCTTATAACTAATCTTCTTGCCGAGCACCGAACCCACACAGTAGGCACCGGTGTCGCTGCACCAAAGCAGCACATAGAGCATCAGGGGGAATATCCAGCTGTAGTTCACCGTCATATCCAAAGGGTTTACGGTGAAACCCAGCGTGGAGAGCAGACTGAAGGGCAAGGCCACATAAATCTGCCCGAACATCGTATAGGCCCAGTTGTTCAGAGTGTGATCACGCTCCTGATAGAGCTCGGAGACAATCAGATAGATCAGTGTCAGCACATAGGGGATAAACACGCCGGAAGTGGGCGTCAATCCGCTGGAGTAGCCCCAGAAAGCACAAAACAGATAGACGGCAGCCACGACGGAAATCAGGCGGTTGAGCGACACGTCGCCCCTTTGGTTGATCAGCCCGGTGTATTCCCACATGCTCAGGCCCGTGACCAGGGCAAAGAGTATGCCGAAAGAGAGGGGGCCGTAGAGGATGCTGCCCACCATCAATGCCACAAACACAACACCCGTCAGGGTTCTCATAATCAAGTTCTTCATGGCTCTATTCCTCCGTTTTGTTCTCATTTGTCAACTCGTCGGCACGGCTCTTCCACGGACGTTCGCCGAAAATCTTCTTCACGTCGTCCGCAAAGATCACCTCGCGGTCCATCAGAATCTGCGCCAGCTCGCCGTGACCTTCCCTGTGCGCCAGGAGTATCTTCTTGGCGCGCTCGTATTGCTCGGCCACCATCTTACGGGCTTCTTCGTCCATCTTCTCGGCCGTCTTCTCGCTATAGGGCTTGGCCACCTGATACTCGCCGCCCATATTGTAGAATGAGATGTTGGGCAGCGATTCGCCCATGCCCATATAGGCTATCATGGCGTACACCTGATGAGAGACGCGCTCCAGATCGTTCATGGCACCGGAGGAGATGTGGCCGGTGAAGAGCTCTTCGGCTGCACGTCCGCCCAAGAGGGCACACACCTCGTCGAGCATCTGCTCGCGCGTGGTGATCTGTCGCTCTTCCGGCAGATACCAGGCAGCACCCAAGGCGCGTCCGCGCGGCACGATGGTGACTTTCACCAGCGGGTTGGCATACTCCAGATGCCAGCTCACCGTGGCGTGTCCGGCCTCATGCAGGGCGATGGTGCGTTTTTCCTCTTCAGTCAGCACCTTGGTCTTCTTCTCCAGTCCGCCGATGATGCGGTCCACGGCGGCCAGGAAGTCCTCCTTGCCCACCTTCTCGTGGCTGTTGCGCGCAGCAATCAAAGCCGCCTCGTTGCAGACGTTGGCAATGTCGGCGCCGGAGAATCCGGGCGTCTGGCGCGAGAGGAAGTCCACATCGACGGTGTCGTCGATCTTCAGCGGCCGCATATGCACCTGGAAGATGGCTTTGCGCTCGTGCACGTCGGGCAGATCCACATATATTTGGCGGTCGAAACGGCCGGCTCTGAGCAGGGCTTTGTCCAGCACGTCTGCGCGGTTGGTGGCAGCCAGCACGATGACACCGCTGTTGGTGCCGAAGCCGTCCATCTCCGTGAGCAACTGGTTGAGTGTATTCTCGCGCTCGTCGTTGCCGCCCATGGCCACACTCTTGCTGCGAGCGCGACCGACGGCGTCGATTTCATCGATGAAGACGATACAGGGGGCTTTCTCCTGAGCCTGACGGAAGAGGTCGCGCACACGGGAGGCGCCCACGCCGACAAACATCTCGACGAAGTCACTGCCCGACATGGAGAAGAAGGGCACATCGGCCTCTCCGGCTACAGCTTTGGCCAGCAATGTCTTACCCGTGCCCGGAGGGCCCACCAGCAAGGCGCCTTTCTCTCCGGCTACAGCTTTGGCCAGCAATGTCTTACCCGTGCCCGGAGGGCCCACCAGCAAGGCGCCTTTGGGAATCTTGCCGCCCAGATCCGTGTATTTGTTGGGATTCTTGAGAAACTCCACGATTTCCTGCACCTCCATCTTTGCGCCTTCCTGTCCGGCTACATCCTTGAAGGTCACGCGGTCTTTGTCGTCGTCCTTGTCATTCTTCTCGTGCAGCTTGGCGCGACTCTTACCTACATTGAAGATGCCGAGCGGTCCGCTCGCACCGTCGCCGCCTCCGGCTCTGCGCATGATGAAGATCCACAGGAAGATGAAGA
>ONSH01000031.1 GCA_900320435.1 uncultured Prevotellaceae bacterium
CAGCTCAACTTCCAGATCGAGGAGGAGACCTTCGAGGGCCTTCGCCGCATGGCGGAGCGCATCAAGATTATTTCCGGCGAGCGCATCATCGACGAGCTCAACAAGATCATCCTTGCTCCCGTGCCCTCCATCGGCTTCGTGCTGCTGGAGCAGTGCGGCCTCCTGGAGCTCATCTTCCCCGAACTGGCCGCCATGCGCGGCATCGAGACACGCAACGGCCGGGCCCACAAGGACAACTTCTACCACACCCTCGAGGTCTTGGATAACATCAGTGCGTCTACACAGGCACTCCCCCAAAGGGGGAGCGGGGAGGGGGCTCTCTTCCTGCGCTGGGCGGCCCTGCTCCACGACATCGGCAAGCCGCGCAGCAAGCGCTGGGATCCTTCTGCGGGCTGGACCTTCCACAATCACAACCTCATCGGACAGCGTATGGTGCAGGGCATCTTCCGCCGCCTTAAGCTGCCGATGGACGAGCGCATGCATTTCGTGGAGAAGCTCGTCGGGCTGCACATGCGTCCCATCGCCATTGCCGACGACGAAGTCACCGACCACGCCGTGCGCAAACTGCTTTTTGAGGCCGGTGAGGACATCGACGACCTCATGCTGCTCTGCGAGGCCGACGTCACGTCGAAAAACCGCGAGAAGAAGGCGCGCTTCCTGGAGAATTTCCAACTCGTGAGGGAGAAGATTGCCGACCTGGCGGCGCGCGATGACTACCGCACCTGGCAGAACCCCATTTCCGGCGAGGAAATCATGGAGACGTTCGGCTTGCCGCCTTCGCGCCCCGTGGGCGATCTGAAGCAGGCGGTGAAGGATGCCATTTGGGAGTCGCAGATACCCAACACCCACGAGGCTGCCTTCCGCTTCATGCTGGAGAAAGCGGCGGAAATGGGACTCCGTCCCGTGGCGCCGTCAAAAACCTGAGTTAACTCAAACGATCGATCGAGTTAACTCACACGATGAATCGAGTTAACTCACGCGATTTTGGGAGTTAATTCACACTGTATCGTTCCCTAAAAAAATGGAATCATTCTCTCTTAACCCATGTTTTGGTTGAATACTCTGCGCACTAATGCACCGAATCCGTTTCATTAATGACTTTTATCGTACTCATTAATGAATTCGATCGTTTTCATTAATGAATTTCATCGATTTCATTAATGAACGGTTTTCGGAGGCCCTTTTCAGTGACGTAATTTGTTTAAAAAATGCTCACGCAAGCGTACTAACGCGTGAGGGAGACTTTCATCGTCATGCCGAAGTCCTGGGTGACGGTGGGGTACGACTGGGAAGAGAGCAGGGGCTTGGAGTGCTGGCGGTCGTAGTAGATGCTCATGGTGATGTAGCGCGACATGGTGTAGTCGATCTGAGCCGAGGCCTTGATGGCCAGCTGGCCGCTGGTGGCCTCGCACAGGCCCGACTGGATGTCGCGGCGGATGGCCGCCTGGTCGCGCAGCGAGAAGTCGAAGCGCAGGTTCAGGTCGTGGGCAAAGGCCTTCTTCGAAGAGGAGGAAGAAGACGAAGATGAGGCCTTGTCGCGCGACGAAGCCGACGTGTTGCGCGAGGATGCACTGCTGCCGCGACGGCTGCGGTTGCTCTTGGCGGCCTGCTTCGACGCCTTGCCGCCGCCGAAGAGGGAGGAGAGGCGGAAGTCGTTGATCTTCCAGCCCCAGCCGATGACGAAGTCCTTGCTGCTGGTCTCGTTGATTTGGGCGGAGGTTATAGATAAGGTAGACACGCGCGCGGTCTTGTACTCGGCTTTCAGCGTCATGTTGTTGTTGAACGTGAGGTTGAGGCCCACGAGGGGAGAGAAAGTCTCGTTGATGGAGACGGTGGAGATGTCGTACACGGAGGAGGCCGTGTAGACGCCCGGCGCGGCCGTTCCGGCATAGCCCATGTCGTTGCCGCCGATGGCCTGGATGTAGTTGCTGTAGGAGTTGTAAGCGCCGATGCTGTAGATGCTCTTGTAGGCGTGGGTCAGCGTGACGCTCTTGAAGTGGTCGCGCACCCAGGGCAGATTGCCCAGACCCTTGTAGGAGAGGCTCCAGTTGGGCAGCATCTTGAGCAGGTTGGGGAAGACGTCGGTGCTGGAGGAGCTGGCGTCGCGACCCTGATAGGCGGCCAGGAAGGCCGGAATCATGACGTCGGCGGAGTAGCGGCTGACGGGCGTCTTCGAGGCGTCGTACTTGCCGCTGTGGCCCGGCATGCCGGCGGGATAGTAGGTGCCTTCGTAGCGCTGCTGGATGCGCTGCTGCATGACGTCGAGGTTGCTGAGGAAGCGGTCGAAGACGGAGCTGGAGTACCCGTTGTCGGCGGTGCCCATGGAGGAGAAGGCGGTGGAGATGGTGATGGTGGTCATGTTGAACGAACCCGTGAGCGAGGGCGCGCGGTTGGGGAACATGTACTGGATGCTCTTGCTGTCGTTGCGCGTGTGCGACATATTGAGGTCGATCTTCAGGTCGGTGAACGGTTCGAGCGTCGCCTTGATCTGCACGTCCTGCGTGGTGGCGGAGGTGGCGGGCGTGGAGAGTGTGGTGTCGGTCATGAGCCAGCCGTTTTCGCGCGCCTTGTCGATGTAGCTGTCGTCCACAAGGCCCAGGCCGAAGCCGATGCCGGGCGTGAGGCCGAGGTCGGTGGTGTTCTGGCCGAGGAGGGCGCCGACGGACTCCCTGAAGCCCGGCACGTTGAGGTTGTAGGTGTTGCGGTAGGAGACGGAGACGTTGCGCAGCATCATGAGGAAGCGTGTGCCGGCCTCGGCCCACTTGTACCAGCCCTGCTCCTCGCGCGGCTGCTTGGCCACCACGTTGAGGCGGATCTTGGCGGTGTCGTCGGCGTCGGTGCGCAGGGCAATCTTGTTGTCGTCGATCTTCTTGAAGCGCACCTTCACCTCACGGCCTTTGGAGTCGAGCGCTTTCACGATGAGGCGCTTGGACTTCTGGCCGTGGGAGATCTCGATGGTGGTGTCGGGCTTCAGCGCCACCTCCTGCACGAAGCCGCGCTTGGAGGACTTCTTGGCGGACTCGCTGCCGTTCTGCGCCGTGGTGCGGGTCTGGGTCTGGGTCTTCGCGTCGCGGCGGAGAATGGAGTCGACGGGGATGCCGGTTTTCTTGCTCTCGGCCTCGGCAGCGGCACGGGCCTGCTCGTCGGCGATCTTGCGCGCCTTCTTGATGTCGTCTTCGCGCTTCTTTGCCGTCTTCTTCTTGTTGGCCTCATTCTTCACGTTGCTGGCGGAGAACTTCTTGTTGACCTCCTTGAGGAAGTCGGAGTGGTTGTAGAGCGTCTCCATGGCGAACTTGCCGTTGACGTTGATCGTGCGTTGGGTGCCGATGGTGTGGCCCAACGTGTTGCCGTTGGCGTCGTCGGTGCCGCGCTTCCAGGAGTAGTTGCTCGAATAGGTGCCGTCGGCCGTGATCCAGTCGAAGATGGGGATGCGGTGGATGGGAAGCTTGTAGGAGAGCGACACCTGCTGGCCGTAGGTCAGGGGGCGGCCGAACTGGCGCAGGGAAATCTTGATGCTGTCTTTCCAGCGCTCGTAGTCGTCGGGATAGAGGTCGGGGTTGATGGCTTTGATCTGCTGCGCGCCCTCAATCTCGGCCTGAGTGGCGCTCTGGAAGGAGAAGTGGAGTGCCTTGAAGATGTCCCACTTGAGGGAGAACGAGCGGTTCCACAGGAAGGTGGAGGAGAAGGTGACGGGGATGCTGGTGGGGTTCTCCAGGTCGTCGAGGTCGCGCTCCTGCAACTCCCAATAGGTGCGTGAGATGTCGGTGGCGAAGGTGATGTTCTGGGGGCAGAAGGCGATGTTCTGATCCTTGATGATGTCCATCCACTTGGATTTGGACTTGATGTTCTTGAAGGGTTCCCAGCTCTTCCAGTTGGGGGTCCAGGAGTAGTTCAGGCCGCCCTTCCAGCTGCGGTCGTATTCGTAAACGGTGGTCTCGCCGGTGCGCTCGGTGGAGGATTGGGCGTAGTTGAAGGTGAAGTTGGCGGGGTCGTAGGGCATGGGATGCTTGCGCGACTTGATGTTGACCTTGGCGCCGGAGATGGACAGGTTTTTGCTGACCTCGCGGCGTGTGACCAGATCGTAGAGCGAATCCTTCTCGTGCTGGGTCTGCAGGGCATCGAGGGCGTCATCGAGGAGCAGGTCGCTGTCGAGCGTGTTGTATTTGGGGCGGACGATGTTCTTGCCGTAAGAGTAATAGAAGGGGAAGGTGACCTTGGCCTTCTCGGGCAGCAGGCGTCCCATATCGAGCGATGCCGTGAACTGATACTGGTAGGTGTTCTCGTCGGTGCGCTCCTGGGCCGTCTGCTCCAAAGAGCCGAAGCCGGCCGTCACCACGCGGCCCGTGGCGGCGAAAGAGCCGATGTCGGAGAGCTGGATGTTGAGCGCGCCGCGTGCGGCCCATCCGCCCTCGTTGGTGAACTCCTGCAGGCGCAACTCGTTGACCCACACCTCGGCAGACTTGACCGTGCGGCCGCGGTTGCGGATGCCGATCATGATGGTCTTCACCTCGCCCAGAGTGGGGCTGCCGATGATGGTGATCTTGTTGCTGGGATGGTCGGGGTCGTAGCTCTCGTAGCGCTTGGTGAAAGCGGTCTGGCCGAGCGACTTGAGGCGGTTGCGCTCCTTCTTGACCTCGGTGAGGCGGGCGAGATCGAAGTCGAACATGTTGATCTGAGGCCAGACGATCAGGCGCTCGGCCGTGTTGTAGTTGTCGTATTTCACGCCGCGTGTGGTCCAGGCGGGCGTCACCTCCAGGGGCACTTCGTATTCGTAGTAGTTGGACTGATAGTCGCTGCCCAGGCGCATGAAGACGGTGATGTCGCCGCTTTGCAGGTTGGTGTCGTCGCCCTCGAAAGCATTGGCATGGCAGAACATCTGGATGTGCTTGTATTTGCGCATGTCAAACTTGCAGTTCTTGTAGATGGCCTTGGCGTCGCCGGGCTCCAGACGGGTCACGTTGAGCGCGAGCGACTGCTCGTTGTTTTCCACCAGCTGGCTCTGCGAGGGATCGGTGACGCGCGAGATGCCCGGGGGCAGGACGTAGTTGACGGGCGTCTTCTCGCCGTTCTCGTCGATGTTGACGGAATAGACGGTCATCTCGCCCGAAGTGCCGGAAGCGGCGTCGGGGAAGAGCTGCCCGTTGTACTGGCGCCAGTCGCCGTGAACGAGTTCGAGCGTGCCCATGCGCAGGATGATTGGATTGGGGAATCCGGTGAGATACATGCGGATGAAGCGCACGGAGGAGAAGTCGCTGAAGTTGTTGATGCTCTTGCGGTCTTCGTCCTTGATGGGCACGCGCATGAGATACCAGCGAATGGTTTCCGTCTGGCCGTTGCGCAGACGCTCGGTGGCTTCGCGAATGTCGGTGACGTATTTGCTGCCGCCCATGCGCAGGGTGGAGGGTTTGATCTCCACGGTGTATTCTGCGTAGCGCTCCGTCTCGTTGAGGGTGTAGTCGCGGTTGATGTCTTCCACGTCGGGGGTGGTCTTCCAGGACGTCTCGTAGCTCTCCGGGGAGGAGGAGGCGTCGGGCGAGTTGCCCTGAGGCAGGTTGACGCGCTTGTAGCGGTCGCGGATGCCGAGGCGCTGCTGGTCGTAGTCGCTGCCGCGATAGTAGTGGTAGTTGTCGGAAGCGGGGTCGCCCTGCAGCTTGGAGATGATGTCGGCGTTGTCGAGCTGGGAGATGTGTTCGTCGAGGAAGCTCCTGTAGGAATCGTAGGCGCGCTCTTCGTCGTCAGTCAGGCCGTTGAGGCCGACATCCTGGCGTGCACGGGCTCCGGAGGTGTTGTTGAAGGCATAGGTCACGGAATTGGTGTTGGGCACGTTACCCCAAATGCTCTGCGTGAGATATTGCATCGAGCCGTCGGTGGGCATGCCGCTTTCGTAGAACTTCTTGCCGTCCTTAAGGATATCCTCGGAGATTTCACCCAAGTCGATGTACAGCTTGCCGCCGAGGTCGTCGGAAGGCGGCGGTCCGGAATAGCTCTTGCCGCGCTCGTAGAAGAAGGGGTCCATCAGCCAGAATTCGAGATACTCGATGTTCTGGGTCTCAAAGTCGGTGTTGTCAATGGACCGCATCATGCCGCCCCAGTTTTCTTTGGGGTTGAGCAGACGGTCGTTCTTGTCGGTTTCGCGCGTGAGGTTGTAGGCGCCGCGCTCTGAGGGGTAGTAGGCCAGATTGAGCGCCGGGATGGTGCTGGCCGAAGAGTAGGACGTCTGGGTCTTGTTGGGATAGAGCTCGCGCTCGTAGATCTCACGCACATACTGGTTGGAGAGCGAGTCTTCGTTGATGTAGCTCGGAGCCAGGGTGGAGCCGCGTCTGGTGAAGAGCGGGTCGACGCTGTACCAGGCCAACAGGGCGCGATGTTGTCCGTAGCGCCAGCGCTGGGTGGAGTCGTTATCGGTGGCGTAGGTGATGTCGTCGGCAAAGGTGGACGACGGGGTGGAGGCCAGTTGCCAATAGGTGGGCTCTATGAGCGAGGTTTTCTTCTTGGCGTCCTCGAAATCGTCGATATAGGCGGCTCCGCCCTGAACGCTCTTCGACTGCATGGCCACGAGTTGGGCCACTTCGGCGTCGAAGGTGATCTGGGAGGGGGCGGTGGCGTGGATGAAGGGAATCTTGTTGACGAGATTGGTGAGCCACTGGGCCTCGTGCTTCCATGAGATGTGACCGCCCCAAAGGAGGTTCTTCAGGGGTTCGTTGCCGATGGTCACCTTGGTGGTGAGGGGCTGCTCGGAGAGATACTGCATGGTGCCGCCGATGGTGAGGTTCTTGTTCACCTCGTAGTCGAAGTTGAGGCCGAGCACCGTCTTGCGCTGCATGCCGTAGGTGTCGTTGCTCTCCACCGAAGCGTTGACGGAAGTGCCGGCGTCGAGAATGCTCTGATTGATGATGGTCACACGGCCCATGTTGTAGTCCACCGTGTAGTCCTCGTTCTCCACGAGGGTGACGCCGCCGGCGGTCACCACCACGGAGCCGGGGGCAACATTGGTGACGCCGAGATCGATCTCTCCGGCAGCCGATCCGGAGTAGCGTCCCATGAGCATGAACTTGTTTTTCTCGGCCAACTGCTTGGCTGCTATGCGTGTGGTGTCGTAGAGCGCCCGGTAGGTGTAGAACCGGATGGTGTCCTCGCTGACGCCTTTCTCACGCATGAAGGACTCCAACTGGTCGGCGAAGGGCTCCTCCACCGTGAAGTAGATGCGGCCTTTCTGCACGGTGTAGCCTTCAATGTAGTCGAAGCGTCCGTCGGACTTGTATTTGTTGTTCTGGTCCAGGCGGTCAAGACCGAGGGCGCGCAACAGCGGTGTGGTCTTGGTCTTGGAGTTGGGGAGATAGGTGACGTAGGTGCCGCCGTTGGGGCTCAGGTATTTGATGTCGAGCTTGAATTTGTCCCGGGTCATGCTGCTGGCGCCCAGAGAATAGACGTTCTTCATCATTAGGCGCCACACGGGCGAGGAGGACGTTGTGGAGCTGCTTTTGAGGAGCTTCACGATGAGCGTTGTGGCGTTCTCCTTTTGGTCGCCGCTGAACTCACCCACCTGATGGGTCGCGCCGTTGAGCGTGTACTCGTAGGCTACGGCAAGGATTTCGTCGGGCTGCAGCGTGGTGTTGAGCGAGATGGTGCCCAGCGTGGTGTTGACGCTGTACTCGGAGGAAGAGAGGAGACGGGCCGACTGCAGCTTCTCGAAGTCGGTGCCGCCCTCGTATCCGGCGGCCTCAAGAGTCGTGGAGGCCGTGGAGATGTCGCGCACGCCGCTGAGTGCACTCACCGTGGCGTAAACATCGCCGGAGGCGTTGTCGGGATAGGTGCTCAGCTTCTGGCCGGCACCGTGCTCGTCGGTGTTCTCCGCCAGTCCGGCCATGGCCACGATGTGGCGCGTGTTGGTGGTGGCGCCGGTCTTGTTGGTCACCCACACTTCAATGCGCTTGATGGTGATGCCGCTGCGGATGGTGGGCAGCGTCTGCATCCACGCCCCGTATTGCTCGCGCATGTAGTGCGAGAGGTAGAAGTGGCGGTTGAGCTCGTAGTCGGAAGCGGCAATCTCAAAATTGGTGGTGGAAGTGCCGCCCTTGGTAGAAACGTTTTTCGAGGCGGATTTCTTCTGCGAGATGACGGTCTGCAATTTCAGCTTGCCGAACTGGAGGTCGGTGCGCAAACCGAAGAGCGAGGACAGGCCGGGAATCAGGGAGTTGTTGGACGGGAAGCTGACATTGCCGCCCTCGATGAGCTTGATGATTTCGTCTTCCTTGCCCTCGTATTTGAGCTTGAGATTTTGGGCGTCGTAGTCGAAGGTGGCGTCGGTGTTGTAGTTCAGGTTCATCTGCACCTTGTCGCCCACCTTGCCCGTCATCGTGAAGTTGATCTTCTGGTCGAAGTCGAGGCCGGTCGTGTTTCGGCGGTTGACGGCGATGGAGGGGTTGTCCACGTGCTTCATGTTGATGCCCAGCTTGAGCTCGGCCGATCCCTGCGTCTTGATCTGCACGCCGCCGGGGCCGAAAATCTTCTCCGCCGGGCCGATGTTGAACTTCATGTTGGTGAAGTCAAACTTGGACTTGCCCGACGTGGCGTAGGCTTCCGCATTGCGCTGGCGGTAGTAGGACATCATGGAGCGGCGCAGACTCCAGCGGCGATACTCGTCGGGAGACATCAGCGTGGGGGCCGTCAGGTAGCTGGTGGCCGTGCCGACCGTCGGGCCGACGGCAGAGAAGGGGATGCCCACGGAGCCGCGTATGGTGGTGTCGTTGGCGGCTTTAACGCTGCCCTCTTTGTTGTCACTCTGCCCTTTGGTGCTGGTGTTGCGGGAACGCAGACGCGTGCCGACCTCAAAGGAGTCGGTCTTCTCGTCATAGATAATCTCGCGAATGAGAGATTCCGCCTCGGGCAGCGCTCTGCGGTCCACCTTGAGGTCGCTGCGGGGACGGCCGTCCGTGATGGTGTCGCGCCTTTGGGCCGGGAGGCTCAGAGAGAGCAGCAGGGAAAGCGTGATTATAATATATGCGCGTGCGTTCACTGGGAGAAAAACGCAGCGCGAAGCCCTTTTATTGTGCTTTACAGCATCTTTAACGCCAATTTGATGACGCGCTCAACGGGAGCGTCGGGCTCGTCGGAGAGGATCTTCTGCACCGTTTTGCGTACGGGTGCAGGCGAAAAACCGAGCATCGTTAGGGCCGAAGATGCTTCTTCCATCACGGTGTCGTTCAGCGTGTTGACGGCGGATGCCGCGGTCTTTTCACCGCCGGATGCGCCCAGGGCCAGGGGCGCAATCTTATCCTGCAGCTCCACGATGATGCGCTGGGCGGCTTTCGGGCCGATGCCCTTCACGCTTTTGAGCATTTTGTCGTTGCCCGAGAGGATGATGTCGCCCAATTCCTGCGGCGAGAGGGCCGAGAGAATCATGCGTGCCGTCGCCGCGCCGATGCCGCTCACGGTCTGCAGCAGAAGAAAGAGCGAACGTTCGTCCCGGGTGGCAAATCCCCACAGCTGATAGGCGTCCTCGCGGATGCTCTCCGAGATATAAAGTTTCACGATGCCCTCTTTGCCCTGCAGCGCACTGAAGGTGTTGAGGGTGATGCCCACACCGTAGCCCACGCCGTTGCAGTCTATCACGGCTTCCGCCGGCTGCAAATCTGCCAGTTCCCCTTTGAGGTATTCAATCATAGTATCTTCTTTTTCAGGGGCAAAGTTACAATTTTTTTTTCAACCGGCAAAAGAAAGTGTTCCGACAAGGGACGGAAGAAGAAAAAAAATAGAGCGAAAGGGGGCTTAAGTGAGAAAATTGTCGTAACTTTGCACAAAATTTGCTAAAGTGTGCAAAAATTATGAATATCGTAGTATTAGCCAAGCAGGTGCCCGACACGCGTAACGTAGGCCCCGACGCCATGACGCCGGAGGGGACTGTGAACCGCAGTGCGCTGCCCGCTATTTTCAATCCCGAAGATCTCAATGCTCTGGAGCAGGCGCTGCGTCTGAAGGAGCAGAATCCCGGCACAACGGTGACGGTGCTCACGATGGGCCCCGACCGTGCGGCCGAAGTTGTAAAAGAAGCCATGTACAGAGGTGCCGACGGCGGTTATCTGTTGACCGACAGAGCTTTTGCCGGAGCCGACACCCTGGCCACATCGTATGCGCTCTCGACGGCCATCCGTCATTTCGCCCCCAATGTGGATCTCATCATCGGCGGCCGTCAGGCCATCGACGGTGACACCGCACAGGTGGGTCCCCAGGTGGCCGAGAAGCTGGGTCTCAACCAGATCACTTACACCGAGGAGATTCTCTCCTGCGACGGCAAGACCATTCGCGTGGTGCGTCACATCGACGGCGGTGTGGAGACCGTGGAGACGGAGCTGCCCTGCGTGCTGACCGTCAACGGCAGCGCAGCCGCCTGTCGTCCCCGCAACGCCAAGCGCGTGATGGCCTACAAGAAGGCCGAAGTGCCCCATTTGACCTGTGCCGACGTTGAGGCCGACCTCAATCAGTGCGGTTTGGCCGGAAGCCCCACGAAGGTGAAGCATGTGGAGAACATTGTGTTCAAGGCCAAGGA
Source organism: uncultured Prevotellaceae bacterium (assembly GCA_900320435.1). Classification (GTDB taxonomy): domain Bacteria; phylum Bacteroidota; class Bacteroidia; order Bacteroidales; family Bacteroidaceae; genus Physcousia. The sequence goes on from ONSH01000031.1 coordinate 10,547, forward strand.
GAGCAAGCAACTCACCGGCAGCGACGAAGATATCAACGGACTGATTCAGGAGCTGTTGGCTTCTCACACCATCGGTTAAATCAAGGGTCCAGGAAAAAGCAGATTATGAATAACGTATTTGTATATTGCGAACTCGAAGGCCACACAGTGACCGAAGTGAGTCAGGAGTTGCTGACCAAAGGTCGCAAACTCGCCAATACATTGGGTGTCAAGCTGGAGGCTGTCGCCGCCGGCGAAGGTATCAAGGGACAGGTGGAGCAGCAGATTCTGCCCTACGGCGTGGACGTGCTTCATCTTTTCGATGCCAAAGGTCTGTCGCCTTACACCTCAAAGCCCCATACGGCCATTTTGGTGAACCTCTTCAAGAAGGAAAAGCCCCAGATCTGTCTGATGGGCGCCGATGTGGTGGGACGTGATCTCGGTCCCCGCGTGTCCAGTGCCCTCAAGAGCGGTCTGACGGCCGACTGCACCGCCCTCGAAATCGGTCCTCACGAGGATAAGAAGACGGGCAAGACGTACGAGCAGCTGCTCTATCAGATCCGTCCGGCCTTCGGCGGCAACATCGTGGCCACCATTGTCAATCCCGACAACCGACCCCAGATGGCCACCGTGCGCAGCGGCGTGATGAAAGCCGAGGTGCTTGATCCCGCCTACAAGGGTGAGGTCATCGTGGAGAAGGTGGAGGATTATGTGCCTCAGACGGAATACGTGACGCGAGTGATTGAGCGCCACGTGCAGGCTTCGAAGAACAACCTCAAGGGGGCGCCTATCATCGTCTCCGGCGGTTACGGCGTGGGTTCCAAAGAAGGCTTCCAGCTGCTTTACGATCTGGCCAAAGTGCTTCATGCCGAAGTGGGTGCCAGCCGTGCAGCCGTCGACGCCGGCTTCTGTGATCACGACCTTCAGATCGGCCAGACGGGTGTGACCGTGCGTCCCAAGGTGTATATCGCCTGCGGTATTTCCGGCGCCATACAGCATGTGGCCGGCATGAAGGAGAGCGGCATCATCGTGTCCATAAATCCCGATGAAAACGCCCCGATTAATCAGATTGCCGATTATGTCATCAACGGCACCGTGGAGGAAGTGGTGCCCAAGATGATTAAGTACTACAAACAGAATTCCAAGTAAGCGAGAAAGTCATGGCAAATTATTATAACGACAACGAAAAAATCAAGTTTGAGGTAGGGCAGAATGCGCTCATGCAGCGTATTGTGGCGCTCAAAGAAAGAGATTTTGCCGACAAGGGGCAGTATGACTATGCACCCGAGGACTACGAGGATGCGATGGATTCTTACAGCCGCGTGCTCGACATCGTGGGTGAGGTGACGGCCGACGTCGTGGCGCCCAATGCGGAGGCCGTCGACGCCGAAGGCCCCCACTGCGAGGGAGGCCGCGTGCGCTACGCAGAGAAGACGGTGGAGAATCTCGACGTCATGACGAAGGCCGGCATGAACGGTATGACGATGCCCCGTCGCTACGGCGGTCTGAATCTGCCCGTGACGGTCTATACGGCAGCCAACGAAATCGTTTCTACAGGCGATGCCAGCTTTGAGAATATCTGGAGTCTGCAGGACTGTATCGAGACGCTCTACTGCTTCGGTAACGAAGAGCAGCGCCGGAAGTACATCCCCCGAGTATGCGCCGGGGAGACCATGTCGATGGACCTCACGGAGCCCGATGCCGGCAGCGACCTGCAGAGCGTCATGCTCAAGGCTACTTACGATGAGGAGAACCAGTGCTGGCGCCTCAACGGTTCCAAGCGCTTCATCACCAACGGCGACTCCGACATCCATCTCGTCCTGGCCCGCTCTGAAGCCGGCACGCGCGACGGTCGCGGTCTCTCCATGTTCATCTACGACAAGCGCGACGGAGGCGTGGACGTGCGCCGTATCGAGAACAAGCTCGGCATTCACGGCAGCCCAACCTGTGAGCTGGTCTACAAGAATGCCAAGTGCGAGCTCTGCGGCGACCGCAAACTGGGCCTAATTAAATATGTGATGAGCCTGATGAACGGCGCCCGTTTGGGCATTGCTGCTCAGAGCGTTGGACTTTCCCAGGCTGCTTACAACGAGGCTGTAGCGTATGCACAGGATCGCAAGCAGTTCGGCAAGGCCATTATCGAGTTTCCCGCCGTGCGTGAGATGATCGGCAACATACAGGCCCGTCTCGATGCCGGTCGTGCTCTGCTCTACGAGACGGCTCGTTATGTGGATATCTACAAGGCCCTTGAGGATATTTCCCGCGAGCGCAAGCTGGAAGCCGAAGAGCGTGCCGAGCTCAAGCGCTTCTCGCGTTTGGCCGACGCCTTCACGCCTTTGGCCAAGGGTATGAACTCAGAATATGCCAACCAGAACGGCTACGACTGCATTCAGGTGCACGGCGGTTCGGGATTCATGTTGGAGTACGCCTGTCAGCGCATCTACCGTGACGCCCGCATCACGAGCATCTACGAAGGCACCACGCAGCTTCAGACCGTGGCTGCCATCCGCTACGTCACCAACGGCTTCTATGCTCAGGTGATGGAGGAGATGATGGCCGGGACGTCTGCTGCCGCTCAGTACGCTGCCCAGGTGGAGCGTCTCAAGGCCATGACGGAGAAGTTCAACGCCGCAACGACTGCCGTCCGCGAAAAGGAGGATCAGGAGCTGCTTGACTTTGCCGCCCGTCACCTTTATGAGATGGCCGCCGACATCATCATGAGTCACCTCATGTTGCAGCATGCCGCCAAGGCGCCTGAACTCTTCGAAGAGAGCATGAACCGCTATCTCGACATGGCCGAGGCAGAGGTTGCAAAACATTCGGTGCTGGTGAATCGCCTTATCGGTTGAGCATCACCTTCTTCCGGTTCCTGATAATGATCTGGCCGCCTTTCGGGGTGGCCAGTTTTCGTCCGGAGAGGTCATACATGGCGTCATCCTGATCGGCAGTTTCTGCGGCGCTGCGCATCGTGGCCACATCGTTGGGATTGTCGGGCAGGAACACAGCCGTAAATTTCTGGGGAACGATGGGGTAGAGGTCATTGCCGCTCACGATGCCGTCCTCGGTCTGAGCGCTCTCGGTAGCGGCCCACAGACGGATTTCTTCCGTCCTGCCGGTGACGGGTATTTCATCTCCGTTCTCATTCAGAAAACCGGCGAAACGGTAGCCCTCTTCGGGCTTGGCCCACACGTAGCAGGAAGAGCGTCCTTCCGTGCCGGCAATCACCCAGCGGGTCTCAATGCGGTCACCATACTCATCTTCGCCCATCGGGTCGCGAAATTCGCCCGTGGCGTATATCTTGCCGCCTTGGGTTGCGGTAATCAGTATGCTGTACCAATAAAATAACACTTCAAGTAGCATCATTTTCTTTCTGCTGTTGCGGGTTATTTGTAATTACCGAGAATCATGCGCGCCATGAAATCGATGGCTGCAGCCAGATGCGACATGCCTACACCGGTGGTGTACACGGCGCATTCGCCTTGACAACGCTCTTTCAGCCTTTTGTAGGCCGCCATGGTGTTGAGGTAGGGGACAACATCGTCGTCCGTGTTGTGGAAAAACCAGATGTCGGCTTTAGGACTCCAGTCGCGTGTCAGATCGCTGCGCCCCAGCGCTTTGAGCAGATGTTGCGAGAGGTCTGAATTGGTGTCTTTTGCATCCTCCGAAAGCATGCCCTGCATGGTGTTGCCGCACGCCTTTTGGATGGCTTCGTTGAGCTCGTCGATAGTGTAGTCGGTGGAACGCACCTTATCCACGATGCCTGCCGCATTGAAGGCTTCGGAGAAGTATTCTTCCGCCCGGATGTCTCCGAAAATGTCCGGATAAGCGGCCACCATACCCATCACCAGCAGCGGTGCGGCAACAGGCATCGACAGTTTGTCCTGGAAGTAGTATTGCGATATGGTCGCCAGCGAACAATAGGGACCGGCTCCGGCGCAGGTGCGCACCCAATGAATGGCCTTGCGCTGCTCCTCGTTGAGTTTGGGCGAATTCTCTACATATCGCTGACAGGCCAAAATGATGGCGCCGCCCTGTGAGTAGCCGATACCGTAGGTGGGGTAAGCGCCCGTCGAGCAGTCCATGGCATGTATGTCGCGCAGCAAATCGTGCACCGTGAGCAGCAAGTCTACGCTTTCTTCGGCCATGATGTCAGGGGCGCAATAGGGATGTTCCCGGTCTTTAGTGATGCCGTAGCCCAGATAGTCCGGCTCAACCATCACGGGCTTGTTGCGCGAAAGGTTGAATGTGAAACCGTCATACGGGTCGGTTTGCGAAGGCACCTCCGAGTTCTTGCACATCGTGTAGTGGGTGGACATGAGCAGATGGTCTGCGTTGCAAGCGCCGCCTTCGGAAGCCGTGGGTACGGCCGTCCATCCCGAGAGCCACACTTCCTCACCCGTGACGTCGTGCGAGAGATAGGCGAGGGTGTACTTCGTGTTGTTGCCCGAGCGGTTCATGCTCATCAAACGGTAGCGGTAGGCTTTCGGGTGCGTCGTCGGCACGAATTCCCAATCGTTGTAAGACGACGCTGTGCGTGCCGCTGTCAGTTTCTCGTTGCCTTCAGCGTCCACTTCCACGTTGAGGTAACGCGTGTCCAAGGCGAAGCGGTAGCGAAATTTGAAGGCTTTCTCCGTTGTCGTGCTGGGCATCACGTTGGTGGTGTTGCCCTTGCCGGTGAAAGCGACCTTCCAACCTCCGCCGCTGTTGGTCAGCTGCATCACGGCATCGTCGCTATAAACGATGTAGGGTTTTTCTGCATCGCTGTAGCGTATCGTGTCATTGGTCACCACGCGCCAGTTGGAGGCTTCGGCTTCGTTCTTCGTGGTGGTGCCGTCCTTCATCAGATAACTGCCGGTGGCCACATTGCGCAACATGTATTGCGCTCCGGGCACAACGGCGTCATCGTCGCTGCCGGCCAAGGCAGGCAGCACAAGCAGCACCGCAATCAGAAAGGAGAGTATGCGTGACATTCTGTGTGGTGTCAGGTTTCCCCGAAAAGGGGATTTAATGATGGAAGAGTCTCACGCCGGTGAAGGCCATGGCGATGTTGTACTTGTCGCAGGTCATGATGACGTGATCGTCGCGCACCGAACCGCCGGCCTGTGCGATGTATTCCACGCCGCTCTTATGGGCGCGCTCCACGTTGTCGCCGAAGGGGAAGAACGCGTCGCTGCCCAGACACACGCCGGTGTTCTGAGCCAACCACTCTTTCACCTCCTCATCGGTGAGGGGCTCGGGCCTGACCGATATAGAGGTCGATGGTGTTGTCGCGATCGGCGCGGCGTATGCCTTCCACGAAGGGCAGACTCATCACTTTCGGGTGCTGTCTCAGCCACCAGATGTCGGCCTTCTGTCCGGCCAGTCGGGTGCAGTGGATGCGGCTCTGCTGTCCGGCGCCGATGCCGATGGCCTGTCCGTCCTTCACGTAGCACACGGAGTTGCTCTGTGTGTATTTCAGCGTGATGAGGGCGATGATGAGGTCGCGGCGCTTGTCTTCCGGGAAGTTCTTGTTTTTTGTGGGGATATTCTCAAAGAGAGCCGGGTCGGCCAGGTTCACTTCGTTGCGTCCCTGCTCGAAGGTGATGCCGAACACCTGCTTGCGCTCGATGGGCTCCGGACGGTAATCGGGGTCGATCTGGATGACGTTGTAGCTGCCTTTTCTCTTGGCCTTCAGCACTTCCAATGCAGCGGGGCTGTAGCTCGGGGCAATCACGCCGTCGGAGACTTCGCGGTTGATGAGCCTGGCGGTGGCTTCGTCGCATTCGTCGCTCAAAGCGATGAAGTCACCGTAGGACGACATACGGTCGGCACCTCTGGCGCGGGCATAAGCCGAGGCTATGGGCGTGAGGGGCAGGGGAGCGTCTTCCACCCAGTAAATCTTCTTCAGCGTGTCGCTCAGGGGCAGACCGACGGCGGCGCCGGCGGGCGATACGTGCTTGAAGCTGGCTGCGGCGGGCAGTCCGGTGGCGGCCTTCAGTTCCTTGACCAGTTGCCAGGAGTTGAGGGCGTCCAGGAAGTTGATGTAGCCGGGACGGCCGTTGAGCACGGTGATGGGCAACTCTCCCTCCGTCATGAAGATGCGAGAGGGCTTCTGATTGGGATTACATCCGTATTTCAGTTCCAGTTCTTTCATTGTGTGGAATTATGTATAGTTTACGCGCTGCAAAATTACGAAAAAAGTGCTGATGCAGGAAATTATTGCCGCCTGCGTTTCGGTAATTCGGAAAAAATAGTTAATTTTGTGCCCGTAATCGTTATGAGACGTCTCAAGAAGAAATTCTACCTCGGTTTTTATTTTGTTACAGTGGCCACACTGGGTTTGGTGCGTGCCTGCATGTCAGTCGTTTCCACCGACCCGGCTGTTTCCGTGTCTGAAAGGGCTGCCGACAGTGCCGCCGTGGAGCTTGCCGACGCTTCTGTCGCCGAAGCCGCTGAAGCGGTGCAGACGGTGGAGGCTGCACAGCCTGCCGCTGCGTTGGAGGTCACAGAGACCGACACGCCCGAGGTGAAACAGACGCCGGCGCCGCCCCGTTCTGCTTTGCGCCGTGCCGAGCGGCGTCATCCTCACCGCATCCTTTCCGTGCCATCCTTCCAGCGTGCCTTCCCCGATGTTGAAGACGTGCATATGGAGTCTGCTCGTTTTTGGGGTATTCGGCCCATTGAAAACCGTCAGGAGGCAGAGGAGAGCAAGAGCGGGTTGGTGTTTTCCGCCGCGGATCCTTTTTATGTCATTGATCGCGGCATGAAGTCGTCCATTCCCTATCTGGTGCCCCGTGCTCAGGAACTGCTTCACGAGATTGCACGCAACTTTATGGATTCGCTCTCGATGAAGGGACTGCCCGTTCACAAACTGATTGTCACCAGCATGTTGCGCACGGAGCACGATGTGCGCGAGTTGCGCAAGACCAACTTTAACGCCAGCCCCCAGTCGTGTCACCGCTTCGGCACCACGTTTGATATTTGCTACAACCGCTACCGTCCGGTGCGCCGCCTGGTGCGTGACGACACCCTCAAGTGGGTGCTTTCCGAGGTGTTGCGCGACGAGCGTGTGGCCGGTCGTTGCTGGATCAAATATGAGATCAAGCAGGGCTGCTTTCACATCACCTGCCGTTAATATTCTAACTTCCCCGATATGGAGCAGTACGGACTCATAGGCTACCCCTTAGGACACAGTTTCTCCCGCCGTTTCTTCAACGAGGAGTTTTTCCCCGAGCACGGCATTGAGGCCGAATATCTTAATTTTGAGATTCCCGAGGCCGACGGGCTTCTGGAGGTGGTGCGCACACATCCGCTCCTTCGAGGCCTCAATTGCACCATCCCCCACAAGCAAGCCATTATTCCCCTGCTCGATGAGATTTCGCCCGAGGCGCGGGAGATCGGTGCCGTCAACGTCATCCGCATCCGCGACGGTCGGCTTAAGGGTTTCAACAGCGACATCATCGGCTTCATGGACAGCCTGCGCCCGCTTTTGCGTCCGCACCATCGCCGTGCGTTGGTGTTGGGCAGTGGCGGCGCTTCCAAGGCGGTGTGGGCGGGCCTGCTCCGTTTGGGGCTGGAGCCGATGCAGGTCAGCCGCAAGGCGGGCGATGGGGTGCTCTCTTATGAGATGCTCACTCCAGAGGTGATGGCAGACTGTACGGTGGTGGTCAACTGCAGCCCGGTGGGTATGTTCCCCCACGTGGACGAGTGTCCGGCGATTCCCTACGAAATGCTTTCCGGACGCCATTTGCTTTACGACTTGGTCTATAATCCGCTCGACACGCTCTTTATGCAGCGGGGTCGCGAGCGGGGATCCACAGTGAAAAACGGATTGGAGATGCTGCGTCTGCAGGCGTTGGCATCCTGGAAATTTTGGCACAGCGAACTATGAACAAATTCGGAGGCGACGACATCGACGCCGTCATCATGGGCGGCATCACGTTTAAGGGCAAGAGCGGCAAGCCTGCGGCATCGAAGCAGGAGGAGAAGGTGCGCACAAAGGCCAAGAAGAAGCAGTATATCACCGGGGCGCATGGAAGCGCTTCAGCCCATAAGAAGGCCGACATCCGTCGGGCCCGCGCCAACCGCCACAAGAAGCCCTGAGAGGCATTCCCCCTATTGCCCGCCGAGGCGCGAGAAGTATTCGGCGATGTCGTCCCACGTCTTGAAGGTGTCAGAGCCCAGCTGAATCGGGGCGCCCATGCCTTCGGTCTTTTCCCTGTCGATAAAGTAGTCGCCGTAGAGCAGCGTCTTGCGGTCGGTGAACACCGTGTGGCCCCAAGCCGGCACGTTGACGTATTCGTAGAGCCACGAGAGCACGTCGCCGTAGGGGGCCGCTTCCGTCGGCGCCGGTGCGGTGAAGTAGAGTTGATACGACTCCAGCAGCGTTCGCACTGTCTTCTGCGAGGAGGGGTAGGGCTGCCCGTGTGCGTCGATCAGTGCGCTCACGTCAATGTAGACGATGGGGCGTTCGCGTCCCTCCCTGAGGTCGTCTATCCAGCGGATGACCGGTACCACGGATTGCATGAAGGATCGGTCGCCAAGGCGGTGCTCGCCGTGAAAGCGGATGGCTTTGGCGTAGTGGCTGCGGAAGAGATCACGGGTGTCAACGGTGGTGTCTTCGTCGCCGAAAAGACCCCACACGCGCTGCTGTTCCTCGGGGTCTTCACAGCCCTCGAAGCAGCGCTCCGTGATGTCTCGGTATTCCTTCACCAGCGATTTGGTGACGATAAACTCCTGCACGCCGTCAAGCCTTTGACTGTAGAAATGCTGTGTTCCCGTGAGCCCGTGTTCCTTCATCGTGTCGCCCATGCGCAGGGCGGGGTTGATGAGGATGCGGTCGTAGCCGCGCAGCATCTCGGCGTACATGCCGCCCATCGAGGTGCCGATGATGAGGTCGGGCTGCTCTCTGCGGCACAGATCCAGTAGCATTGCCAGCGCCTCCTCGGGATGAATGGGAAGATCGGGCGCCACGACGTTTGCCCCGGGCAACACTTCACGCAGACGGGCCACGGTGCCCGAGCTGCCGCTCGAGCCGAAGCCGTGCACGTAGAGTATCTTCTTGCCCCGAAAGAGCTCGGGGAACTGCTTGATGTACGGGTTTGTCTGTTCCATCGTTCTTAGCGGTGACGTATCAGCGCGAGTACACTTTGCCGCCCCGGATGTAGAGGCCGTGCCCGGGCACGGCGTTGAGGCGCCGTCCGTTCATGTCGTAAACGGGGCCGTCGTTGTCGTCCTCATTCTCTGTGCTGCGTACGATGCGCACGGAGGTGGGATAGCCTTCGTTGTTGGGCTGGCCCAGGACGTTGGTCTGGTAGAACTTCACGCTGTAGGGCCACTGCTCCGCGGTGCTCTCCCCGTCCCAACTGAGCCAGTCGCGCGTCCAATAGGAGGTGGGCGCTCCGCTCACCACAAGCCACAGACGGCTGACGCCGGAGGGACAGTCGAAGGCGAGATCCTTGCGGGGCTCGGCATAGGTGGCGGTGCCGATGTCGCCGTAGATGCGCGTGCCGTCGGTCTTGAGGGCCACGAAGCCCAGCTTCCATCCGGCCTTACTGGTGTTGTAGGCGGTGTAGCCCGTCTTGCCGGCCTCGCCGGTGAACTCCACATAGACGGTCTTGGCTTTCGAAGGGACGTTGAGGCGTATGGCGTTGTTGCCCCAGTTTTCGATGCAGTTGGCAGCGGTGGGCGTCCAGCTGTCGTCGGCGTTCTTGACGAGCTCGGTCTGGTTGCGGGTGTCGATCCACGAGGCGCCCAGGTCGCGTATGGGGTCGAGATCGAAGGTGGTCATGCGGGCGCCGTATTCCCACATCTCGTCGCCAAGCCTGTCGAGCTTCTGCGCAGCGGTGCCGCTCATGGTCAGGCGCATGTAGGCCTGCAGCGGGTCTTCGGGATTATAGCTCCTGTTCCACAGGCGGCCCAGGAAGTCCATGCCGTGACGGTGGCAGAAGTAGTCCTGGATGAAATAGTTGTTGTAGCGCAGATTCACGCAGAGGGGATGGCGGTGGAGCCCGTTGAGCGTGTTCCAGAACCATTCGTTGCCGAACTGCATTTCGGGGTAGTATTTGTAGGCTTGCCATTGGGCACACATCTCCCAGAAGACGTTCAGTGTGGAAGCCCCCCAGTTGTACATCCATCCGTTCCAGTTGCCGTTGTCGCAGTGCACCTGATACTGGAAGCAGTGTCCGATCTCGTGGGCCACGGTCTGTCCGCTGCGCGAGGTGTGTGCCCCGTTGGAGAGCGTGAGCAGTCCGATCTGGTCGTCGATGCCGCTGCCGCTGGCTTCCCATTCGGTGGTGTAGCGCAGTCGGATGATCATTTTGTAGGTGTCGGTCTTCGACTTGCCCTGGTTGATGGTGATGTAGGCCAGCTCGCCAGCGTTGAGTTCGAAGATGCGGTCGGCGTTGTTGAGGATTTCCGGCACTGCGGCGGGCACGCCTTCACCGTAGCCGGCTTCCCAGAAGAGTATCCAGTGCTTCGACTGCATGGAGCGGTCGTAGCACCACTGGCTGGTCTTCTTCTTCAGCTGCTCGTCGGTGCCGCAGGCGTTGACGCTGCAGTAGATTTTCTTGTCCACAGCCGCCGTGCGTGTCTTGAGGGTGTTGTCTACGGTGGCGATCTGCGCATCGGTTTGCGCGTAGTCGGTCAACTTTGTCTTGGCTGTAGCGATGTAGCTCTTGAGGCTGCTGAGGGCGGCGGCTTTGCTGACCACGCCTTCCCACCACGAGGCAACCTTTTCGGCATATTCTATGCGTGAGGCGAGGGCGTCGTAACGGGCCCGGGATTCCGCTGCTGCGGCGATGGCTTCAATCAGCGCTTCGCGGGCGGCGATGAGGGTGGCTTCGTCACCGGCGCCTTCAAGGGCGTCCCGAGCCTGAGCGAGTGCGTTGTTGACCACTGTGGCGGCGCTGTTCTGTATGCCGAGCTCCAGATAGCTCTGCGCTTCCTGCATGCTGATGCGCACCTCTTCGGCCAGACGCTCGGGCGTGACCGGGCCGACGCACTGCAGCGTGAAGTTGTCCACGCAGAGGTAGTTGCCCGTCGGGCGGGAGGTCTTGAGGCCTATGGCCACTTCGCTCTCGGGCGAGAGCACGGCAAAGCTGACGACGTAGTTGTCCGAGGCTGTGATTTCCACTCTGTTGGCGCCGGCATAGAGCCAAGCGCCCGTCTGCGGATCGCCCTGATTGATGTTGCTGCCGCTGGACTTCTGCTGTATGTGGAGGGCGGCGGCCGTCAGCTTGTAGTAGCCGACGGGCAGCGCTGCAAGCGTCTGCTCCAGCGAGGCCTCGCCGATGTGTTGCCCGATGGGCACCCAGCTCTCCATGTAGTAGCTGCCCTTCTTGCGCAGGAAGGCACTGTTGCCCTGCAGGTTCATGCCCGCCACCTTCCATCCGGCGGTGCCGTCGACTTCGAAAGAGGGGTTGACGATACGGTCGGTGCGGTCGATGGGCTTCTCGTCGCTGGCGTTCTTGACGGCATAGTCATCGAAGCCCTGCATCAGCTCATAGTAGGCCGTGGCGAGTTCTTCCACCGTGGCTTCGCTGTTGTCATGGGCGGCGATGTAGGCGTCGTAGAGCGCCTTCAGTTCCTCGGCGCCGGGGTTGCCTTCCTTGTAGAGGGATTTGTAGCGGTTCAATATGGTGCGGTGCGGAGGCTTGATGGCCGAGGCTTCCACCTTGACGTAGTCAATGACGGGAGCTGCCGATGCCGACGAGGCGCCGGCGGCAGCAGTGTAGCCGATGCGCAGTTTGCCCGTACGCGCAGCCGGGACGGTGAAGGTGATACGGTCCACCGTCCACTGCTTGCCGGGATACGAGGTGAGCGTGGAGTATACGGGATCGCCCAGGGTGGGGATAAAGGCGAGCATCGAACTGCCGGCCGTCTGGGTCTTGCCGTTGTAGGTGGGCACGGAGATGGTATAGGTGCCCTGCTGCAGCGTGACGGTCTGGCTGTAGCAGAAGGTCTGGCTCCATCCGGTTGAGAGGGCCAGCGCGCCGCCGGTTTCTCCGTTGTAGCCCGCAGCGGGCACTGTAGCGCCGTTGAAGGTGCCTTTGTAGCCGAACTCATAGACGCCCGATACGGTGTAGTCGGCGCTGAGCTCCGAGGTCCAGCAGGGCACCTCGTTGAGCTCCTGAGCCACGTTGCCGCTTTCGGCGGCCGTGTGGTTGTAGTTGCGGTCAAAGCCCGCATTGATCATCACGTAGCGTGTGATGTCGGCGTCGGCAGCAGCCTGCAGGGCGCACATCCAAAGCAGCGACAGCGCTGCAGCCGGGCGGAGCAGATTTCTTTTCATGGCAATATCCTGTTTTCGTTGTTTATTCTATAAGAGGTAGGGGCAGGGGTGCGCTCTCGCGTCCCCAGCGGTCGAGTGCGGTGACGGCCAGATGCAGACCAAAGGCGCGTGCCGTCAGCATGTCGTAGCCGATCTCGGCGCGCCCCGAGGGTTCGTTGCTGTAGACGATGCGCACGATATTGGCGGGATTGTCTGTGTCCACCGGCTCCGTCTCCGATGCGTAGAGCACGTAGCGCGGCGCGCCCTCCACCGTGTAAAGGCCTTCACCGTCCCGATGGCTGCGGGCCGTGAGGATGGGGCGCCCGAGACTATCCGAGGGAGCGTCCGGAAGCGGCGGCAGCAGAGCCGGCGTGCGGTAGTAGTGAGTGCGCAGCCAGGAGCGCAGCCCCTTGACGTTGTCGCTGAGAAACTGCTCGCGGAAATATACAGCGCCTCCCAGACCCATTTGGCGCAGGAAGGAGAGCTCGCGCGTGATTTCCTCCAGCGGCCAGTCCTTCTCTTTGGGCGAGAGGAAGTAGATGCCCATGCCGGGGGCCACGAGGCCTTTCCCTGCGGTGCGCTCCTGCCAGTCGGCGGCGAAGGGGTAGAAGATGTCGCCCTTGAAGTACATCATCGGGCAGAGCAGATCCATCAGTCCGCGGTTGACCCATCCCAGCGCATCCTGACCGACGGCCTCCGACGACCAGCCTTTGGCGCTCTGGCGGGCCAGATCGCCGGCTTTGCCGATGGGCGAGCAGGAGAAGCGCACCCAGGGCTTGATCTGCTTCACGGCCCTGTGGCTTTCCTCCACGATGCGGGTGATGAGCTCGGGCTTCTGGCGCGAACGCTTGAAGCCTTCGGGGTAGCGTATGTAGTCGAAGTGGATGCCGTCCACGTCGTAGCGCGACACGATTTCACGGCAGATGTTGGCGATGAAATGGGCCGTCTCCGCTCTGGTGGGGTCCATGTAGTAGGCGCCGTCGTGGCGCAGCAGCTTCATGGCGCGCACGACTTTGGCGCTCTGCGTCTTGCCCATCGGCAGCGTCACTACCCAGGCGTGCAGCTCCATGCCCCTCTTGTGGCATTCGTCGATGGCGAAGGCCAGCGGGTCCCAGCCCGGATCGCGCCCCTCTTTGCCCGTGAAGCATCCGTCCCAGGGCTCTATGCGCGATGGGTAGATAACGGTGCCGCGCACGCGGGTCTGGAGGAATACGGTGTTGATGCCGTCCTTCTGCAGCTCGTCGAGGATGCTGCGGAGGGCTTTCTTCTGCTCCTCAACGACGCGTGCTCCGGTGCCGCGCGTCTTGGGCCAGTCGAGCCCCCACAGGGTGGTCAGCCACACGCCGCGCAACTCGTGTTTCGGCGCCTCGGGACCGAAAGGAAGTGCCGGCTCGACGCTCTGTGCACGGGCGCAGAGCGAAAAAATGCTTAATAAAGCGAGAATTATCCTTTTCACGTGGACAAAGGTACAATTTTTTTTGTATCTTTGCGCCTAAAATAGGAAATACATCGCAATATAATGGCGAGTTTTGTCATTTCTTTGGTAGTTTTGTTGGCCGGCTACTTTGTCTACGGCACTTTTATTGAAAAAGTGTTCGGGGCGGACGGGCATCGCCCCATGCCCTGCGACACAATGCGCGACGGTGTGGACTTCACACCGATGCCCACCTGGAAGGTCTACACGGTGCAGTTTCTCAATATTGCCGGCACGGGTCCCATCTTCGGCGCCCTGATGGGCATCCTCCACGGCCCGGCGGCGTTTTTGTGGATAGTGCTGGGCTGCCTCTTGGGCGGTGCGATGCACGACTATATGGCGGGTATGATCAGTATTCGTCGCGGCGGCGCTTCGCTGCCCGAGATCATCGGCGACGAGCTGGGCTCGGCCTCGCGCCTGGTGATGCGCATCGTCTCGCTGGTGCTCATGATTTGCGTGGGTGCTTCGTTCATCATGATTCCCGCCGGACTGATGTCCAGCCTCATGAGCGGCTTCACGGATTCGGCGCTGCTCACCTCCAATCTCTTCTGGACCGTGTTGATGTTTGCCTTCTACCTCTGCGTCACGGTGTTTTCCGTGAGCAAGATCATGGGCAACATTTATCCCGTCTTCGGCCTGGCCCTGCTGGTGATGGCGGTGCTCGTCGGCGTGTGTATCTTCACCGAGCCGGGCTCCGTGCCTTCGCTTGCCGACGCTTTCAGTGACCACTATCCCGTGCGCGAGGGCGTCACGCCGCTCTTCCCCGGTCTTTTCATCACGATAGCCTGCGGCGCCGTGAGCGGCTTTCATGCTACGCAGTCGCCCATGATGGCGCGTTGCATCAGGAATGAGCGCTACGGCCTGCGCTGCTTCTACGGCGCTATGGTTACCGAGGGCGTCGTGGCCCTCATCTGGGCGGCGGCTTCCATCAAGTACGCCGGCTCCTATCAGCATCTCTACGACCTCATGTCGGCGGGCGGCACGCAGAAGGTCAATCCCGCCGTTGTCGTCGATATGATGTGCCGCGACTGGCTCGGCACCGCCGGCCTCGTGCTCGCCGTCCTAGGCATCGTGGCTGCGCCCATCTCCACCGGCGGCAGCGCCTTTCGCGCCGCGCGCCTCATCTTTGCCGACTTCACCGGCTACGGGCAGCGCACCGTCGTGCGCCGCGTGGCGCTCTCCCTGCCGCTCTTCCTCCTGGCCGTGGTGATGCTCAACGTGTCGAGCTTCAAGGTCCTCTGGCTCTACGTGAGCTGGTTCAACCAGGTGCTCGCCACCTTCACCTTCTTCACCATCGCCCATTTCCTGCGCCACCGCAGCGACGGCAGCGGCATCTGTCCGCGCTGGTCTTGGCTCCTGGCCTTCTTCCCGGCGGTGTTCATGTGCAGTGTGAGCGCCTGCTTCATCCTCATCGATGTGGACAACGGTTTCGGCATGCCGCATCTCTGGGGCTACGTCATCGGCGGTCTGATTACTCTGATGATGACGGCCCTGTTTCTTAAATATCAGTTCAAGTCATGATAACATTTTCCGTTGCTCTCGTCTGTCTCCTTTTGGGCTACCTCTTCTACGGAGCGCTGGTGGAGCGCATCTTCAAGCCCGACGACGGAGCCGAGATGCCCTGCTACACGCATCAGGACGGCGTGGACTACATGCCGCTGCCGCTGTGGCGCGTGCTGCTCATCCAGTTCCTCAACATTGCCGGCACGGGCCCCATCTTCGGCGCCATCATGGGCATCCTCTACGGTCCGGCGGCCTATCTGTGGATTGTCCTGGGCTGCATCTTCGCCGGTGCGGTGCACGACTAATGCGTCACTTCATGAGCGCCTTCTCGCTGGTCCTGCTGGTGATGGTGGGCGCCGTCTTTGTCATCACCCCGGCGGCGCTGCTCGACCGCATGGTGCCCTCGCAGGGCTGGTGGTTCTCCACCCGGTTTTGGATCACCGTGATTTTCCTCTACTACGTGCTGGCCACGCTGTTGCCCATCGACAAGCTCATCGGGCGCCTCTATCCGCTCTTCGGTCTGGCGCTGCTGCTGATGGCATTGGGTGTAGGCTACGGCATCTTCACGGCGCCCGGCCACGTGCCTGAGTTCACCGAAGGTCTGCTCTCCA
>ONSH01000020.1 GCA_900320435.1 uncultured Prevotellaceae bacterium
ATCTTTGTGGCCAGCGTAGGCACCGGCGGCACTCTCTCCGGCACGGGACGCTACCTCAAGGAGCAGAACCCCGCCGTGAAGGTCATCGGCGTGGAGCCGGCCAGCTCCGCCGTGCTCAACGGCAAGCCAGCCGGCGCACACAAGATACAGGGCATCGGCGCAGGCTTCGTGCCCGGCAACTACGACGCCTCCGTGGTGGACGAAGTGATCGACGTGGCCGACGATGACGCCATCCTCACCGGTCGCCAGGCCGCACAGCAGGAAGGGCTCCTCGTGGGCATCTCCTCCGGCGCCGCACTCTGGGCCGCCGCACAGGTGGCTGCCCGCCCCGAAAACAAAGGGAAGAATGTGGTGGTGCTGCTGCCCGACACGGGTGAGCGCTATCTCTCCACCGTGCTCTACGCCTTCGAGGAATATCCTCTTTAAGACTCCTCCGAGAGGCGCTCCAAGCGCTCTAAGGCAAGAGCCATATCGGAAGCAAAACGGCGATGGACGCGCAGGAACTCTGCGTTGCCATCGCCGATAGTTTTATAGAGAAGAGGATTCATGCCGTCCACATAGTCGGCAATGGCCACCTCAATGTCGTCGCGCTGCCAGTCGAGCGTGGAGTGCTCATACACGCGCCACTTCTGGTGGAAGAAGCAATAGGCCGTCTCGATGCTGTCGCGGGGAATCATGCCTCCTTGTCAAAATCCGCAGGGCGGAACTGGCGCTGCTCCTCACTGTAGATGTAGCCGTTCTCACGCAGATAGTCCTTCACCTGAGCGGGCTCCTTGTCGAAATAGTTGCACAGCGACTCCAGCGTGTCGAACTCGTCATCGCGCAAGAGCATGTTGATTGAGGAGACCATCATGGCCGGATCCTGGGGTAAATAGTCCATATCGTTTCCTTTTAATAGATTCATTCAACACAGGCGCTCCACCACGCCGAGGAGCGAGAGCGCGTCGTCAATGACAAAGTCGGCCCCGGCCTTCTCCAGGAGTTCGCGTGAGGCGTTGCCGTAGGTCACGCCGCAGGTGCGCGCTCCGGCATTGTGGCCCATAAGGATGTCCACCGGCATATCGCCCACCACCAACGTGGCAGCGGCGGGGACGTCGAGCGCCTCCAAAATCTTCTCCACGGGCTCCCCGTCGGGCTTGTGGCGCTCCGTGTCCTCAGAGCCCACCATCATGGCCATCTCCACAGGCATCTGCATGTCGGCCCACAGGGCGCGCAGCGAGCGCGAAGAGCGCGAAGAGGCAATGGCCATGGTGAGGCCGCGACCGTGGAGCCGCTCCAACATCAACACCACACCGTCGAAGGGTTTGGGCGGGAATCCCGCCAGCGTCTCGGCAAAGATGCGGCGATAGGTGTCCACACAGGCGTCGGCCGCCTCATCGCTCAGAGAGGGATGCAGCGTGGAGAAGGCGTCCTTGAGAACAAGGCCAATGATGCCCGCACACTGCTCCTCCGAGAGCACGGGGAGGCCCATAGCCTTCTGCGTGCGTTGCACGGTGAGCACAATGTGGCGGCTCGTGTCGGCCAGTGTGCCGTCAAAGTCAAAGACAATCAGGCGGAGCGGCGTCGGCGTGTCAGACATCTGCATCAGTCGTCGGTCACCTCGCTGAGCACCACGGTGTCGCGCTCGTAGTGGCGGTTCACGGCAATGAGCAGCAAAGGCTGCGTCTCGAAGGTGCGGAACTCGTCGTCGCGGTCCACACTGTATTCAAACGTCAGCGTCTCGCCGTCGTCCAGGAGCTGACGGTCTTCCAGATCGACATCCTGGCTCGTGGGCGGCAGGGCCACGGCAATCACAAAATAGTTCTCGAAATCCACCTGAGTGGGCAGATCGTCATCATCGCCCATCACGGCAGCAGCGCCGAAGAGGCTGTCAAACTGCTCCTGAGTGTCGATCTTCGGATCAGCCGGCAGCTCTGCACCGTTCTTGAGGAAATAGTGCTCCACATCGCTGTAGGGCACAGACATGGGGGCATGCACCTCGGCCTCTTCATCGGCCTCGGCGTTGTTCTTTTGACCCGTGCAGGCGCCCAGCAGCATCAATGCCGTGCCTGTCATCAAAAAAGCAATCAGTTTCGTCTTCATGAGGGAAAGAGATTATGGTTTGACATCGAAGGGGGCTCCCCTCCCCCCTTTGTGACCCCGATGGGACTCTAACCCATGACACTCAGAACCGGAATCTGATGCTCTATACAACTGAGCTACGGGGCCGTGGCGGCAGGACGCGCTCCTGCCTTATATTGTTTACATCGCTTTGAACCACTGGGTGATCTGGCGGAAGAGGAAGTTCCTCGTGTTACCGCCCGAGATGCCGTGGTTGCGGTTGGTGAAATCTATCTGATAGAAGTCTTTGTCGGCCTGCACGAGCGCCTCGACATACTCCGCTACGTTGCGGTAGTGCACGTTGTCGTCGGCCGTGCCCTGACAGATAAGCAGACGGCCCGAGAGCTTGGAAGCGCGCGTGATAGGATTGTCGCCATAGCCCTCGGGATTCTCCTTCGGGGTGCGCATGAAGCGCTCGGTGTAAATCGTGTCGTAGTAGCGATAGCAGGTGACGGGAGCGACAGCCACGCCGGCAGCGAAGACCGGACGGCCCTCCGACATGCTCATCAGCGTGATGTAACCGCCGTAGCTCCAGCCCCAGATGCCGATACGGTTCTTATCCACGTAGGACTGCTGACCGAGCCAAAGGGCAGCCTCCACCTGATCTTTAGCCTCAAGGAGACCGAGGTGCTGGTAGGTCTGCTTCTCAAACCGGGCGCCGCGACCGCCTGTGCCGCGACCGTCCACACAGACGCAGAGGAAGCCCTCTTGCGCCAAGTACTGCTCGAAGAGACAGCCGCCCAAGTTGCCGGCACTCCAGCTGTCGATGACCTGCTGTGCGCCGGGGCCGCTATATTGGAACATCACGACGGGATACTTCTTCGAAGCGTTGAAGTCGGCCGGCTTCACCATCCATCCGTTGAGCGTCACGCCCTCCGAAGTGGTGAAGCTGAAGAACTCACGCTTGCCCAAAGACAGCGCGGCGAGCTTGTCGTGCAGGACGCTGTTGACCTCCAGGACTTTGAGCGCCTTGCCGTTGCCGCCGTCGCAAAGCGAATAGACGGGCGGGGTGTCGAGGTTGCTCCACTCGTTGTAGAAATACTTATAGTTAGCGGAGAATACGGCATGGTTGACGCCCTCCTGCTGGCTCAGCTTCTTGGCCTTGCCCTTGCTGTCGCTCACGAAGACGGCCTTACGCAGCGGGCCGCCGTCCTTGGCGCTGTAGTAGGTGTTGCCCGTGCGGGCGTCGTAGCCGTAGAAATCCACCACAGGCTGCTCTCCCGAGGTGAGAGCGCGCGGTGCGCCGCCATTGATGCTGCAGTGATAGAGCTGGGCCGTGCCGCTCTTCTCGCTCATATAGACGAAGCCATCGCTCACCACGCGGAAGTTGCCGTAGACCGTCTCGCCGATGTAGGGCTTCACGTCGTCGGTGAGCACCAGACGGCACTCCGTCGAACGCGGGTTGCAGACATAGACGCTGAGTTGGTCCTGATGGCGGTTTTGCGTCAGGCAGACAATCTTCTCAGGCTGCTCGGTGGGCATGATGCGGGGCACGTAGCCGTCGGCCTCCACAGGCAACTGCAGCTTGCGCGTCACGCGGCTCTTGATGTCAAAGGAGTGCACCGAAGGCGTGCTGTTGACCTCACCGGCCATGGGGTATTTGTATTCGAAGCATCCGGGGTAAGCGAGGTATTGCTCACGCTCGGGCTTGAGCCCCTTGTAAAGGGGAAAACTGTAAAGGGGCACCTTGCTCTCGTCGAAACGAATCCAGCAGAGCATGCTGGCGTCGGCCGTGAAGCAGAAGGCACGCGTAAAGACGAACTCCTCCTCATAGACCCAGTCGGGCTTGCCGTTGATGACACGGTTCATCTCGCCGTCCTTGGTGATCTGACTCTCGGAGTTGTTGAAGAGCAGCTTCACCAGGAAGAGATTGCCCTCTCTGACGAAGGCCACCATGTAGCCGTCGGGGCTCCAGAGGGGCTGCTCCTGCTTGTCGCCGTCGGAGAGCGGTTCGAGCGTCTTGTTCTTGATGCTGTAGATATACCATTTGCCCTTGCCCGAACGGCGGTAAATCTGCTCGTGCCCGGTCTCGATGAGGATGTTGTCCCCCTTGGGTGAGGTGATGTAGTCGTCGATTTCGTCAATATGCACACGGCCTCTGACGTCATCCACGTCGAAGAGCGTCTCCTCTACCTTGCCGTCTTTAAAGCTGCAGCGCACGATGCGCTTGTCATCCTCAATGCGGGCATAACTTTCGCCGTCGGCCATGGGGTTCACGCCGTCGGGGCTCACGGGGCGGTATTTGCCGTCGGTGAGATCTTTGAGATTGAGCTGGGCCACAGCAGAAGAGACTACCATAAGCGACACAAGCAGGGAAAACAGCTTTTTAAGATGCATACGCAATGAATTTGAGCACAAAGGTATAAAAATTTTTCGAGACGGCGACACACTCACGGCATCGGATTTGCCTTGGGGGCGTATTTTTCTTCCTCACGCCCTACTCCACACTCACTTTGAGGGGCGTCTTAAGGGCACGGGCCTTGCTCTCGAGCAGAGTCTGCCACACGGCCATGTTGGGCACGTCGTAGCCGCTCCAGCCGCTGCCGAACCAGTAGGTGAACGTGTCATCACCCTCAGCGTCGATGCCCAACACATGGCCGACGGCGCCGGCCACCTTCTCCTTCAGGGACTGGTACGTCATCTTCACTTTCTCGGGATAAAGGCAGGCCAGATAGAGCTGGCCGTTCTGCCCCTTGGGCGTGTCCATGGCGTCGGCATAGGCGATGTAGCCGCATTTCTTATTGATAATATAACTCTCGGGCTGACTCTCGTGCACCACGATGCCTGAGACGGCTTTCATGCCGGGCGCTGCGCCTTCGTAGCGCACTTCGCACAGCGCCATGTGGTCGCCCTTGTCCTGAGAGATATAGCGCGTCTCGCGGATGCCGTCGCGCTCATACATGATCTCCTTCACGGTGAAGCGCAGCGGGCCGTTCTCCAGAATTTCGGCCTCCTGCCACACATCGGGCAGCGAGAGCGTGCCGTCCTGAGCCATCAGAGCCGGAGCGCCGGCGCCCAAAGTGCGGCCCACGGTGTAGGCGTCCATGCCCTCTCCCCTGTTGCGGTGGTAGGTGTAGGCGTCGCGATGAATCTGAGCCCACTCGCCGCCGCGCCCCTGACGCTTCAGCTGCTCGTTCACGCCGTAGGAGGTCAGCTCGCTCTGATAAAGCTTGTCCTGCACGGGCTCGGGACGGTTTTTGCAGAAGAGGTCGAAGCCCGTGACGCCCTTGCCGTGCATCTTGGGGCCGTAGAAGCGCCAGGCGTTGCGATCGTTCTCCCAAGTGAGGTCGTCCTCACGGTTGGGATAGACGCGGCCGTTGACGTCGAGGCGGTAAGCTTTCGGCTCGCCCGTGACGATGCGGAAACTCCGGCTGCTGCCGGGGGCCAGCTTAACATAGACGAGAATTTCGTCGGCTTCGCGCTCGCTGTCATAAACAATCTGGGAGGGCTGCTCCACGCCGTCGCCGTCGAGCACGATGAACTGACGTCCGCCGCCGATGCCCAGGCGCTCAAACACCTTCTCGGCCGACAGCGTCACCACCTCTTCGCGGTTGTCTGCCGTGGGATTGCTCACACTGAACGTCATCTCGCGGCGCTTGAGAGCAATGCGGGGCGCTCCGGGGCGCGTCTCCATTGAGGCCGTGCCGTCCACATAGCGTACCCGCTCGCAGGCTGCCAGCAGCCACGCTCCGGTGCCGAAGGGGGCCTGAGAGCGGGCGTCCACGATGCGCGTGGGGTCGGGCTTCTCGCCGATGGGCTGCACGTAGCCTATGCTGCCGTCGCTCTGCAACGCGGTCTCTCTGAGGTATTTCCAAGCCTTCTCAATCACGGGGCCGAACTCCTCGCGGTCGAGGTAGCCGTGGTTCACGCCCCACTCCAAACCGTAGCAGAAGAAGGCCGTGCCCGAGGTCTCGGGACCGGGGGCGTCGCCCTCGCAGAGCATGGAGCGGCTCCAGTAGCCATCGGGCCTCTGACAGCGCGCCACGCCTTCGGCAAGCTGACGGAAGCGCTTGGCGAAGAACTCCCTCGGCGCCCAGTCGGCAGGCAGATCGGCCAGGACTTTGGCCAGGCCGGCCAGCACCCATCCGTCGCCGCGGGCCCAGAAGCTCTTGCCTCCGTCGCAGGAGGTCTTCACCTTAGGCCAGATGTATTTGCCGTCGCGGTAGTAGAGCTGCGCCTCACAGTCCCACATGAGCGAGTCGCTCCAGAGGAAGTTGGCGTAGAGTTTGTCCAGGTAGCGCTGCTCTCCGGTGAGGCGGTACATCTTGGTCATCACGGGCATCACCATGTAGAGGGCGTCGGCCCACCACCAAAACTTGTCGTCGGCCATGTCGCATTCGTAGCCCATCACCTCCTTGGCGCGGGCCACCTTGTATTTGGCGGGCACGAGATGATACATGTCCACATAGGTCTGGAAACATATCTGCCAGTCGCCGAAGAGTACGAAGTCGTCACCCTCGCCGTACCATTTGTATTTCCACTCGGCCTTGTTGTCGCTCTTGGCGCCCTTCCACTGGTTGTGGCGGCACCACTGGTCGGAATATTGATACCACTCGGCACGGCCCGACATGCGGTAAGCCTCCATGTTGCCGGTGAAATAGGCGGCGTTGTCCCAGAAGCCGCGGCAATAGGGCGTGTTGTGCGACTGCCAGTAGCTCTGCACCTTGTCGATGAGCGAGAGGACCTCACTGCTCTCTCCGGCCACAGCCGTGAGGGAGACGAAAAATGTCAGGAGAATGAAAATCTTCTTCATGGTATAATCGTATTCTTTTTTGGTTTCCACCGACAAATATACAAAAAAAGTCAACAGGGACGAGCAAAATGCCTGTTTTTCGAACGTTTTTTCGTACTTTTGCGCAGAAAATGTCACCGACATGAAGACCCGCACTTTCTTTATCGCGCTTTTCTGCGTCCTCATCCTGTTGCTTCTGGCCAACATCTTCTGGGGTTCGCTCTCGATTCCCGCAGAGGCCACGTGGCGCATTCTGTTGGGCGACCGGATGGAGGACCACCCCTCGTGGCGCGCCATCGTATGGGAAGGCCGCGTGCCCCAGGCCCTGACGGCAGCCCTGTGCGGCGCCTCACTCTCCACCTGCGGCCTGCTGCTGCAGACGCTCTTCCGCAACCCTCTGGCCGGCCCCTCCATCCTGGGCATCGACTCGGGCGCCAACCTCGGTGTGGCCCTGGTGATGCTCACGGGCGCCTCCTTTTTCAGCTCCGGAGGCGGCGCCTTCCTCCCCGTAGTCACAGCGGCCATGCTCGGCGCACTCTTCACCATGATGCTCCTTCTGGTGATGAACCGCATCCTCCGCAGCGACATCATGCTGCTCATCACGGGTGTCATCATCAGCAGCGTCACCGGCAGCCTCATCCAGCTGCTCAACTTCAGCGCAACGGAAGAAGGCGTCCACAACTTCATCGTCTGGGGTATGGGCAACTTCTCCGCCGTCAGCATGGACCGGCTGCCCCTCTTCTGCCTGCTCTCCGTA
Source organism: uncultured Prevotellaceae bacterium (assembly GCA_900320435.1). Lineage (GTDB taxonomy): Bacteria > Bacteroidota > Bacteroidia > Bacteroidales > Bacteroidaceae > Physcousia. Next base: position 7,590 of record ONSH01000020.1, read on the forward strand.
GCGGGTCTTCTGGCTTCATCGCTGCTGGTGAAGCCCCTGGACACGCTGCTTCTGGGCGAAATGTACGCCACCAATCTGGGCACCGACGTGGCCCGCACCCGCACCCTCCTGCTCTGCGCCACCGGCCTGCTCACCGCCACCACAGTGGCCTTCTGCGGCCCCGTGTCGTTTCTGGGCCTGGCCGTGCCCCACATCGCCCGTCTGGCGCTGCGCAGCTCCACCCACCGCGTGCTGCTGCCCGGCGCGATGCTCACGGGCGCCTGCCTCACACTGCTGTGCAATCTGGTCAGCGTGCTCCCCTCTTCAGGCGGCGTGATTCCCATCAACGTGCTCACCCCCATCATCGGTGCGCCCGTCATTCTCTACGTAATCTTCCATCATAATAACGGTTAAAGGTTAAAGGTTAACGGTTAAAGGTTAAAGGTTAAGGGTTAAAGATGCGTTTTTCAATACTTTTGCTCATTATCATCACGGTGCTCTCACTCATGCCCGGGCAGGAATTCCCCGAGACCGACGTGAGCTTCGCCGACAAGTGGGTCCACTGGTTCATGTACGGCACATGGACCGTTGTCGTGCTTTGGGAAGACCGTAAACGCAAGACGGCGCACCCGTTGGGGCGCACCGTCCTGTTGTTGCTTTTTGTTGCCGCCTGGAGCGGACTGATGGAGCTGGCTCAGGCCTTTCTCACCACCACACGCAGCGGAGAGTGGATGGACCTTTGGGCCAACGTCTTCGGCGTCATCTGCGGCTGGGCGCTGTTTGGTGGATGGAGCGCAGCCAGGTCTCGCAAAGCGTAGGCCACACGCGGCCGGCGCCGCGGCGCATGCCGTAGCCGTGACCGCCCTTCGTCAGATAGTGCAGCTCCACGGGAGCACCCGCCTTCTGCATGGCCGGCACAAAGGTCATGCACGATGGGCCTGAATACAACTTGTCATCCTCCGTGCCGAAAACAAACATCGGAGGCGTCTCGGCGTTGACACGCAGCTCGGGAGAGAGCGTGCCGCCCTCGCCTTCGTCAAGATAGGCGGGATAGATGAGAATGCCGAAGTCGGGACGTGCAGAGAGCTTGTCGATGTCGTCCACGGCCTCATAGGTCTGCTCGTCGTAGCGGGTGCAGGCACGAGCCGAAAGCGAGCCGCCGGCAGAGAAGCCGATCACACCCACTTCGTCAGCCCCTTTGCTGCGGGCCACACGCACGGCTCTCTGAATGTCGCGCAGCGCCTGCTCGCGGTTGCCGGGTACGGTGTAGGCCAGCACATAGGCGTCGTAGCCCAGGCGCTGCAACCACATGGCCACCTCCTGCCCTTCCTTCTCGTAGGCCAGTATCTGATAGGCGCCGCCGGGGCACACCACCACGGCGCGGCGCTTCTGCACACCGCGGCGCGGGCCGGGCTGCTGCACGGCGGGGAAGAGCTCCATCGTGGGCACGGTGACGCGGTTGAAGCGATTGCCGTCGTCCTCACGCTCCTGCCAATCGGCAGAAGGGATGCGACAATCGGCGGGAGCCGAAGGCCAGAGGGCGAAGGGCTCTTTAATGTAGGGACTATTGGGATATTTCATATTGGAAAGGACGGGCCATCCGTCGGTAAAGGTCATGGACTTGAGCACCAGGCGGCTCTCGCCGTATTCGCGGTCGTAGCCGTGGCAGATGAAGATTTCACGCCCGTCGGGCATACGGTAGGCTGCGGAGTGTCCGCCGGCCACGTAGTTGCGGTCGCCCTTATAGACGAGCGTGCCGCCGCCCTGTGCCAGGTCGCGACCATCCTGATCGAGATAAGGTCCGGCCACATTCTTCGAGCGGCCCACCATCACCTTATAGTTGCTGCGCGCGCCGCGACAACAGTAGTCCCACGACACGAAGAGGTAGTACCACCCCTCGCGCTTGTAGATGAACGGAGCCTCAATGGCCTTGCTGCCCGGCTCCACGGGAGCGAGCGAGTCCACCGGCGTGGTCTTGGGGCGCGAAGCGATGGTCTGCTGCTTGAAGCTCTTGTCCACCGTGTGCATATCCTTCTTCAGACGGATGAGCTGTATGCCGTCCCAGAAGGAGCCGAAGGCCATCCATGGCGTACCCTCGTCGTCAAGGACCACGGCGGGGTCGATGGCGTTGAAGCGATCCTTCTTTACACTCTCCACCACAAGGCCCGTATCTGTCCAGTCGCCCTTCTTAAGCGAAGTGGCCTGGGCGTGACCGATGACGCTGGTGTTCTTGCCGAAGGCCGAGCCGCTGTAGTAGAGGTGCCAGAGGCCGTCGTTGCCTTTAACGATGTCGGGAGCCCAGATGTGGCTGCCAAAGCCCTTGATGTGCTTGCCGATCCACTCGGGCGTCTGCTTGAGCACGGAGTTGGCATACTGCCACTGAATCATGTCCTCGGAGGTCATCTGCTGGAGGTTGTTGCCGGTGCCGTAAAGGTAGCACACGCCGTCCTCCCAAGCCATCACGGGGTCATGTACCAGTACAGTGGTGGTGTAGCCCCGGCGCATGTTGCGCTGCCCCTGCTGCTGTTGCGCTGCGGCAACGAGCGTCAGCAGCGCGACCAGGGTCAGAAGAAAGGTTTTTTTCATGGAATAAAGGGATTGATGTTTTTTTGTGTGATTGTGATACTTTTGCAGTGCAAAGATATAAAAAAAAATATTGTCTCAGCCACGGAAAAGCAAAAATCACAATACTTTTAACATATTTGAAACTTTTCTGTTTTCAATCTTCAATTTTCGATTAATTTCCGTATATTTGTCGCAAAAAAAAAATAAAAGACATGCGTAAAATCCTCATTATCCTGTTGATTGCCGTCTCCCGTCCTGTTTCGGCCCAATGGGCAGCCAGCGATGCACTGACTGCCGGAGAGCCGGGCGTTATAGTGCCCTACAACCTCAGCGAGGCCGGTGTGTCGCAACCTGTGCGTTGGGGCATCGACACAGCGTGGCAGTGGTCGTGGTGGCCTTTGCGCGCCACCAACCACATGCAGGAGTGCGTCTCCCTTGGCCGTGTCACCATCAACCCGCGCGTGTCGGGGAGCTACACGGAACTCTCACAGGAGCAGAAGGACAACTTCGACCTGCAGCTGAGCTGGCTGGAGAAATCAGGCGTGAAAACGCTCTACCTTCTGGCCGGCAACACCAGTGAGACGAAATGGCAGAGTTCCTACAGCACGGCTTTCGTGCAGGACATCGCGCTCGGCGTGACCTATCTGCAGGCCAAGGGCTACACCGTCACGGCCATCTCCCCGTTCAACGAGCCGGACTACAGTCCCAACAACGCGCCGACGGTGTCGGGAATGGTGAGCGTAGCGCAACTCATCAGAGCCAACGACGTGACAAAGGACATTGACCTGACAGGCCCCAACACCCTCAACTGCGACTACGGCAAATCCTGGTGGAACACCATGAAAAATGCCGTGCAAATCGGCAACACCCATCAGCTCGCCGGCACATTTGACAATTTCGCCGGCTTCTACGATGCCGTGAGGACTGCGGGAAAGAAATCTGCCGGCGACGAGATGCACAACATCAACGACGCCCTCATCGGCATGAACTACGGCATGAGCGACGGCATCTGGTGGTCGGACTTCGGCAGCTATACGCGCGCTGAACTGGGGCGCGCCAGCAACGACGGTATGCGCATAGGTTATGCAGAGAACCGCCAGGCGTGGACCTCGGCCGCCGTATTCCGCCGCAATTCGGAGCAGCTGGCCGAAGCTTTCCTGGGCACCTCGGAGCGCCAGGCCACCGAGTCGGCCTACACTTTTGTCTCGCAAGACCGTCTGGCCTACTACGACGGCTACGGCCCCTACTACGACTACACCAAAGCCACCCCGGGCGGTACAGGCTATCAGACCGGGCAGACCAATTCGGAGTATGTCATCGAAATCACCTACGGAGAGGAAGTCCCCGTGGGGCCCATCAACGGCGATTTCAAAATTGTGAACAAGGCTACAGGACGTCTGCTCACCGTCTCCTCCGCTTCGGGCGGCAACATCTCCCAAGCCCGGGAGTCCGCTACCGCTCTGCAGACCTGGACGGTGAAGCCTTTGGGCATGCGCGACGCCGCCGACTTTGCCCACGTCACCATTGCCTGCTCCGCCAACCCTTCGTATTATCTGGACGCACTCAAATATGCAGGCGACAACGGCGCCAAAGTGCAGAGCTACCCTGGTAGCGGCAACGAATGCGAACGCTGGCATCTGCGCTATAAAGGCGACGGATGGTATGTCATCACCAACTACGACAGCGGCCTCTCTCTGGAGGGCAGCAGCAACAACACGGATGCCACACCGAGTGCCGTGTGTCAATGGGCACGCACCGGCAGCGACCGCCAACTCTGGCGCTTTGTGCCCGCCAATGCCACGGTGGAGACAACGGCGCCCGCCGCGCCCCTCAACCTCAAAGCCCGGGGCCGTTCGGGCAGCATTGAACTCATGTGGATGCCCAACAGCGAGAGCGACCTCTTGGGCTACATGGTCTATCGCTGCGACGAGACCACCGGCTTGTGGGAGACCGTGGGCCGACAGGTGGGCGGTGCCTCCCTCATCGACAACTACTGCATAAAAGGTCACAACTACCGTTACCGCATCCGCGCCGTGGATGCTGCGTGGAATCTGAGCGAACCCTCCGGGGAAGTGACGGCCGCGACGACGGATGCCTCCGGGCTGGTGGGTTCATGGCCCATGGGTGAGAATCTCAACGACGCGGGCGAGAACCGCCTCAATGCTTCGGGCAACGGCATCACCCACAACGCCGGCGAGACGCATCCCTGCGCCGTGTTCGACGGCAACGGCAGCATCAGCCTGCCTTACAACGTTGCCAACATGCACGAGATGACCTTCAGTGCCTGGGTGAAGCCCGCGTCTACAACAGCATGGCAGCGTATCTTCGACTTTGGCCGCGACACGGAAAACTATGTCATGCTCACGACCTCCAACGGCAGCGTCATGCGATTCGAGATATGCAAAGACGGCGTGAAACAGGGCGTCAATGCCAGCCGCAGACTCACCTCGGGGCAGTGGAGCCATGTCGCCGTGACACTCGGCGAAGGCGGTGCCCGCATCTACATCAACGGCAGCCTCAACGCCTCTTCTTCCTCCGTCACCTTACGTCCGGATGACGTGCCCGCCTCACTCGCCTATCTCGGACGCTCGATGTTCTCAACCGACGCCCTGCTGAAGGGGTCGATGTCTGATGTGCGACTCTACAACAAGGTGCTGGACGCCGCCGACATCCGGGGGCTCGGCTATGCCGGATTCACCGAGGCCATGGACTTACTGATGCAGCCCATGAACAAGGAGGTGCGCGCCTCGCTGCAGCATAGCATGGACGAAACGCGTGCCGTGATGGTCAGTGGCAGCGCCGCCGACATTGACGCAGCCCTCAGTGCGCTGGCTTCTGCCTGCGACGCCGCCCGCCCCTCCGTGGAGGCCTACAAGCAGCTGGGCGAAGCCCTGGAGCGCTCACAACGTCTCGCCACCGACCATCCGCAGGCCGACACTGAGGCAGAGGCCGCCTACAACAAAGCTTTCGAAGAAGCTACGGCCGACTGGCTTGACGGTGAGCACACAGACGAGCAAATTCCCGCCGCCATCACCGACGTGCGGGCCTTCACCAACGGTTACCTGACCGCTGACGCCCGACAGCTCCGCACGGAGTTTGCCGACATCACACACCTGCTCATCAACGCGGACTTCAGCGACGACATCGCAAACTGGACACTCGTCACGGGCAAAGCCGGCTATTCGGGTTCGGTGGGCTACGACTGTCTGGAGCTGCGCGACTGCACCTTCCTTTTGCAGCAGACACTGCCCGGCATGCCCTCCGGATGCTACCGTCTGGAGACGCAGGCCTTCTACCGCAACGGCCCCAAGGAGAACAGCGACGTCACCGAAGTGAACGCCCAACTCTTCATCAACGAGAAGATGCAGCCCATCGCTCCTGTGTCGCTCGGCGCCAACCGCACGTCGTCGGCAGGAGAATGGTATGCCTATGTCAAGGGTAAGTTTGTCCCCGTGGACCATGAGGCCGCAGGCGCCGCCTTCACCGTCCGCAACCGCTACTTGCCCTCCGAGACCGTCAACAGACTCACCGTGGACAATTGGAAGAACACGGACGGTGTGCTCAACATCGGACTCTGCAAAGAGGTCGGCGTGAGCGACGACTGGACCGCCGTCCACCACTTCCGCCTCTTCTACCACGGAAGCGATAATCCCGAAGGCATTGAAACGGTTAATGATTCCGGGGTCACGGTTAATGGCTCAACGGATGATGACGCGTGGTACGACCTCTCCGGTCGCAGATATAACAGAAAGCCCGTCCGCAAGGGCCTCTATATCCACAACAGAGAAAGAGAATTGATTCAATAATGTTTTTAGGTTTTAGCATAGACGCCTGGATCACGGAGTTCATTCTCTTCACCAGGGGCATGACCAGGGGCACGAATTACACACTGCAGTGACGCAGCGAAAACGAATCGATAACATAAAATACCCTAACGTAATCATAAGATGCAACAGACAATCATTCTCGGCAACATCATCACGGTTGATGAAAAGAGGCCCTTTGCCAAGGCTGCATTAGTGAAGGACGGCGTATTTGCCTATATCGGCAACGAAGAGGAAGCAAGGCGACTCGCCTGTAAGGAAGCAAAGGTACTGGACTACGGCGAGAACTTCATCTATCCCGGTTTCATGGAGTCACACTGCCACGGTCATTTAGCCGGTTACCGCTTCATCGGACAGGCTAACCTCGCACAAATCGGACTAAAACCAGACTTTGCCAAATACCGCGAGATACTGAAGGACTTCATTGCGAAGAACCAGCACCGCGACTTCTACGTCGCTGCCGGATGGGTGGAGGATGAGCAACCCGTAACGAAGGCCTATTTGGACGAAATCTGCTCTGACAAGCCGCTACTCATGCAGACTGCCAGCGGACACGCCATGCTACTCAACAGCAAGGCACTGGAGTGGGCCGGCTTCGATGCCGAAGCTGCCAGGAAATGGGGTTATGACTTGATGCACGTTGACGAGAACGGCGAACCCAACGGTTATATTTGCGAAGGTCCTGTGTTCGAAGTGGTGCCAAAGTTGCCCGCTTCTGTAGAGGATATCAAGGAATATCTGCTCTCTTGGCAGGAGTTTGCCTTCAAGTCAGGCTTTACTGCCGTTGGCGATGCTGGCGCAGATATCGTGCATCCCGATGCTCCGAAGGCATACTATGAACTTGAGAAGGAAGGCAAGCTGAAGCTGCGCACATATGCCTATATGTATGTCACAGATAATTATGACGACCCCTGCGCAGCCATCGCACGCATCGCAGCAGAGCGTGCCGAGCTGAGCGGTGAGTATTTCCGCATCGTAGGTGCCAAAGCATTCTTGGATGGTGTGACCGAGGCGCATACTGCGTGGCAGAACCAGGATTATCTTGACACGCCAGGCTATCATGGCGCGGAGCGTTTCAACGACCACGACAAGATGGTGCAACTGATTGTTGAGGCCGACAAGGAGGGAATGTCTGTTCACGTGCACTCTGAGGGAGGCGGTGCCACACACTTCATGCTGGGCTGCATAGCGGATGCCGAGAAGATTACAGGCGACCTTGACCAACGCAATGTGCTTGCCCATCTGCACTTTGTGACCGATGAGGATGTGAAGCGCATGGGTGCAACCAATTCCGTACCGGCTGTTCCGCCGCTATGGACGCCTAAGGCTCCCGGCAACTATGAACAGGAGATATCTTATGTAGGTGAGGAACTGACCAATCAAGCCTACCCTATCAAGTCGTTCTTTGACGCCGGAGCCAATGTGGTGTTCCATTCTGACTATCCTGTTTCGCCGATGATAGATATTAAGCTCAGCTTCTATGCTGCAGAGAAGCGTGTTTATCCTGACGGAATGTTTAACAGCACGCCTCGCAATGTAAAGGAGGCCATCACCCGCGAGCAGTCGCTGCGTGCCATGACCATCAATGTGGCCCGCCAATTCCGTCAGGAGCATCGCATGGGCTCTATAGAGTTTGGCAAGATTGCCAACATGACGGTGTTCGACACCGACTTCCTGCACGACGACATTGAGCAGGTAGGCAAGGCTAAACTCGTTGCCACCGTCGTGGACGGCGAAGAAGTATTCAAAACGTAAGCATTCTCGCTAAGCCAAAAGCCAAACGGTTAATACATACAGGCTATAAATATAAATATGGTACAAGATTTATACGTTTTGATGATTACGGCGGCTGTAGTCAGCATTCTGTTCAAGTTACTAAAGCAGCCGGTGGTGCTGGGCTACATCGTCGCAGGCGTCTTGGTCGGTCCTCATCTGTTTGGCAAGTCCCTTGTGAATGCGGACAACGTGAAGGCATGGGGCGACATCGGCGTGTTGTTTGTATTGTTCTGCATCGGTCTGGAGTTCCGTCTAAAGAACCTCATCAGCAGCGGCAAGGTGGCTGCTATAGGAGCGTTGACAATCATCGCGGGCATGATGATCTTGGGCTATGCCGTGGGAGTGGATGCTAAACTTGACATGGTCAACTCCCTGTTTCTGGCGGGCATGCTTTGTATGTCGAGCACCACTATCGTGATGAAGGCCATTGACGAGGCTGGTTGGAGAAAGGAGCGTTTCGTCAAGGGAGCGACCAGCATCCTTATCGTGGAGGATGTGGTGGCTGTGGTACTGATGGTACTGCTGTCCAGTATTGCCATCCGCCATCAGTTCGAAGGTGCCGAACTGGCTGGCAAGGTTGTCAATCTGGCCATTACGCTCGCGGCATGGTTCATCTGCGGTATACTGATTATCCCGACGCTGATACGCTTGATCAAAAAGCATCTGAATGACGAGACGCTGATCATCCTCGCCCTGGGTCTGTGCCTGGGCATGGTGCTGACGGCAGAAGAAGCAGGGTTCAGCAGTGCACTCGGTGCTTTTGTCATGGGCTCTATCCTTGCCGAAACAGCAGAGTCGCATCGTATCGAAAAACTGATGACACCGCTGAAGAATGTCTTTGCTGCCATCTTCTTCATCTCTGTGGGTATGCTGATTGAACCGGCTTCATTGACGGAATACTGGCTGAACATCGTCTATGTCAGCCTGGTAGTTATCATCGGAATGATTCTCTTTGGCACCTTGGGTTGCTGGTGGGGCGGTCAGACGATGCGTGACTCCATGCTGACCAGCTTCTCATTCGTCCAGATTGGTGAGTTCTCGTTCATCATCGCTTCGCTGGGTACAAGCTTGGGGGTTCTCAATCCTGTCATCTACCCTATCATCGTGGCATCCAGTGTGGTGACCACCTTCCTCACGCCTTATATTATGAAAACTGCCGTGCCCAGCTATACGTTTTTTTATAACCACGTTTCAGAGGGCTTCCGTGTCAAGATTGATCGGCGCGAGCAGCAAGTGGCTGCAGCAGAGGCAGAGAAGGATAAGCCGTCCGATGATAAGAATTCATTGGCAGACAAGGCGCGCCATGCCGTCAGGCATACCTACATCACGAAACATCTTGTCGATCTGTTTATCAAGAACATGAGTGCTCACGATGAAAAATAACATGCCTTGACAATAAAACAACAAAGCAATGTTTTTAGGTTTTAGCATAGACGCCTGGATCACGATAGCAACAGTGCTGGGGCTTTTCTCTACGCTGCTGCTGACCAAGTGTCGCAGCGATGTGGCTTTTCTCGGAGCCATCGGCATACTCTTCGTCACCGGTGTGCTCGACGCCAAAGAAGCCTTCTCGGGATTCAGCAGCACCTCCGTCATCACCGTCGGCGTGCTCTTCGTCGTGGTGGCCGGACTGACCCACACCGGTGTGCTGCAGTGGATAGTGAAATTCCTGCTTGGCACGCCCGACAGCTACTCCAAGGCCGTGACACGACTGATGCTGCCCGTGGCAGCGCTGAGCTCCTTCCTGAGCAACACCACGGTGGTGTCGCTCTTCGTCGGCATCGTGAAGATGTGGTCGAAGAAGCTCGGCGTGGCGCCCTCCAAGTTGCTCATCCCCCTGAGCTACGCCTCGGGCATGGGCGGAGTGTGCACCATCATCGGCACACCGCCCAACCTCATCATCAGCGGTCTGTATGAAGAGAACACCGGCGTGGCTATGAACATCCTGGCAACCACCATCCCGGGCCTGTTTTGTCTGGCCGTCGGCGTGCTGTCGGTCATCGCCATGCAACGCTTGCTACCCGACCGCAAAGCGCCCGAAAGCGCCTTCGAATCAACAGGAGAATACACCGTGGAACTGCGCGTGCCCTCGGACAACCCGTATATCGGCATGACGCTGGCCGAGGCCGGCCTGTATCACGTCAAGGGCGGCAGCCTCATCAAGATGTATCACTACGACGACATGCAAATGCCCGTCACGGAGGATGAGCCCGTCATGGGCGGCGACCATTTGGTCTACGCCGGACAAATCGACGACATTATCGAAATCGCCTATGACCACCAGCTGGTGAGCGCCGACCACCACGTCTTCACCGCCAGCGAGCTGGACAACTACACCCAGCTGCGCACGGCCTACGTCAACTTCGGCAGCAGTCTGAT